>JADLAZ010000053.1 GCA_020849725.1 Chloroflexota bacterium
CGCACGCTGCTGGTGCCGATGCGCGGCGCCGGCGGCAGCGCCGCCAGCGGGAGACCGTGGCGGGAGATGAGGACATCGCGCGCGTCCTCGCGCGGCGGCACGGCTGCCAGCGCCAGCCCCGGCTCCAATCGCGTCGCCATGTCTTTCAGGCTATGCACTGCCAGGTCGATCTCGTCGCGCAGCAGCGCCTGCTCGATCTCCTTGACGAAGACGCCCTGGCCACCGATGGCCACCAGCGGCGTATTGGCCGCCTGGCTGCGATCGCCGGTGGTGGTGATGATGCGCACATCGACGACCAGTCCCGGCCAAGCGGCCGCGAGCTGATCGGCCACCCAGCGCGCCTGTGCCAGCGCCAGCGCACTGCCGCGCGTTCCGAGCCGGATCGTACGGGTCGTCATCGTCGCCTCCTGCCATGACGTCCGGTCGCCGGCGGTCGTGCCGGTGCGCTGGTCAGCCGGTCGCGCCAGCGGCGCGGGCCGGCCGGCGGACGTGGTTGGCCAGCCAGATGCCAGCCAGCACCAACCCACCGCCGACCAGTTGCAGCGGCAGCGGCCGCTCGTCCAGCACGAGCGCCGCCAGCAGCAAGGCCCAGATCGGCACCAGATAGGTGAACTGGCCGGCCCGCGCCGCGCCCAGGTCGCGCACTGACCACGACCAGGTCAGCAAGGCCACCACGCTGCCCAGCAGCGCCAGGTAGAGAATCGCCGCCCACAACACCGGCGAGGCCGCCGCCAGCCACTCCCATCCCGCCGGCATGGCGACGACGACCAGCGGCACGGCGCCGAGGACGGTCGCCCACATGACCGTGGCCAGCGGCGAGAAGCGCGCCAGCGCGCGCCGGCCCAGCACCGTGTACACCGACCAGCAGATGGAGGAGGCAATCATCAAGCCGTCGCCGATGAGGCGCGGCACACCACCGGTCGGATCCAGCCCGGCCGCGCCGATGACGACGACGACGCCGAGCAGCGACACGCCCATGCCCAGCAGTTGCCGGCGCGTATAGCGCTCGCCCAGCACGATGGTCGCCAGCGCCGCCGTCGCCAGTGGCGAGACAGCCGTTGCAATCAGGGCGGCGTCGGTCACCGGGGCGAGTGTCAGCCCCCAGAAGAAGAGCAGGTTCGAGGCGACGACACCGGTTAGTCCGAGCAAGCCCAACAGCGTCCAGTCGCCACGCCCCACCGCGAAGCCGCGCCGGTCGGTCAGCGCCAGCAGCAGGACGAAACAAGCGGCGGCGATAACGAAACGCGTCGCCGCCAGCCCGACGAACGGCGCCATGCCGACGCCGATCTTGGAGACGACATTCGTGCCTCCCCAGATCAGCGTCGTGAGCAGCACCATCGCATAGGCCGACCAGGGCGCGGCCGTGACGGCCGGGGGCGCGACGCGCGTCGCGGTCGACCGGCTCACGCCTGGCCGCCTGGCGCGGCCGGGCTAGGCCACGGCGGCGTGATGGTAACGGTCCAAGCAGTGCGGATTGCTCTCTCCGTCCTGGGCGACCGGCGCCGGTCACTCAGCGAGATCATAGCAGCTAGCGTTGGGCGATATGGTTCAACCCCCACCAGCCCCCATCCGGTATACTGCGCCGCGTCGGCACGCCACACCCGCGATTGGCAGGAGGCCCAGCATGGTCCGCTCCCTCAACCGCTTGAGGCAGGCGCTCGGTGACGCAGCGTCGATGCGCTGGCTGGCCGACCTGGGCATGGGCGCCGCTGGCCGCTCGACGGCGACCGATGCCTGGCAGCCGCGGCTGGCGACCGCCGACCGCGTTGTCGTATCGGTCTGTCCGTATTGCGCCGTCGGCTGCTCCCAACTCGTCTCCGTGCGTGGCGATCAGATCATCAACATCGAGGGCAATCCGGCCTCGCCGATCAACCAGGGCACGCTCTGCCCCAAGGGCGCCGCCACCTTCGGCCTGACCGTCAATCCGCAGCGGGTGACGACGGTCAAGTACCGCGCGCCGCACGCCGACCACTGGGAGGACCGGCCGCTGGACTGGGCGATGGACCGCATCGCGCGCCTCGTCGATGAGACACGCGCCGCCACCTGGCGCGCGGCCGACGCCGCCGGCACGCCGATCAACCAGTGCGCCGGCATCGCCTCGCTCGGCGGCGCGACGCTCGACAACGAAGAGAACTACCTGATCAAGAAGCTGTTCACCGCCGGCCTGGGGATGGTCTGGGTCGAGAATCAGGCCCGTGTTTGACACTCGGCCACTGTGCCCGGTCTGGGCACCAGCTTCGGCCGCGGCGGCGCGACGACCACCCAGTGGGACCTGGCCACCAGCGACTGCATCCTGATCCAGGGCAGCAATATGGCCGAGGCGCACCCGGTCGCCTTCCGCTTCATCATGCAGGCCAAGGCGCGCGGCGCGACCGTCATTCATGTCGACCCGCGCTTCACCCGCACCTCGGCGCTGGCCGATCATCACGTCGCGCTGCGCGCCGGCTCCGATGTCGCGTTTCTCGGCGGACTGATCAACGAGATCCTCAGCCGCGACCTGTGGTTCCGCGACTACGTGCTGGCCTATACCAACGCCGCCTATGTCGTCGGCGCGGACTTCCGCGATACCGACGATCTGGATGGCCTGTTCTCGGGCTTCGACCCGGCCAGCGCCACCTACGACCCGGCCTCCTGGCAGTATGAGCCGGCTGGCCGAGCGGCGGCCGACCAGGCGAACGCGGCCGACGCCTCGGCTGCCCAGGGCATGCAGAGCGCTGACGCGCCGCCGGCGCCACGCATCGACCCAACGCTGCGGCATCCACGCTGCGTGCTGAATGTGCTGCGCCGTCACTTCGCCCGCTACACGCCGGCGATGGTCGAGGTGACGTGTGGCGTGCCGGCCGCGACCTTGCGCCTGGTCGTCGATGCGCTGGCCGCCAACTCCGGACCGGAGCGGACCAGCGCGCTCTGCTACGCGGTCGGCTGGACGCAGCACACGACCGGCGTTCAGGTCATCCGCGCCGCCGCCATCCTGCAACTGCTGCTCGGCAACATCGGCCGGCCGGGCGGCGGCATCCTGGCGCTGCGCGGTCACGCGACCATCCAGGGCAGCACCGACATTCCGACCCTCTTCAACTTGCTACCCGGCTACCTGCCAATGCCGACGAATCGACCGGAGCACCGCACGCTCGATGCCTACCTGACCGCCGAGGCCAGCTCGACCGGCTGGTGGGCGGCCATGCCGGCCTACATCGTGTCCCTGCTGACGGCCTGGTACGGCGCCACCGCTCGGCCCGATACCGACTTCGCCTTCGGCCACCTGCCGCGCATCACCGGCGACCACTCGCAGGAGGCGATGATGCTGGCGATGGCGGACGGCGCGATCAGGGGCTTCTTTCTACTCGGCCAGAATCCGGCCGTCGGCGGCCACAACACGGCCATCGTCCGGCGCGGCCTGGCCAAGCTCGACTGGCTGGTCGTGCGTGACCCCTTCGAGAACGAGACGGCCGCCTTCTGGTACGCCGCGCCCGAGGTCACCGGCGGGCAGGTGCGGCCTGACCAGGTCAAGACCGAGGTCTTCCTGCTGCCGGCCGCGCTGACGGCCGAGAAGGATGGCTCCTACACCAACACCCACCGGCTGGTGCAGTATCACGATCAGGCTGTCTCGCCACCGGGTGACGCGCGCTCGGAGAGCTGGTTCATCTACGAGCTGGGTCGGCGGCTGCGCGCGCTTGCACTGGCGCGGGGGGAAGACCCTTACCCTAGCCCTCTCCCAGAGGGAGAGAGAACTGCTCCTGCCTCTCCCTCTGAGAGAGGGGCGGGGGATGAGGGAATCAACTCCCCTCTCCCTCCTGGGAGAGGGGCTGGGGGTGAGGGCAGCCCGCCACTTGCCTACACCACTCGCGACCAGATTCTGCTCGACCTGACCTGGAACTACCCGACCAGCGGCCCGCACGGTGAGCCGAGCGCCGAGGCCATCCTGCGCGAGATCAACGGCTACACCTGGGCTGAGGACTGGGCCAACCGCATCCAGGTTCCCGGGCCCGCCGCGCTGCGCGACGACGGCAGCACCGCCTGCGGCTGCTGGATCTACAGTGGCATCATGCCAGCGCCGGACGTCAACCGTGCCCGCGCCCGCCAGGCCGATGACCCGGACGGTCCCGGCACGCACCTCGGCTGGGGCTTCGCCTGGCCGGCCAACCGCCGCCTCCTTTACAACCGCGCCGCCGCCCGGCCCGACGGCGCGCCCTGGTCGGAGCGCAAGCGCTATCTCTGGTGGGACGCCGTAGCCGGCCAGTGGTCAGGGCCGGACGTGCCCGATTTCCCGCTCGTCAAGCCGCCCGATTATCAGCCGCCGCCCGGTGCGACCGGCATCGACGCCCACTCCGGCCAGGCCCCGTTCGGGATGCTGGCCGAGGGTGTCGGCCGCCTGTTCGTGCCGACCGGCCTGCGCGACGGCCCGCTGCCGGCGCATTACGAGCCGGTCGAGACGCCGGTGCGCAATCCGCTCTACCGCCAGCAGGCCAACCCGGCGGCACTGCTGGTCCCGCGCGCCGACAACCCGCTGCACGCCGTCGACGACCCGGCCTACCCTCACATCCTGACGACGTATCGCCTGACCGAGCACCACACCGGCGGCACGATGACGCGTTACGTGCCCTGGCTGGCCGAGTTGCAGCCGACATTGTTCGTCGAGATCGATCCGGTGTTGGCCACCCGGCTCGATGTCGGCGCCGGCGACTGGGTGACGATCGCGACCGCACGCGGCCAGATCGAGGCGCGGTCGCTGGTGACGGCCCGCCTGCGGCCACTGCATGTCGGCGGGCGCGTCGTACATCAGGTCGGCCTGCCCTGGCACTTCGGGGAGCGCGGCCTCGCCACCGGCGCGTCGGCCAACCTGCTGATCGCCATCGTCGGTGACCCGAACACGATGATCCACGAGGGCAAGGTTCTCACCTGTCAGGTGACGCCCGGCCGCCTCGTGGCTGGCGGGGGAGCCGCGCTCGCATCTCGCCAGCCGCAGGAGACGCGCAATGGACCGTGATCGGGTCGTCACCGCCGACAGCATCCGCCGGCTGTTGCAGGATGAGTCGGCGCGGACGAGCGGGGTAATCATTCGGCCGGGCGAGCGCTACGGTTTCTTCACCGACACGACGCTGTGCATCGGTTGCAAGGCATGCGAGGTCGCCTGCAAGCAGTGGAACAACCTGCCGGCCGACGGCCTGACGCTCAGCGGCGCCAGCTACGACAACACCGGTGCGCTGTCGGCAACGACCTGGCGCCACGTCGCCTTCATCGAGCAATTCAACCGTGGCGGCCAGGGACGCTGGCTGATGATGTCGGACGTGTGCAAGCACTGCACCACGCCTGGCTGCCTGGAAGCGTGCCCAACCGGCGCGATCGTCAAGACCGAGTTCGACACGGTGTTGATCCAGCCGGACATCTGCAATGGCTGTGGCTACTGCGTGCCGGCCTGTCCGTTCGGCGTCATCACCCTCGACGAGCACGCCGACGCCAAGGCCCACAAGTGCACGCTCTGCTACGATCGGCTCACCGCCGGCCTGGAGCCAGCCTGCGCCAAGGTCTGCCCGACCGACTCGATTCAGTTCGGGCCAGTGGACGCCCTGCGCGACCGGGCGCGTCAGCGCGTCGGCGACCTGCGCGCCGCCGGCCAGGACGACGCTTACCTCTACGGCGACCCCGGCGGCCCTGGCGCGACCGGCGGCGTCGGCGGCCTCAACTGCTTCTTCCTGCTGCTCGATCGGCCGGAAGTCTACAACCTGCCGCCGGCGCCGGAAGTCCCGTCGCGCCGGCTGCTGCCAGCCTCGCTGACCAGCATCGCCGCGGCGCTGCTGCTCGGGCTGGCCACTGCCACCGCCTTCCGATCGGTAGACAGCCGGCAACCTGCCGGTAGGGCACGGTGACCGCTCACCGGCGCCAGTGACAGCGCAGCGTGGTTTGCTTACGCCGCGAAGGCGCGCCCACTGGTTGCGCCGCGCGTCGTCAACTGAACGCGGTAGAGCGAACTGCTGGCAGTCACGAACAACTGGTCGCCACTCGGGCCGCCGAACTCGCAGTTGGCGACCTTCTCTGGGATCAGGATTTTGCCGAGGCGTTCGCCGTCCGGCGCATAGACATGAATCCCGTCACCGGCGCTGGTGAAGAGGTTGCCGTGCGTGTCCAGCCGGAAACCGTCGAACATGCCGGCGTCGCAGGTGGCGAACAGCCGCCCGTTGGCCAGCCGCTGCCCGTCCACCACGTCGAAGACGCGGATATGGCGAGGGCCATCCGACCGCTCGCTCAAGCCGGTATCGGCGACATAGAGCAATGCCTCATCCGGCGAGAAAGCGATACCGTTCGGCATCTCGAAATCGTCGGCGACGACGGTCAGGTTGCCACTGGCCGGGTCGAAGCGGTAGACGTACTGGCCCGGCTGCTCGCGCGGCGCCTGGTGGCCCTCGAGGTTGCTCTTGATGCCGTAGAACGGGTCAGTGAACCAGAGCGTGTCGTCGGACTTGACAACGACATCATTGGGCGAGTTCAGCCGCCGGCCCTGGTAGCGGTCGGCCAGCACTGTCACTGTGCCGTCTGGCTCGGTGCGATGGACGCGGCGGGCGCCGTGCGAGCAGCTAACCAGCCGACCCTGGTTGTCGCGCGTGTGGCCATTGGTATACGTCGCCGGCTGTCGATAGACGGTCAGTCCGTCGGCCGCCGACCAGCGCATCATCCGGTCGTTGGGAATGTCGCTGTAGAGCAGGAAGTCGCCCTCACGGAAGTAGACCGGACCCTCGGCCCAGATCGTGCCGCCACCCAATCGCTCGACAGCCACATCGGCCGCGATCAGCCCCAGGAGGCGCGGCGATTCGACCAGCACGTCAGACACAACTCCCCCTCCATCCAACTCACCAACCCAGCCACCGGCTTCCAGGCGACTACTCCTGGGGGCGAGGGCGCCGCCGGCCCACCCTGACGCAACGCAGTTCTCGACCCCAGCAGCGGCGGCAGCATCGCACACCGGCTGGCGTCCCGTCCAGCCGGCCCGAGCGTTCCTCGGCCGTCCCGGCTTGCGCCACCCCACACCCTGTGCTATCCTACGTCGGTCGCGGGCGGTTAGCTCAGTCGGCTAGAGCGCAGCGTTGACATCGCTGAGGTCACTGGTTCGAGTCCAGTACCGCCCACTGCGAGACGAGGCCGGCGCATCAGCGCCGGCCTTTCGCGTGATTGATGCCGTGGGCGGCGCGTCCTATGCCCCGGTGGATGGCCGACCCGATGATACAATGCGGCAGCGGCTAGTGGCGGCGTGGCGCTCAGCGCGCGGTGGGACCGGGCGCGCGCCACGCGGGCAATCCCTGTTGATAGGCCTATGCTGCTTGAGCTTGCCATCCACGATTTCGCCATTATCGACTCGTTGCAGATCGGCTTCGGGCCGGGTTTCACTGCGCTGACCGGCGAGACCGGCGCCGGCAAGTCGATCATCATCGACGCGCTCGGCGCGGTGCTGGGCGCACGCGCCGGCAGCGAACTCGTGCGCGGTGGTCGGCCAGTGGCGCACGTCGAAGCTATCTTCGATCTCTCCGGCCAGGTGGCCGAGCCGCTGGCGACGCTCCTGGCCGAGCAGGGCATCGAGCCAGAGGACGGCACGCTCATCCTCAGCCGCGACATCGCCGCCGGCGGTCGGTCAGTCGCCCGCGTCAACGGCCGCGCGGTGACGACCGGTGTGCTGCAGCAGATCGGCCAGACCCTGGTCGATATCCACGGCCAGAGCGATCACCTGTCGCTGCTGCGCCCTGCCAGCCACATCGGGCTGCTGGATGAGTACGGCGCGCTGACCGACGAGCGCACCGCCGTCGGCCAGTTAGTCGCCGAGTTGCGCGGGCTGCGGGCCGAACTGGCGACGCTGGAGCGCGATGAGCGCGCGCTGGCCGCGCGTGTCGACCTGCTCACCTTCCAGGTGGCCGAAATCGAGGCGGCGGCGCTCCGACCGGACGAGGAGGAGTTGCTGGCGACCGAGCGCGCCCGACTGGCTAACGCCGAACGGCTGACGCTGCTGGCCGAGACGCTCTACCGGGCGCTGCATGGTGGCGAGGGCCGCGGCGGGCGCGGGGCGCTCGACGCGCTGCGCGAGGCCATCACTGCCGCCGAGCCCCTGGCGCAACTCGACCCCACCCGCCAGTCCGCCGCCGAGGCGCTGGCAGAGACCTTCTACCTGCTGGAGGACACCGCCCACGAGGCTCGCGCCTACCGCGATAGCGTCGAGCACGACCCGACCCGCCTGGAGCAGATCGATGACCGCCTGCAGGCGCTGCGCGACCTGAAGCGCAAGTACGGCGCGACGCTGGCCGAGGTGATCGCCTACGGCGCGGCGGCGGCGGCCGAGCTAGCGACGCTGACCCACCGCGACGAGCGCGTCGCCGCGCTGCGCGCCGGCGAGGAGCAGCTGCTGGCCGAGATTGGGCAGCAAGCGGCGGCGCTGTCAGCGGCGCGGCAGGCAGCCGGCGAGCGATTGGCGGCCGCGATCGAGACGGCGATGCTAGCTCTGAACATGGGCCGGGCGCGCTTCGCCGTCAGCCTCACTCGGCAGCTGGACGCCACCGGCGTACCGCTGCCACCCGATGGCACGGCCGTCGAGACGCAGCGCTATGCCTTCGACACGCGCGGCATCGACCGTGTTGAGTTTCTCATCTCGCCCAACCCCGGCGAGCCACTCAAACCACTGGCCCGCATCGCCTCCGGCGGCGAGACGGCCCGGCTGATGTTGGCGCTCAAGTCGATCCTGGCGGCAGCCGACGCCACCCCGACGCTCGTCTTCGATGAGATCGACGTTGGCGTCGGCGGGCGTAGCGGGCAGGTCGTTGGTGAGAAGCTGTGGGGTCTGACGGCGGACGGTGGGCATCAGGTGATCTGCATCACCCACCTGCCGCAGATCGCCGCCTTCGCCGAAACCCACTACAAGATCACCAAGCACCAGCAGGCCGACCACACCACCACCGCCGTCGTGCCGCTCGACGAGGCTGGTCGGGTCGAGGAGTTGGCAGCCATGCTCGGTGGCTTGCCAATCACCGGCCCGGCGCTGGCCAACGCCGCAGCCCTCCTGGAGCGGGTGCGGGCCGGTCGCCAGTCGCCAGTCGTCAGTCGCCAGTGGAGCCAGTAGGGCGGCGAGGCTGAGGAGGAACGGGACGAACGTGCCGCAATGGATTCTCGTTGCGCGGGTCGAGGAGATCCGACCGGGTCGGATGCGCGACTACGAGCTGCTCGACGGCACCATGCTCGGCGTCGCCAATGCCGGTGGCGTCTTTCACGCCTTCGACGCGACCTGCCCACACAAGGGCGGTCCCCTCACCGGCGGCCGGCTGGAGCAGGGTGAGCTGGTCTGCCCCTGGCATGGCTATCGCTACGCGCTGGCGACCGGCGCTAACCTTGCACCCGGCGACCACACATCCGTGCGCCTCTTTCCCGTGCGCGTGCGCGATGGTCAAGTCGAAGTGGAGATACCGTAGTCGCTCGTTGCTCGATGCTCGGCATCGCCTGGCTGGAGGTTGTGTGACTCGGCTGCGACGGGGGCTGCTGGCGCTGGCAACGCGACCGGCGCTGCAGCGGTGGCTGATCGCCAGTCGGCTGGCGCGGCGGGCGGCTGGCCGCTTCGTCGCCGGTGAAACGGCTGACGCGGCGCTGGCGGTGGCGGCGATACTGGAGCGGCAAGGGCTGCTGGCGACGATCGACCAACTCGGCGAGCACGTCGCTGGACCAGCTGAAGCGGCGGCGGCGGCCGCGGAGTACTGCCACCTGGTCGAGCAGATCGCGGCGCGCGGCCTGCGGGCGAATGTGTCGATCAAGCCGACGCACGTCGGGCTGGCACTGCCGGATGGGCCGGCGCTAGCGGCGATCAACCTTCGGACGGTGCTGGAGTGGGCGGCGCCACGCGGCGTCTTCGTCCGTCTCGATATGGAGTCGTCGGCCTACACGCAAGCGACGCTCGAGCTGGTGGCGCGGCTGCGATCGGAAGGCTTCCCCGAGATCGGGCCGGTGATTCAGGCCTATCTCTACCGCAGTGACGCCGACATCGCCCGGCTGTGTGCCGAGGGCGTGCGCGTCCGCCTGTGCAAGGGCGCCTACCAGGAGCCACCGGCAATCGCCTACCCGCGCAAGGTCGATGTCGATGCCGCCTACGCGCGCCTGATGGAGCATCTGCTGCGGCGCGGCGCCTACCCGGCGCTTGCCACCCACGACGACCACTTGATCGTGCTGGCGCGCCAGGTCGCGGCGCGGGCCGGCGTCACCGCCGACCGGTTCGAGTTCCAGATGCTGTACGGCATCCGGCGCGGGCTGCAGGCCGATCTGGTTCGGGCCGGCTACACGGTGCGCGTCTACCTGCCATACGGCCGGCAATGGTACCCGTATTTCATGCGCCGGCTGGCCGAGCGCCCGGCCAACCTGCTCTTCCTGCTGCGGTCGCTGGCGCGCCGGTAGCGCGCGGCCCGTCGCCGTCGCCTCGTCTACAGCCGGGTGTCGTGGCTGCCACCCGGAAGCTCGTCGACGGTCGGCGGCAGCGGCGCCGACTCGGCGCTAGCCGCGCGGTCGGCGCGCTCTGCGCGGGCGTGCGGCTGCGAGCGATACCAGTCGGCCGGATTCGGCAGCATGACGCGGGCATCGGTGACGCGGTCGACCGCCGTCATCGGCACGCGGCAGCGCCCGCCGTCGCAGTCGATCTCGACCGTGGCGACGACGGCGTCGCCGTGGACAGTCAGGACCGTGCCGACCAGTTGCCCGTCGCTGCCGTAGACCGGCATGCCGCTCGTGATCTGCTCGTGCGCGCTCACGTGGAACCCTCCTGGCATGGCCCGTGGATGGGGCGGGCCGCCGGGTAAGGGGGCCGCACAGATCGTGCCAGCAGCGGTCGTCAGGCGTAGCGGGCCGGATGGTCGCGCAGTTCGGCCAGGAAGTCGTCGATCAGCCGGTCGAGGTCGTAGGCCGGCTCCCAGCCCCACTCGCGCTGCGCGTTGTGGTCGTCGACCGGCCGCAAGATCTCGTCGAGAAGATCCTGGATGGCCGGGTCGGGCGCGAAGGAGATCTGCGCCGCCGGCACCCGCGCCCGCACTCGCTCCGCCAGATCGCCGGCGCTCGGTGGTGGCGTCACACCGGCCAGGCCGTAGATGACGGTCGTGAGCGCGGCAGCCGGCGCGGCGGCCAGGCGCACGAGCGCGCGGGCAGCATCTTTGAAGTAGAGGATCGGGCAGACCGTCTCCGGTCGGACGGCGGCGGTGAACGGCGTGCCGCGGGCGGCAGCCTCGATCATCCAGGAGTTGTACTGGACGATGGCCGGCGTCTTGACGCCCGGTCCGACGATCGAGGGGAAGCGCACGCCGCGCGCGTCGATGCCGTAGCGGCGGCGGTAGTAGAAGCACAGGTGCTCGCCGAAGACCTTGGTGATGCCGTAGATGAACTGCGGTCGCTGCAGCGTCGTGTCGTCGACGACCGGGCCGGGCAGGTCGCGCCCGAACGTGACGACGGTGCTGGTGAAGATGACCTGCGCCACCTCGAACAGCCGCGCCGCCTCCAGCACGTGCAGCGTGCCCATGGCATTCGTCTGGATGGCGCCGGTGGGGTTGGCCTCGGCCGGCGCCGACAGCATCGCCCCCAGATGGTAGATCGTGCGCGGCCGGCTGGTGGCGACGGCGTCGAGCACGTGGCTCATGTTGCCCAGGTCGCCGCGCACGACGCGCACCCGGCCGGCCAGGTCGTCTAGCCGCGCCGGCGACGGGTTCAGGTCGAACAGCGTGATGTCCGTCTCGCCCTGGGCCAGCAGCCGCCGGGCGACCTCGGTGCCGATGAAGCCGGTGCCGCCGGTGATGAGCGTCGCCATGGTGTCTCCTCAGGTCTGGAGCAGGGGTGGGCCGTGGCGCGCATTCTACACCGGCTGGCGCGCTTACCGGCTGTTTGCCGGCTCAGGTGTCGTCACTATCCGGCTCGCCACCTGCCCACAGCGGGACGTGGTCGCATCTGCTACGGCGCTCGATGGCGGGCCAGCAGCGCCGCCTGGTCGGCCTCGGTGTACAGCCGCGCGATCTCTGCCCAGAACTGAGCCGGTGTCAGGAAACGAACGCCATCGGCCCAGCCGCCCGCTGGGAAGTCGCGCGTATTGAGCGAGACGACCGCGGGGACGCCCGCCGCCCTTGCCGTGGCCAACACCGGCCGGTCATCGGGATCGCGCAGGGTGGTGTCTGGGGCCGTCCAACGGTAGTTGACGATTGCCAGTACATCCGACCAGGAGTCAACGAGTTGGTTCAAGTGAGTGCGATACTCCCGATAGGGGATGCCGCGCTCTACGAAGGCGCGCATTCGCACGCGCACCAGTTCACCGACGATAAACGCGCTCCAGTAGCCCCGGTAGTAGCCATCCCACGCGGCTCCCCACAGCCAGTGGCGGTCGGTCGACATGAGCACCGACGTGTCGAGCACGGCGTGCAGTCGTGGTGGGAAGGGCCAAACAGCCCCGGCCATCGTGGCGGGTGGGGTAGTCACCGCCCGGCTGGCTGATCAGGGTCCGGCGCTCGATCGTCATCGATCAATTGAACGATCTCGTCGTCCGTGAGATCAGGCAGGTCGAACGATGTACGCGCTCGGCGCACATAGGCTTCCATTGCCTGGCGCGAGATCATGATCCGGCCGCCGACCCGATAGCCATCGAGCTTTCCGCCGCGCACCCAGTTCTTGATCGTCTGGCCGGTCACACCCAGCAACTCGCCTGCCTGGCCAGTCGTCAGCAGGTCCAGTTGCGGGAGGGCGGCGTCAGCCGTCTCCGCGATCAAGTCCTCGACCGCCTGCGCCTCCGCGACTTTGCCGTCGGCTTTCAGCGACCGAGCAGCGGCCCGCGCCTGGCTCAATATCTGTTCGGTAATCACGCCTGACCCCTTGCCTCCTCTTCACTATAGCACAAAAACCGCAAACAGGCGCCGGCCAGCTGTTCAGCCATGACCCTCCTCCGCCAGGGCGTAGGCGATGGCCTGCTCCGTCGTCATTGCCTGCCCTTCAGCCCACACGGCAGCTTGCTCTGCTACCGGCAGCGTCGACCGCAGCGCCTCGATGCGTTGGCCGATGCCGGCCTGGGTCGTCGTCCAGCCCTGGAGCCCGAGCGGCTCGGCCTGCGCCAGGGCAGCGGCCCCGAGCCGAACCGCGCGTCGGTTCTGCCCCGCGGCCGCCGCCAGATTGGCGAAGCAGCTGAGCGACAGCGAATAGCCGGGCGTGAAGTGGAACTCCTGGTGCAGACGCAGACCCTCCGTGTACAACGCACGCGCCTCGGCCAAGCCGCCCTCGGCCACGGCCACATGGCCCAACCAGTTCACGGAGGCAGCCACCCCTCGCAGCACCCTGAGTTCTCGGCTCACCGCGAGCTCGCGTCTGATAGCGAGCGCCTGCTCTTGGTGCCGTCGTGAGGCAGATAGGTCGCCCTGATAGAAGGTGACCAGGCCCAGGCAGGGCAACACGGTGCCCTCCGTGTGCCGATCCTTCTCCTCCCTGCACAGCACAAGCGCGGTCTCCAGCAGGGCGCGCGCTTGCTCGTAGTCCTGAAGCTCCCCGGTGGCGCGCAGGTAGGCGTTGCCGAGGATGAGCAATGCGGTGGCCTCGGCGCGCCGCTGGCTCAGCGATCGATAGATCGATCTGGCTTCGCTGGCCCAGGCCAGCGCCGTTGGCGGGTCGACCAGATACATGGCCATCGACGATCCGCCAAGCAGCGCCGCCGCGCGCAACTCGGGATCGACTTCTATTGACCCCCTCAGGGCCTCAGTGAGCCACTGTTTGGCCTCACGCAGGTACCCACGGCCGTACCAGAATGGGCCGAGCATCGATACGAGGCGCAGCGCCGGGTCCCAACTGTTACAGTCGAGTAGCCAGCGAAGCGCCAGGCGCATGTTGTCGTGGTCCCGCTCGATCCGGTCCATCCCGGGTGCGGACATGGTGTCGCCCAGCATCCAGGTTATCTGGGACAGGTCGGGCTGAGCGTGTGCGGACGCCATGAGTGTCAGCATGGCCTGGGCATGCCGGCCATGGACTGACTCCGCCTCGCCGCTGGCTGCCAGCAGCTCGCCGGCATGCTGCCGCACCGTCTCCAGGAGCTGGTAGCGCCACTCCTCGCCCGACTCGTCAAGCATCACCAGCGACTTGTCCACCAGCCGCGTGAGCAGATCGAGCACGGCGCGGTCCTCAATCGGCCCGCCTGCCCCGACTGTCTCGGCCGCTGGCAGCGTCCAGCCGCCGGCAAAGACGCTCAGCCGGCGGAGCAGGGCCTGCTCCTGGGGGTCGAGGAGTTGGTAGCTCCAGTCGATCGTCGCCTGAAGCGTCTGCTGGCGCGGCAGCGCGGTGCGGCTGCCACCGGTCAGCAACCGAAAGCGGTCATCCAGCCGCTGGGCCAACTCTTGGACCGGCAGGGCCCGCACCCGCGCCGCCGCCAGCTCGAGCGCCAGTGGAATGCCGTCCAGCCGTCGACAGACCTGGGTCACTGCCGCGGCGTTCCCCTCGGACAGTGTGAAGCGGGGTTGCCCAACCCGGACCCGCGCAAGGAAGAGCTGTACGGCTTCGACGTCCGCCAGCGCGGCGAGCGGTAGCGCCTGGTGCGGGTTGGGCACGGCAAGGGATGGCACGCGCCAGGGCGCCTCGCCGGCGATGCCGAGCGCCTCACGGCTGGTCGCCAGGACCACCACGCCGGGGCAGCCACGGATGAGGGCATCAGCCAGCCGGGCCGTGGCGTCGAGCAGGTGCTCGCAGTTGTCGAAGACGAGCAGGAGCCGCCGCGACTTCAACCCTGCCAGCAGGCCGGCGAGGAGTGGCTGGCCCGGCTGCTCGGCGACCCCGACCACCGCGGCCAGCGTCGGCAGCACCAGCAACGGGTCAGCGAGCGGGGCCAATTCAACCAGCCATACCCCCTCGGGATAGGCGTCGATCAGGTCGGCGGCCACCTGGAGGGCCAGACGGGTCTTGCCGCAGCCGCCCGTGCCAGTCAGCGTCAACAGGCGGGTCGTGGCCAGCCGGCCCTTGATCTCGGCCAGTTCCACCTGACGGCCGATGAAGCTGGTCAATTGCGGCGGCAGGTTGTGCGGGTAAGCGTCCAGCGAGCGCAGTGGCGGAAAGGTCGATGGCGCCCCCGGCTGCACCAGCTGATAGACCCGCTCGGGCCGGACCAGGTCGCGCAGCCGGTGCGCGCCCAGGTCGTGCAAGCTCGCCCCGGGCGGCAGCGCGTCCTGCACCAGATCATAGGTCGCCTGACTCAGCAGCACCTGTCCGCCATGCGCCACCGCCCGCAGTCGGGCGCAGCGGTTGACCGCCGTGCCGTAGTAGTCGCCGTCGCGCACCTCGGCCTCGCCGGTGTGCAACGCCAGTCGCACCCGCAGCGGTGTGGTCGTTGGCCAGGGCTCGGCGGCCAGATCTCATTGCAGGGCGAGAGCAGCGGCGACGGCATCGCTGGCGCGGGCGAAGACGGCAAAGCGGCTGTCGCCCTCGCCCCGGGGCCGGACGACCACGCCGTCCTGCTCGGCGACCGCTGCCTCGATCAGGGCGTCATGACGGGCAGCCGCCGCCTGCATCGCGGCCGGCTCGCGCTCCCACAGCGCGGTGCTGCCCTCGATGTCGGTCAGCAGGAAGGTGACCGTGCCGGTCGGCAACGCGGCCATCAGCCGCTCCCTGGCCTCGTCCGCCCCACTCGTATCGGTGCCCACGCCGTCGCATCCTAGCCGGGACGGGCGCATCAGACAACGACCACGGCATGGACGGGAACCGCGAATGGACGCGAATGAGCGCGAATAGGCCACCGGTGCAGTTAGGTGTCGGTCGGTGGATGCCAGCCGACCTCGATCCAGCGCCGGCGAGCGTGGACCAGCCAGGGACGGTTGAGCTTGAGCAGCCGCTCGGTCGCGCGGCCGGTCGCGGTCAGTCCGGCGATAAGGGCGCCGCCTTCGCGCCAAGTGAAATGGTCGCCCCAACGCTGGCGAATCGGGTGGAACAGCGGGACGATCTGGCCAGTGTCTGGGTCAAGAGCCGTAATTGCGTCGCCTTTGTAGGTGTTGCACTCGCCACAACACCAGCAGAGGTTATCATCATGATCGGAGCCGCCACGTGATCGCGGCACCGTGTGGTCAATCTCGCCCTCGCTACCGGTAATCTGCTGCCCCGAGCGACAGTAGCTACACCGGTGGCCGGCACGAGCGGCGATCTGCTCGCGCCGGCGTCGGCCAATGCGGCCCGGGCTCACGCGCGCGCGACGAGTGCGCTGACGTCGTGGCCCCGCCGATGGAGCAGTGCTACCGCCTCGGCGCGCATCGCCACCACCCGGCCCTGGCGCTCGGCCAGGTCGGCGGCCGTTCGACGCTCGGCCTCGGTCAGTCCGACACGCTGATGTTTGTCGTTGAGTGTCGTAAGGAGCGACTGCTCGGCCGCTGGCAGGCGAGCGTGCGCCGCTTGCCAGAGCGCGTCGTCGTCCAGCAGCGCCAGCGCCTGCAGCGTGGCCGTTAGGTCGGGAGGCAAGGGTGGTTCGGCCGCTAGCCCCGCCTCGACGGCGCGCAGTGCCTCGGCCTCGACGCTGCGCTGGTCTCGCTGGGCGCGGCGGCGCAGTTCGTCGTAGGTGTCGTCAGGGATGGTCAACGTCATCGTCTGAACCGCCATCGTCCGCCCCTACTCTTCGCCCATATTCTAGCAGGCATCACGGACGAGAACCGCGAATGGGCGCGAATGGACGCGAATTCAGAGGTAGGGCGGACATTCGGGTGACGGAGCGGGTCCGGCGCGGCGCGAGCGCATTACCACGACAGCGACCTGTGCCCTGACCAACCCGTCCGGACCCGAGGCGGGACACCCGACCTCAATTCAATTCGCGTCTATTCGCGTTCATTCGCGGTTCCCGTCACGCAGCGTCCCGTTCCCAATGTCGGCCAACAGGGCCGGCAGTGGCAGGTCGGCCAGCGACGCCAGGCGGCGGTCGGCGTGGTCGAGCGACAGCGTCGCCGTCAGTGCGTTCGGCACGGCCACGCAGTAGAGGCCGGCGCGCTTGGCCGCCATCACGCCATTGGGCGAGTCTTCCAGCACCAGCGCCTCGGCCGGCGTCAGGCCCAGCCCGGCCAGCGCCGCCTGGTAGAGCGCCGGGTCCGGCTTGGTGCGGGCCACGTCTTCGGCGGTGCGGATGATGGCAAATCGATCGAGCAGCCCCAGCCGCATCAGGTGGCCGGTGACCCACTCGCGCCGCGAGCTAGAGGCGATCGCCAGCCCCAGTCCCATGGCACGCGCCGCGTCGAGGTAATCGACCACGCCCGGCAGCGGCGGCTGCGCCTCGATGATCCCCGTCACCCGCGCGCGCTTGTCGCGACGCAGCGCCGCTCGGTCCAGTGGCCGGCCCAGGCGGCTCTCCAGGTCGGCGTAGGGGTCGAACACAAGGTCGGCGGTGCCAATGCAGGCCGCCCACGTCACCAGCGCCAGCTCCTGGCCGTGGGCAGCGTACAGGTCGCGCCAGACGGTGAACTCGGGCACTTCCGTGTCCAGGATCAACCCGTCGAAGTCGAAGATGAGCGCCTTGATCACGCCGCCGCTCCCCCTGGTTCGTGTGAGGTCCGCGCCAGGCCGCTGCCCAGGGTCACGAGTGCCAGCACGAGTGCCGGCACGAGGAGCAAGCCGATGGACAACAAGCTGAGCAGCGTGCCGAGGAGCAGCGCCAGCGTGCCAGCGACGATGAGGGCGAACCAGCGCCGACCGCCGCCGCGGCCGTGCCGCGCCGCCCCGACGGTCACCACCCCCATCGCGACCAGCATCAGCAGGAGGAAGGTGACGGACCCCGGATTGAGGCTCTCCTCGGCGATGCTGCGCCAGTTGCCCTGACCGTCAGTGTAGCTTGGGCGGAAGACCGCATAGGCGAGGCTAGTCCCGCCGACGAGGAGCGTCAGCATCCCACCGACGCGCTCGAGTGTGCTGGCCATTGGCCTGTCTCCTGCCGACGATGGTGGGGTGTGCTGCACGCTACCGGGCGGTGGCTGTGGCGGCCGGACGCTCGAAGGCCGTGCCGGCGCCGCCCGCGACGATGATCTCGTCGACCATCGCCCGCATCTGATCGAGCGGCACGACCGCCGCTGTCAGTGGGTCGACCTGGACAGCGTGATACGCGGCCGTGGGGTCCTGCTCCAGCGCCGCCTTCACCGCCAGCTCCTGGACGTTGATGTTGGTGCGGTTGAGCGCCGCCAGTTGCGACGGCAGGTCGCCGACATGGCAGGGGTGGATGCCCAAGCTGTCGACCAGACATGGCACCTCCACACAGCAGCCCGCCGGCAGGTTGGAGATCAGCCCAGTGTTCGGCACGTTGAAATTGCCCCGGAACGGCTGGTTCGTCTCGATGGCGTGGATGATGTGCGAGCAGTACTCGTCGCTGCGTGGAAAGACCATCGGCGCTGGTCCCGCAACCTGAGCGCGCAGCTCCTGCAGCCGCTGCGCGCGTCGCTCGTCGGCGCTCTCCGCCGGCGGGTTGATGAAGCGCCGGTGCAGTTCCGGTGTGCGCAGGAAGTATGGCACGTACTCGGACATGTGCTTGCTGGACTCGGTGACAAAGTAGCCGAAATGGCGCAGGACCTCGAACCGGACCCGGTCGCGCTCGTAGATCGCCGGCACGGCCATGCGCTCGCGCAGCAGTGGGTAGAGGTCTTCGTCGTCGCGTCGCAGGCGCAGGTACCAGGCCTGGTGGTTGATGCCGGCCGTCCAGTAGTCGATCTCGGCCGGTGGCGCCTCCAGGTACTCGGCCAGCTCGTGGTGGGTGTTCTGAACGGAGTGGCACAGTCCGATGGCCCTGACGCTCGTCACCGCGGCGATCATCCAGCACAGCATCGCCATCGGGTTGACGTAGTTCAGGAGCAGCGCGTTGGGACAGCGCCGCTCGATGTCCCGGCAGAGGTCAAGCATCACTGGCGCGGTGCGCAGGAAGCGGAAGACACCGCCGACGCCGAGCGTGTCGGCGACCGTCTGGTGGATGCCATAGCGCTGGGGAATGGCCAGCTCGGGGCGGGTCGGCTCGTAGGACCAGCCGGTGGCGAAGGTGGCGATGACGTAGTCTGCCCCGTCCAGCGCCTGGCCGCGCTCCGTCGTTGCCTCGACCGTCGCGCCGTGGCCGCCGTCGGCGACGAGCCGCCGAGCCATCGCCTCGACCAGCGCCAGCCGCCCAGAGTCGATATCCACCAGGGCAATGGCGCTGTCGGACAGTTCCGGCCACGACAGCACGTCAGCGATCAGTCGCCGCGAGAAGACGACGCTGCCCGCCCCGATAATGGCGATCTTGACCACTGTGCTCCCCCAATCGTTGTGACGCCGCCCGCAGTCCCGGTCGGTGGCGGAACCCCGCCAGTGACCCAATGGCAGTATGATAGACTAACAGGGTCCGTTGGCGGCACGATGGAGCGGCCGCGACGGACATGGATGAAGCGCCGGCGGCAGCACCCGGCGCAAGGCCCAGCGTGGAGGAGGACAGGCGAGATGGTGCAGACTGCAGTTCAGCAGGCCAACCTGTATATCAACGGCGAGTGGGTCAGCGCGCCGGGCGGCAAGACGTTCGACGTCACCAATCCGGCCACTGGTGAGGTCATCGGTCAGGTGGCCGATGGTTCGCGCGAGGATGCCAAGCGAGCGATCGCGGCGGCCGAGGCGGCGCTGCCAGCCTGGCGAGCCATGACCGCCGAGCAGCGCGCCGACCTGCTGACGGCCGCCTTCCGGCGCATCAACGAGAAGGTTGACGAGATCGCGCGCGTGCTTACCTCGGAGAACGGCAAGCCGCTGACCGAGGCGAAGGGCGAGACCGGAGGCGGCGCCAAGTTCCTGCTCTGGGCCGCCGAAGAGGCCAAGCGCATTTACGGCCGCACCGTGCCGTCGTCCAGCCCAACCACGCGCTTCATGGTCATCAAGCAGCCGGTCGGCGTCGTTGGCGCGATCACACCCTGGAACTTTCCATTCAGCATGCTGACGCGCAAGCTCGGCCCGGCGCTGGCGGCCGGCTGCACGGCCGTCCTTCGGCCGGCCAAGTACACGCCGCTGACAGCGGTCGAGCTCTTCAAGATCTTTGACGAGGTCGGGTTCCCCAAGGGCGTCGTCAACCTGGTCACGAGCTCCAGCGCCTCAACCATCGGCGACGAGTTCATCGAGAACCCGGCCGTGCGCAAGATCACCTTCACCGGCTCGACCGAAGTCGGCAAGCAGATCATGGCCAGGGCGGCCGGCCAGGTGAAGCGCGTGTCGATGGAGCTGGGCGGCCACGCGCCGTTCATCGTGTTTGACGACGCCGATCTGGAGAAGGCGGCCCGCGCCGCCATCTGGACCAAGTTCCGCAACGCCGGCCAGACTTGCGTCTGCACCAATCGACTCTACGTCCAGCGCAGCGTCGTCGACCGCTTCAGTCAGCGCGTGGCCGAGTTGGCTGGGGCGATGAAGGTCGGCAACGGCCTGGAGGCCGGCGTCGAGATCGGGCCGATGATCGACCGGCAAGGCTTCGAGAAGACGGTCGAGCACATCCACGACGCGGTGACCAAGGGGGCGCGCGTGCTGGCCGGTGGCCAGCCGGCACAGGTCGGTGGCAACGGCCACGGCAATGGACACGGTGTCTATTTCCACCAGCCGACAGTGCTGGCGGACGTCACGTCCAGTATGGCCATCACCCACGAGGAAACCTTCGGCCCGGTGCTGCCGATCATCACCTTTGATACCGAGGAAGAGGTGATCGGCCTGGCCAACAACACCCAGTATGGCCTGGCCGCCTACTTCTTCGCCCGCGACATCGGCCGTGTCTTCCGCGTGGCTGAGGCGCTGGAATACGGCATCATCGGCGCCAACGAGCAGTACCCGGTCGCGGCCCAGGTGCCGTTCGGCGGCTACAAAGAGTCCGGCGTCTCCCGCGAGAACGGCTCCGAAGGGGTCGACGCCTTCCTGGAGACCAAGACCATCGGCATCGGGCTGTAGGCGCTCTGCGCCGGCCCCGCGGCGGGTGAAACCACCGCGGGGCCGGCTTCTCCGGCCGCTACCAACTCCCCCATGCGTCCCCGTCGTGGAAGGCTGGGTATGAGCGTCGACGCCGGGGCGACGACTACGCTGACGCGCCGGCAGGCGCTGTGGCTGGCCTGCAAGCCGAAGTCGTGCTGCTACCAGGCGATGGTCGTGCCGACCGGCCGCGATGTCTGGCGCATCAGCCGGACGCTCGATGCGCCGCCCTGGACCTACCTGGTCTACTTCCGCTCGCCTCAGCCGCGGCGCGACGCCTTCCGTCTCGACCGTTCCGGCGCGACGTACCGGCTGCTGCTGGCCAAGGGCGTGACCCGACGGACGAAATCACCGGCGCCGTGCATCTTCCTGCTGCGCGCCCGCGACGGCTCGCATCGCTGCGGCCTGGACGCGCTGCGGCCGATGGTCTGCCAGACTTTTCCGGTCGACGTCATCGACGGCGTCGTCTGTGTCCAGAGCCAGCCCGGCTGCACCTGCCGCGCCTGGGCGGTGACTGACATGGACACCGGCGTCGAGCGGCATCTGGTCGCCCGCCAGCAGCGCGAGGCAGAGGAGTACTGTGCGGTCGTCGCACGGTGGAACGCGCTGGTCGACGCCGCGCCGCCGGAGGCGACGATCGCGTTTCCGCACTACTGCGACTTCCTGCTGGCCGCCTACGACGCGCTGCCGGATGAGGCAGAGGCGGACGAGGCATGAGCGACGACGCGCATCACAACCCGTGCGCCACCTGTGGCCGCTGCTGCCACTCGTACGTCGTGCCGGTCTCAGGCGAGGATATCTGGCGCATCAGCACGGCGCTGCGCCTCAGCCCGGCCGCCTATCTGGTGGCCTGCCCGCAAAAGGAGCCGACGCCGGAAGGTTTCCGGCTCCAGCGCGACGGGCCGACCTACTTCCTGGCGCTCGACAAGCGCGGTCCTTTCGGCCGGCACCGGCCGTGCGTCTTCCTGGTGCGGTTGGGCGGCGGCCACGAGCGCTGCGGCATCTACGCCCACCGCCCGATCGTCTGCCGCACCTACCCGATGCAGTTCCGCAGCGGCGTCATCAGCGAGCGATCAGCCTCGCTCTGCCCGCCCAACTCCTGGCCGGCGGCGGTCGTCCAGCGGCCGGTCTGGCGCCAGCAGTATCTGCAGCAGCGCCAGAGCTTCGACGTCCACGCGCTCGTCGTCGCCCGCTGGAACGCCCGTGTCGCTGCCGGCCACCCCGACCAGATCTTCCGCATGCACGAGTTCAGCAGCTACTTGCTCAACGCCTACGATCAGCTCGACCAGCTCCGCCAGGCGCTCGGCACGTCCGGCATGGGTGCGGTCGCGGCGACCTGGGGCCAGCTGCCGCCCGGGCTGTCGCCGGATGGGCCGGTCCAGTTGCGCGGCGACGAGTTGCCCTGGTTGCGCTACGTGACGCAGGCACGGGCAATCGTGGAGCGCTTCTACCCCGGCGTGCCGTCATCGCCGCTGCTGCCCTGGCTGCTGCGCGATGCCGCCCCGCCCGGCATGGACGGAGAGAGTCAGGAGGGCCAGGAGACGTAGGCGACCACGAGGACCACGAGAGGCAGCGATCCAGGGGTGCTTCGTGAAACCCTCTTACGATCTGGGACCGGTCTACTCCTTCCACTCGGTCTATCCCTCACTCTGGCGGCGCGAGCGGCAACGTGAACGAGAAGCGCGCGCCCGCGCCGGGCACGCTCTCGGCGGCAACCGTGCCGCCCATCACCTCGACCAACTCGCGCACGATCGCCAGGCCAAGGCCAGCCCCGCCGCTGGCGCGGTCGCGGGCGTCGTCACCGCGGTAGAAGCGCTCGAAGACGTGCGGCACTGCCTCGGCCGGAATGCCATCGCCGGTATCCTCGACGGTGATCAGCATCCGGCCGGCGCGCGCCTCGGCCCGCAGCGAGATCAGGCCACCCTCGGGCGTGTGGCGCAGCGCGTTGCGCACCAGATTGCCCAGCACCTGGGCGACGCGCGCGCGGTCGGCCAGCGCCGGCGGTAGGTTGGGCGCGCTGGCGGTCACGATCGTCACCTGACGCTCCCGGCGGGCGACGGCGCGGACGCTGCCAGCCACCTCCTCGATCACCTCGCCAAGCTCGACCGGACCGAGCGTCAGCGGCAGCGCGCCAGCCTCAGTCGTCGATAGTGTGAACAGGTCGTCGATCAGCCCGCCCAGGCGCTCCGCTTCGCGGTGGGCAATGGTCAGGTCGGTTTGGCCCTGAGCGTCGACGGTCTCGCCCCGCAACAGCACGGCTTCGAGGTGGCCCCGGATCGACGCCAGCGGCGTGCGCAGCTCGTGTGAAACATTGGCGACCAGGTCACGCTTGGACTGAAGGAGCGTCTCGGCACGCTGCTTTTGCGCCGCCAGCTCGGCGAAGGTAGCGGCTAGCTGGTCAGCCATCGTGTTCCAGCGCCGTGCCAGATGCCCGACCTCATCGGCCGGACCCGCATCGACGCGCCGGTTCAGGTCACCGGCGGCAAAGGCGTCGGCGGCCCGCCCGAGCCGTTCCAGACGGGCGACGAGCCCTCGCGACAGCAGAAAGGCGACCAGGCTGGCGGCGGCCAGCGCGAAGATAGATGCGCCGGCCAGCACGGTGGCGCTGGCGGTGATGAAGATGCCCAGTGCCCGCCGCAGGTTGCCGGCCCGGTCGGGCGGCGGCAGTGTGGCTTTGGCCACGATGACAGCCGCGATCGGCCGGTCGCGCGCGTCAAGCACCGGCGCGGCTCCCAGCGCCGCCGGTATGCCGCCGGGTCGGCTGGCAACCAGCCGGCGCGGATCGCGCTCGCCGGCCAGCGCGGCGGCGACGAGCGCCGACCATTCGGCGCGCTCTGGTGGGGCGAAGGCGACGCCGGCCGGGTCAGAGCTGCCAAGCAGCCGGCCGTCGGCGCCGACGACGACGATGTAGGCCATGTTCGTCAACGACTGCCAGGCCCACGGTGACCGGCGGCTCGCCTCGGCTGCCAGCGGCGGGCCGCCGCCTCCTAGATGCAGACGTCCAGTCGCCAGCGCCTGCAAGATGACGTTCAATTCGGTCGACGGCGCACTGCCGCCGACCAGCGCCTCGATGGCACTCGCCACCTGGCGCGCGTCCAACGCCGGTTCGCGGGCCGGGTCAGTTTGCGCGCCGATCCCACCGATGGCAATGATGGTGATGACGGCCGTCATCGCCATCAGGGTGACGGCAACCGCGGCCAGGTGAGAGAGCGTCAACTTCCAGCGCAGGCGGGTCAGCGCGCCGCCAATCGGTGCTGTCGCATCGGCCGGCATGTTCTCTCTCATCATGATGCCTCAAGCCCACCTCTTCGATGTGACGGACGTAGGCGCCAACACTGGCTCCATGCCTCAGTTGGCGCCGGGGGCGGAGAGATCAGCCGCCCGGCGGTGCGCGGAGGCCAAGATTCGCCCGGACCGCCGCGATGTCGAGATGACGCCCGACGTGATCGGCCAGCCGGTCGAATGCGTCCTGTTCCCGGCTTGGAGCGGCGATGTGCCGATCGGCGCCGCTGTCCACCGTCGCACCGACAGCGGCAAGGACGGCTGACCGGACAGCGGCATTGTGAAACAGACCGTGGATGTAGGTGCCGAACCGCCGGCCATCCCAGCTCAGCGCGCCGTCGGCGACGGCGATCCCCGTGTCGCGCCGCCGCAGGTCGGCCAGGCGCGGTCCGAGACCAGCCGTCGCGCCGAGGTGGATCTCATAGCCCGTAATCGGCGCGCCGTCGGTGCCGGCCAGCAGCCCACGCGCCGCTTCAGCACGGATGACGCCGTCCACTTGGTGCGTCGCCTTGACGGCGGCGAAGGTCGTCTCGACCGGCAGCAGGCCAAGCCCCGCCATTGCCTCTCGATCGGACTCGGCCCGCGACGGGTCGCGGATGACGTGGCCCATCATCTGGAAGCCGCCGCACAGCCCGATCACCGGCGTGCCGACGTCGGCCAGCGCCAGCAGCGCCGACGCCAGGCCCGTCTCGCGCAGCCAGGTCAGGTCGGCGATGGTGCTCTTGCTGCCAGGCAGGACGATCAGGTCCGGCCGGCCAAACTCGACCGCGTCGGCGACGAAGCGGACCCGGACGCCCGGCTCGGCCGCCAGTGGGTCGAGGTCGTCGAAGTTGCTGATGCGCGGATACCGGATGGCGACGATGGTGACCGCGCCGGAATCACTGGTCGTCGGCTCGGCTGGCCGATCGAGCGCGGTCGAGTCCTCCTCGGCCAGCCCCAGGCGCGGCAGGTAAGGGATGACGCCCAGCACCGGCAATCCCGTGCGCTCCTCAAGGATGCGCACCCCGTCGGCAAACAGGGTAGCGTCGCCACGGAAGCGATTCACGATCAACCCAGCTAGCAGCACCCGCTCCTCCGGTGGGAGAAGCTTGACCGTGCCGATCAGTGCGGCGAAGACGCCGCCGCGGTCGATGTCGGCGACAAGCAGCACCGGCGCCCGGGCATGGCGAGCCACGGCCATGTTGACCAGGTCGCCGCGCGTCAGGTTCAGCTCGGCCGGGCTGCCAGCACCCTCGATCACGACCAGATCGTGGGCCGCCCGCAGCCGATCGAGCGACTCGGTCACGACAGCAAAGAGCTGGCGACGGCGCTCGGCGTCGCGGTAGTACTCGGCGGCCGAGAGGTGACCGACGACGCGCCCGCGTACGATGAGTTGCGAGCAGGCCTCGGCCTCCGGTTTGAGTAGGATCGGGTTCATGTCGACCGTCGGCTCGACACCGGCGGCGGCAGCCTGGACTGCCGTCGAGCGGCCAATCTCGCCACCGTCGGCGGTGACGGCGCTGTTGAGCGCCATGTTCTGGGCCTTGAAGGGGGCGACGCGCCAGCCTTCGCGCGCGAAGATCCGGCAGAGCGCCGCGACGAGCGTGCTCTTGCCGACCGACGAAGCCGTGCCCTGGACCATCACGACCCGGCCGAGCGGCGGACTCATGCCGATCCCTCCGCGCGCAGCGCCACCAGCACCGCGACCAGCCGGCGACACTCGCCCGGCCGGCGCACGGCCACCCGAAGGTGCGCCGGCAGCCCGAACGAGGCGCAGTCGCGCACCAGCAGTCCCTGTGCCAGCAGCCGACGGCGGACGGCGGCCGCGTCGCCGACGTGCACCAGCAGCCAGTTCGCCTGCCCGGCCACAACCGGATAGCCGGCGCGAATCAGCGCGGTGACGAGCCAGCGTTTGGTCGCCGTCAGTCGGGCGCGATCGCGCGCCAGGTGGGTATCGTCGGCCGCGAGCGCCGCCAGCCCGGCGGCCTGGGCCAGTGCGTTGACCGTCCACGATGGCTGGAGCCGGTGGGGCGCTGCCAGCGTCGCCGGGCGCGCCAGCAGATAGCCGAGGCGCAGCCCGGCCAGCGCGTAGCCCTTCGTCAGTGACCGCAGCAGCAGCAGGTGCATGCCGTGGGGGCCGGTCAGTAGCGGCGTCAGGTTCGGTGGCGCGCCCTTCAGCAGCAGATCGGCGTAGGCCTCGTCGATGACGAGTTGTCCGCCGACTGCCGCGGTCGTCGCCAGCAGGTCGGTGGCGGCCGCGCTGTCGAGTGTGTCACCGGTCGGATTGTTCGGCGCACACAGCCAGACCAGGCGCGGCCGGCTGGCCTGGATCGCCGCCCGCAGCCGGCGCCAGTCGAGCCCGTCACCCAGCGGCAGCGCCCAGGCGACCTCGGTGACGCACCCGCCCGCCAATGCCGACGCGTGGGCGTACTCGCCGAAGGTGGGCGTCGCCACCAGTACCGGGTCGCCGGGCCGCACGACCGCCCGCGCCACCAGGTGAATCAGCTCGGCTGCGCCGTTGCCGCATAGCAGCCAGTCGGCTGGCCGACCGACGCGAGCCGCCAGTGCGGCGCGTAACGCGTGGCACGCACGGTCCGGATAGCGCTCCAGGGCGACCCGACGCACCGCTGCCCGCACGCCTGACGGCGGGCCGTATGGATTGACGTTGGCGCTAAAGTCGATGACCTGATCGGGCCGCAGCCCGGCGGCGGCCAGTTCGGCGTGATCGGGTCCGCCGTGGGCGACCGTGAGCGGTGGCGGGCTGATTGCGCTCATGCGGCCCGCCGCTGCGTCAGGCGGGCGCTCAGCCCCACGCGCAGCCCTGTCACCGCCAGCGCCAGGCCCATCGCCAGCCAGGCCGGCCGCTGGGCCAGCCCGATCGCCCTCGTCAGATCATCGGCGGTCGGGGGCGGCGCGCCGGCGTTGAGCCGGTAGTGGCCGACTTTCTCCAGCGCCACGCCGAGCGCGCCGGCCATCGCCGCCATCGGCCAGCCGGCGTTGGGGCTGGCCGTCAGCCGGTGGTCGCGGCGGGCGACCGACCAGGCCACCGCGCGCCGCTCGCCGGCCGCCAGGGCGATCAGGGCCGCCGTCAGCCGCGCCGGCAGCAGGTTCAGCAGGTCGTCAAGGCGAGCGGCGGCCTTGCCGAGATACTCGTAGCGACCATGGTAGCCGATCATCGCGTCGGCGGTGTTGACGGCGCGGTAGACGGCGGCGGCCGGCAGCCCGCCGAGCGCGTAGGCGAGCAGCGGCGCAGTGAGACTGTCGCTGAGGTTCTCGGCGACCGATTCGATAGCCGCCGCCGCGATCTGGTTGGCGTCGAGCCGCTCGCGGTCACGACTGACGAGCGCCCGCAGCGCCGTCCGCGCGGCCGGCAAGTCGCCCACGGCCAGCGGCCGACCGACCGCCGCCGCCGCGTCCAGCAGCGCCCGTTCGGCGAAGGTGGTCTTGAGCAGCACGGCGCAGATGGCGAGGCGCAGCAGCGGCCAACGGCTCGACCAGCGCTCAGCGAGGGCGCCGGTGAGTGCGGCCAGCGTCGCAACGCCAGCGACCAACCCCACACCGTACAGGAGTTGGGCAGCGCTCCCATTGGCGGGCGCGCGCCGGTCGAGCCAGCCGATCAGCGCGCCGATGCCGGCGACCGGATGGATGGCGTTCGGCGGCTCGCCGAGCCGGTCGAGCGCCAGCGCCAGCGCCAGCGTCACCACGGCGTCGACGGGACGCGCTGGCCCGCTAGCCGCCATGGCGGCCACCCTCCTCGCGCGGGTGCCGTGGACCGCAGCCGAGAGAAGACACGGCGCCCGGTCATTCACGCTCACAGTTCGTGCCGGTCGTCAGCCGCGGGTGTGGCCGGTGTGGCGGCGAACCGGTAGCCGACGCCCCAGACCGTTTCGATGGCTTCGCCGGCGTGGCCGAGCTTCTTGCGCAACCGCAGGATGTGGGTATCGACGGTGCGGTCGGCGCCGGCCGCCTCGTAGCCCCAGACCTTCTCCATCAGATAGTCGCGCGCGAACGCTCGCCCCGGATAGCGCGCCAGCAGCGCCAGCAGATCGAACTCCTTCGGCGTCAAGTCGACCGGCAGCTCGTCGATGCTGACGCGGTGCTGCCCAGCGTCGATCCGCAGCGGGCCGACCGTCAGCACGGCCGGCGCCGACTCGCTGGCGCCAGCCTCGCGGAAGAGATCGACACGCCGCAAGATCGCCCGCACCCGCGCCAGCAGCTCGCGGATGCTGAATGGCTTGGTCAGATAGTCGTCAGCGCCTACCTCCAGCCCGAGCACACGATCGATCTCTTCAGCGCGAGCGGTCAGCATCATGATCGGCACGATGCTGTCGCGGCGAATGCGCCGGCAGACCTCCAGGCCGTCAAGCCGCGGCAGCATCCAATCGAGGACCACCAGGTCCGGCCGCATCTGCCGCACCGCTGCCACCGCCGCCGGCCCATCATAGACCGAGATGACCTGATGGCCGTCGTCCTCCAGATGTCGCCGGACGAGGCCGTTCAGGTCGATCTCATCCTCGGCCACCACGATTGTTGCCATGCGTCCCTCCGTGCTGCCCCTCAACGCGGATCGTACCGCACGCGTGCGAACGAACGGTGTCCCGTTTGTCACAGAACGGTGAACGATACCGACCAGGAGACCAGGCGCCGCCGTCGCGCCGTTCACCGCTTTGTGACACCCTCGCCATTCGACGTTCACGCGCGCCACCTATCCTGGTCCTTGACGCCGACGCGACGACCGCCGCCGGCGCCGCCGGGACCGCGGCCCGGCCGTGTGCGGTCGATGAATCGAGAGGAACAAGACGATGCGACGCTTCCGTTTTCCCATTGCCGTGGCGCTGACCTCCATCGCGCTGGTGGCCGTGCTGGGCGTGGCTGCCGTGCTGGCCGCGCCGGTCGTGCTGGCCAGCGCGTTCGGGTTCGGTGGACCGGGTCCGTTCGGGCCGCCGTTCGGCGCGGTCGGCCACACACTGCCGTCTGAGCTTCAAGGGCTGGCGACGATCCCGCCGGCTGAGCGTTTCAGTCACTTTCGGGGTATCCAGGTCAGCCTGACTGATCAGAACGACCGACCGCTCACGATTGCCGTCACGCCGGGCGTCATCACAGCCGTCGACACCACCCGTGTGACGCTGACCGCCAACGACGGGACGGCGAAGACCTACACGCTCGACGACCGGACCATCGTCCGTGGCAAGGCCACGCGAGGCGGCGACCATGTGACGCAGCCGACGCTGGCGACTGGCGACAAGGTCGTCGTCGCGACCATCAACAACGACACGACGGCCCGCGCCGTCATCGCCATCAATCCGGATGGCTTCGGCCCGCGCGGCCGCTTTGGCCCGTTCGGACCCGGCCGCTGAACCGTCAGCCGGCTGATCGGCTGGTCCCACACGGTCAACTACCGTGTGGGACCGTCACACGATAGGAGACACCATGGTCAACCGCAACCGACAGGGAGAGCGACGCCTATCGCCGTCCCGGTACCGGATCCTCCTCACCACGCACGTGCTTGTCGCCGTCGGATGGCTAGGTGTCATCTTGGCCAAGCTGGCCCTCGCCGTCACCGCCGCGACAGCCGATGCTCCCGACCTTGCCGTCGCGCTGTACCGGTCGACGGTCGTGCTCAATGCCGTCTTCCCGCCCCTGGCCATCGGCGCCATTGTCACCGGTGTCCTGCTGTCGCTGGGCACGAAATGGGGTGTGCTCCAGCACTACTGGGTGACGACCAAACTGGTGCTGAGCGTGGCAGTGATCGCGACCGCCATCCGGTTCAGCGATCGTCTGGTTGGACAAGCCATCGCCGCGACTGCTGAGTCGGCAATGCCCAATAGTCTGCTGCCGGCGCTAGCGGATCCCACGGCGCTGCTGATCGCCCTGGCCGCGACGCACCTGCTCATGCTCGCTATCGCGACGGTAGTTTCGTTCTACAAGCCGTGGGGCAAGACATGGCTGGGACGGCGACCGGCGGCGCAGCCGCTACGGCCAGCCTCCTATGAGGGGCCGACGTCGCGCTGACAGGCGACCGGGGCGACACTACCAGCGGCGGGCGCGGGCGATGACCGCCCCCGCCTGCCACGGCTGCGACCGGCGCGCGACGCCGCGCCAAACCGTCGACGCTGCTGCGTGCGTGGCAACTCCATCAAGCCCGCGACGACGCGGTCCGCGCGGTGCATAATGCGCCGGCGGTCTGAAGGACGGTGCGCGCCAGCGGGGCGAGCGGAGAGGGAGTGACAATGTTGCAGACGGCATACCTGATGCTGACCGGGGCCGGCGCGGCCGGAGTTGTCGCCAGCGAGCTGGTGCAGGGGCTGGCCGAGCGGTTCGAGACGGTGCTGACCGTGCCGACGCCGAACGCCAGCCGTGTGCTCGACCTGCGCGTGCTGTCGCGGCTGCCGCGCAACGAGGTCGTGGAGAGCTACTTCCAACCGTCGATCTGGCCGCAGCCGCCGCATGGATTGGTGCTGGTCGCGCCATGCACCTTCAATAGCCTCAACCACCTGGCAGCCGGGCTGTCGCCCAATCTCTCGCTGTCGATCGTCAACGAGGCGATCGGTCGGGGCACACCCGTCATCGTCGCCATCGCCTGCAATGCGCCGCTATGGGCGCACCCGGCCGCGCCGGCCAGCGCCGCAACGCTGCGCGCCTGGGGCTGCACCGTCCTCGACCCGGTGCCAGTCGATGGCGGTGGCCGACGCCTCGCCCCGACCGCCGCCATCCTGGCCGCCATCGACGACGCCCACACCCGCTATCAGGCGAAGTGACGCGTGCTGAAGACCCAGCACGCGCCATTCCGTACTCGTTTCAGCCGCCGACGAGGCGCGGAGTGATGACGATCTCCGGCGCTTCGAGCGTGCGCTGGTCCCACTGCTCGACCCGCTCCGGCTTCTTGCCGGGCGCGACGATGAAGGCGGTGTCACCGCGCTGGCGCGCCTCGTGGAAGATGCGCTCGGCCTCGCGCACGGCCGCCGCGGCCTCTTCGTCGGTCTCCACACCCTCGCCCGTCTCCCAGACGGTCGCCACATCGCCCAGGTGGCACATGACCCGGATCACGTGCCGCCGCCGCCCAGTGCTGCTGGTCTCCGCCATGGTCGTGTCTCCTTCCCTGGAATGTTTGACTTCCCATCCGGCCAGATCACCGAGGGCGACGCCTGGGCCGGGAGCCGCCGGAGATGGGTGGGCACGGGTTATGTGGCGCTATTTTACCACGGCGGCGCGAAAAGACCAGGGGGTGCGCACCCGAATGTGACCAGGGGGCACGTGACATCATGGTCGGCAAGGCCGCGCCATGGTACCGTTGTGGGCACAGGGACGCTGCCGGTGCGACCACTGGCACGGAGGGGGCGGAGAGATGGCGCGCTCAGCCGGGCGTGAGGTCTGGTCGATGCTGGCGGCGCCAAGTGGGCCAGCGCCGCGGCTGCGCTGGGCCGGGGCCGTGCTGGGGCCGCTGCTGGCGCTGCCGATCGCGGCGGCGGCAGCGGGCTGGCTGGCTGGCCTGCCGCCAGCGACTGCCGCCTGGTTGATCGGCCTGAGCGTTGCGGCGGGTGGGGCGCTCGGGCTGGCGCGGGCGCGCTCGGGCTGGATCGGGCGCGTGGCCACCTGGTCGGCCATGGGTCTCGCGGCCGGTCTCCCGGTGGCGCCGCTGCTGACGCCGGCCGGAGCGCCGGGATTGGTGGCAGCCGCCGCCGTCGGTTCGGCGCTGGCACTTGGGGCGCTAGTGCTGCCAGCGCGGCTGGCCACCGGTCTGGCGGAGACGATTCTCGCCGAGCGGCGCCAATGGTGGCAGACGTCGCTGCGCGCGGCACGGTTGACGCGCCGCACGATCGGCCTCGGCGTCTACCGGCAACTGTGCCGCACCGGCTTCATCCGCGTGCTGAGCGCCGGCTACCCGGGCCGCGTCTATCTGGTGCCACGGCGCACCAGCCCGTCCGGGGCGCGGGTGCTGGTCGAAGAGCATGGCCACGTCATCGGCGGTCTTTGTCTGCGCCCGCGCCAGCCGCTCCCCGATCCGGAGGAGGTCGTGGCGCACGTCCTCTGGTTGCGCGGCGACGAGCGCGCCTATCTGGCCGCCGCGAACTTCTTTCCCTACGATACGGCCCTGACACCGCAGGCGACCGCGCGCCGCCTCTGAGGCGTGGCCGACGGACCGGGTGAAGCGGAGAGCGAGCAGCAGGGTGGGGGAGCGCAGACTGCCACCGAGCGCACGGGCCGCGCAAGGGTGGTGCATCACAGCCACGCCGTGACAGGAAGAACGTTGCCGCCTCACCAGACAGCCGCGGCAACGCAAGGGCCAGTTGACCTGATATTTGGGAGCTGCCTTCGTGAACCATCCGAGTGAGGGGCATCCCGAGGGCGTGTCGTCAGTTGGGGTAGACTGCGGCGATGAGCAACAGACGACAGCGGGAGCGGACATAACACGATGGCATGGGGTACGGAACGACCAATGAGACCGGATCAAGGACACGTTGCCCGGGCGGGAGGGACATGTCGGTGGCCCCGCCCGCAACAGCCGGCTGCTCGTGGAGGCGGTGCTGTCCACTCCGCCAAAACCACACCCACCTTCCTGGCCACGGTCTCCTTCATGGCCTCGATCATCCCACCCACCGGGCGACACGCCTTAGGGGTCGAAGCTACCGGGGCGGTGGATGAGGGACCGATGCTGAAACGGACGGGGTGTGTGGCAAGCCAGGGCCGTGTGCTTTCCCCTTGTCCTCCTTGTCAAGGGGGTATCCGCGCCCCCCGGGCTAGTATCTGTTCCCCTCTGATACAGGAAGCTAGGGGAGTTCGTCTCCGATGAGCGCGCCCACCCCGCTCCCACCGACGCGGGAGGCCGGCGAGGCGCGCGCCCCGGACGCCACCAACCCCACTCTCTCCATCGTCGTCGTCAGCTACAACACCGCCGCGCTGCTGCGTCGCTGTCTGGCCAGCCTGCCGGTGGCGACCGCCGGTGTCCCGGCCGAGATCATCGTCGTTGACAACGCCTCCGGTGACGGCAGCGCCGATCTGGTGGCGCGTGAGTTCCCCGGCGTGACACTGCTCCGGCAATCAGTCAACACCGGCTTCGCGAGCGCGACCAACGCCGGCTTGCTCCAGACGCGCGGCGCCGTCCTCTGCCTGCTCAATCCCGACACCGTCGCCGGCCCCGGCGCGCTGGCACTGCTGGTCGACTGGCTGGCGGTGCACCCGGCCGCCGGCGTGGCCGCGCCGCGCCTGCTCAATCCCGACGGCACGACCCAGGCGACCGGATTTCGGTTCCCCGGCATCGGCCAGGTGCTGCTCGACTGGTTCCCTCTGCACCACCGCCTGCTGGCCTCGCGTCTCAACGGTCGCTACCCGCCGGCGTCGGCGCCCTTCCGCATCGATCACCCGCTGGGCGCGTGCTTCGCGGTGCGCCGCACCACCGCCGTGACGGTCGGCCTGCTCGATGATGGTTTCTTTATGTACAGTGAAGAGATCGACTGGTGCCGACGCATCGCGGCAGCCGGCTGGGAGATCTGGTCGCTGCCGGCGGCGACCGTCGTCCACCACGGCGGCGCCAGCACGCGCCAGCAGCCGGCGCGCATGTTCGAGGCGTTGCACCAGAGCCGCGACCGCTACCTGCGCCACTGGTTGTCGCCGCCGGCCTACCGGCTCACCCGGCTGATCACGCAGGTCGGCGCGCTGACCGAGGCAGTGCGGACGATCGCCCAGCGCCGCGCCGGCCGCCTGACGCGGGCCGAGGCCGCTGCCCGCATCCGCGCCTGCGGCCGGATCGCCCGTGGCTGGCGCACGCACGCCCCAGCGCGCATCTCCTGTCTGCCGCCCGAGCCGCCACGATGACCACCCCGTCTCCCTCGCCTCCCCCCAATCTCTTGCCCCTGACTGTCGTCGTGCTGACTCTCGACGAGGCGCGGCACATCACCGCCTGCCTGACTGCCGCCCGCCAGCTCCGGCCGGCGGCGCTGCTGGTACTCGACTCCTTCAGCCACGACGACACGGCGGCGCTGGCCAGCGCCGCCGGCGCCACCGTCGCCACGCGCCCGTTCGACGGCTACGCCAGCCAGCGCAACGCCGCGCTGGCGCTCGTCACGACGCCCTGGGTCTACTTCATCGACGCTGACGAGCGCGTCACCGCCGCGCAGGCAACCGAGATCGCCGCGCGCCTGCCACACGAGGGCCTGGCCGGCTACTGGACGCCGCGCCGCAACATCATCTGCGGCCATGCCATGCGCGGCGGCGGCTGGTGGCCGGATGAGCAACTGCGCCTGTTCCGCGTCGACGCCGGCTGCTACGATCCCGATCGCCAGGTGCACGAGATCGTCGTGCTCGGCGGCCCGGCCGGTCATCTGCGCGAGCCGCTCGTCCACCACAACTACGACACCTGGCGGCAGGTGCTGGCCAAGCAGCACCGCTACACCGCTCGCGCCGTCGCCGACGCCCACGCCGCTGGCGTCCGCCCCCATCCACGCAACTATGCTCTGCAGCCGCTGCGCGCGTTCTGGCGCCGCTTCGTCTCGCTGCGCGGCTACCGCGACGGTCTCACTGGCCTGGCGCTGGCACTGCTCCTGGCCTGGTACGAGTTACTGCATTATGTCTGGCTCAGCCGCGCTCACCGCCGCGCCCGGCGCGGCCCGGCTTCGGCCTGACCGCCAACCCTCATCCGCTATACTGGATGCTGACGTACCCTACCAGGCCAGCCGAGCCCCCTCCCGGCAGGCGGTCGACCGGCGGAGCGGAACCGTGAGCGAGCTAGCCGGCGCAACCAGCGGCGCGGCGCCGCTGCTGAGCGTCATCATCGTCAATTACAACACGCGCGCCCTGCTGGCGCGGGCGCTGGACGCCGTGGCTGCGTCGACGCTGACCGTGCCGCACGAGATCATCGTCGTCGACAATGGCTCGACCGATGGCAGCCTGGCGCTGTTGCGCGAGCGGTTCCCGGCCGCGCGCGTCATCGCCAACGAGCGCAATGTCGGCTTTGCCGCTGCCAACAACCAGGGACTGGCCGCCGCACGGGGCGAGGCATTCATACTGCTCAACTCCGACGCCGCGCCCGAGCCGGCGGCGATCGCGACGCTGTGGGCGGCGCTGCAGGCCCGGCCGGCCGTGGGCGTGGTCGGCCCCTGCCTCCTCAATCCTGACGGCAGCGTTCAGTCGTCGCGGCGGCGCTTCCCGACGCTGGCAACGCTGACTGTCGAAAGCACGCCGCTGGCGCAATGGCGTCCGTTCATAATAGTCGGACAGCGATTCGAGATGTCCGATGTGCCAGCCATAGCGCCCCAGTCGGTCGACTGGCTGGTCGGCGCCTGCCTGCTGGTGCGGCGGGCGGCGGTCGATGCGGCCGGCCCGCTCGACGCCGGCTTCTTCCTCTACGCTGAGGAGTTGGAGTGGCAGTGGCGGATCCAGCACGCCGGCTGGGGCGTCTGGTACGAGCCAGCGGCGCGGGTGTTGCATGATGGCGGGCGCAGCAGCGCGCCGGAGAGCCAGTTTCGCCACCAGGCCCACCAGGCCAGCCGAGTGCGGCTGACCCGCCTGTTGCATGGGCGGATAGCCGGCGAGGCCATCCGCGCCTGGCTACTGCTGCTCGACGCCGGTCAGCTGACGGTCGAGGCGGCCAAGTGGACACTCGGCCACCGGCCGACGCTGCGCCGCCGGCGGGTCGCGCTGTACTGCGGTCTGCTGCGCAGCAGGCTGGCGATGCCTCGACCTGCTGCAGCTGAGCGTCAACGTGGGGCAGCGGTCGATCACAGGCCCCGCGGCATCGACCGGTGAGCGACGGGCCGCGCGTGCTGCTGGTCACCGCCGAGTACGCCCCGACCCCCGGCGGCGTCGGCGACTACCCGGCCCGGCTGGCGAGCGCTCTGGCGGCGGCCGGCGCGCGGCCGGCGATCCTCACCAGCCGGCTGCCGGCGGTGGCCGGCGTGCCCGGTCCGGACGCCTCAGCCCCCGCAACGAGGCTGCCGGTCTGGCGGGTCGCGCCGGGCTGGGGCTGGCGCATGCCGGCGACCATCGACGCGGCCGCCACCGCCTGGCCGGCTGATATCGTTCACGTGCAGTACCAGACCGGCGCCTACGGGATGCGGCCGGCGATCAACCTGCTGCCCTGGTGGCTGCGGCGGCGGCGCCACCGGCCGCGCCTCGCCGTCACCTTCCACGACACGCGGGCACCGTACCTGTTCCCACGCGCCGGCCGCCTCCGGCCAGCCGTCAACGCGCTCCTGGCTGGTGGCAGCGATCTGACAATCACCACCAATCCGGCCGACGCCGCCGTACTGCGTTCGCATGCACGCCGGCTGGCGATTCTCCCCATCGGCGCGAATATCGAGCCTGATGCCGGCACGGCTGCCGTCGCGGCTCGGCTGCGTGGCGACCTCCACCTCGGCGCGGGCGAGCGGCTGCTGGTCACCTTCGGCCTGCTCAACCACAGCAAAGGGTTGCCCGACCTGTTCCAGGCGCTGGCGCGGCTGAATGCGCCCGACGCCACCGGCCGCTACCGGCTGGCCTTGGTCGGCGCTGGCGCGGCTGGCCTTGACCCAACCGACGGTGCCACCGCGAGCGATCTGCACCGGCTGGCGCGCGACCTGGACATCGCCGGCGATCTGCTCTGGACCGGCCACCAGCCGGCCGCTGCCGTCGCCGGCTGGCTGCGCGCCGCCGACGCCGTCGCCTTGCCGTTCGTCGACGGGGCCAGCTATCGGCGCGGCTCGCTGCTGGCAGCGCTCGCCTGCGGCGCGGCCGTCGTTACCACCACGCCCGCCGCCGACCACGCCGACGACGACATCGGCCTGCCGCCGCTGCGGAGCGGCGTCCACGCCACGCTGGTCGCGCCCGGCGACCCGGCAACGCTGGCCGTGGCGCTGGCCGCCACCGCCGGCGACGACTGGCTCAACCGCACCCTCCGCGACGGCGCACGCGCGCTGGCCGACCGGTTCGCCTGGCCCGCCATCGCCGCGCGTCACCTGATAGAGTACGAGGCGATGACTGCGACGAGCGCTGCGCCATGACCAACCAGTCGACCCTGCCCGCGCCGACCGCGCCGGCCGCCGGGCCCTGGGCGGCGCTGGCGCAACCCGGCGCGCTGTCCTGGGCGCGGCTGGCGCCGGTCGTCGCGCTGGTGATGCTGACCCTGGTCGGACTGCTGCTGCGCCGCTACCGGCTAGGCGCGCAGGGACTCTGGTTCGACGAGGCCGATCTGGTGGCCCGCGCCCGCGAGCCGCTGGCCGAGCTGCTGGCGGCCTTCGTCCGGCCGGGCGAGACCGGCCCGCTCTACTCGCTGCTGTTGGCCGCGTGGGTCCGGCTGGCCGGTGATGGCGAGCTGGCGCTGCGCACCCCGTCGCTGATCGCCGGCACGCTGGCCATCCCGACGCTGGCGCTGCTCGGCCGCGCGCTCGGCGGCTGGCGCGTCGGACTGCTGACCGCCGGCCTGCTGGCGATCTCGCCCTACGCCATCTGGTACAGCCAGGATGCCAAGATGTACGCGCTGATGACGCTGCTCATGCCGGCCAGTTGGCTGCTGCTGCTGGTCGCCGCGCGGCGCAACCGGCCCGGCTGGTGGCTGGCCTACACCGCTATCAGCGTCGTGAGCTTCGGCGTTCACGTCGCCAGCGGCCTGGTCTGGCTCAGCCAGGCGCTGGCCATGGCGCTGAGCTGGCCCCGGCTCGGCCCGGCGCGCCGCCCGTGGTCGCTGACGGCGGCAGTGCTGCTGCTGCCCGGCCTGGCAATCGGCATCTGGCGTGCCGGCTACCTCCTCAGCGATGATCTGCTCGGCTCGTGGCAGCCAGCGGTGGCACTGCCGCAAATGTTGGCCATCCTGGCGACCAAGCTGGCCGTCAACCGCGCCGACGCCGCCACCGAATGGTGGGGTACGCTGCTGTGGGTCGGCCTGGCGTGGCTGGGCGCGGTCGCCTGGGGCAGCCGGCAGGTCGGCGCGGCCGTGACACCCTCGCCGCGGCTGGCGCTCACCTGCGCCGTCGCCGTGCCGGTGCTAGGTTTCTACCTGCTGACACTGCGCGTACCGCTCTTCCAGGACCGCTACCTGATCGCCGTCCTGCCGGCGGTGCTGCTCCTCATCGCCGGCGCGCTCGACTGGCTGCTGCGCCGGGCCTGGCCGCTGGCGCTGCTGGCGCTGGCGGCGTTGCTAGCGCTGGCCTGGATCCCTCTGCGCGATGTCGTCTACGCCGCCGACTCGCAGAAGGAGGACTGGGCCGCCGCCTACCGCTTCGTTGACGCGCATGCCCGCAACGGCGACATTGTCATCGTCCACCCGGGCTACCTGCGGACGACCGCCGATTACTACGCCCGCCGGCTGCCGGGCCTGGCGGCGCTGCCGATCATCACGCTGCCCAGCCTGAACACAGCCGACTTCGGCGAACGCGAGCTGGACGCTGCGCTGGCCGACCAGACCTGGGGCAAGACGCGCGTCTGGCTCATCACCTCGCCCGAGCGCCTGGCCTCCGACGACCCGCGCGGCCTGCTGCGTCGCTGGTACGAGGGCAACACGCTGCGCTTCGCCGATCGCCTCTTCAACGGCGTGCGCATCGAGACGTACAGCTACAATGGTCCACTCAAGGCTGGCCTCTGGCGGCCGGAGATCCCGCTGCACGCTGACTTCGGTGACCAGATCGGCCTGGTCGGCGCGACCTGGGACGGCCTCGGCCCAGGTTACACTATCGCCGCCGGCGACTGGGCACGACTGACGCTGCGCTGGCGGGCGCTGCAATCGCCGCTGACGACCGACTACGTCGTGCGCGTGCGTCTGCGCGACGCCGCCGGCCGCGAGGTCACCGCCTACGATATTCAGCCGCTCGATGGCAACTACCCGACGACGCGCTGGGGCCGCGAGCAGGTGTGGGACTACCACGACCTGCACATCCCGTCCGGCCTGCCGGCCGGGAGCTACGACGTCGTTGTCGGCCTCTCCCCGGTCGGCCGGCCCGATGCCCCGCTGCTCCCGTCGGTGGACGCCGTCGTCGGTGACCCGTTCGGCGTCAGCGTTGGCGCGCTGCTGGTGTCAGCGTAACGGCGGGCAGCCCAACGCGGGACGGTCGGGCGCTGCGCGTCAGCGTGGCGCGAGGCCATGGTCGTCAAGCAAGCGCGCGATCGCGTCGATCAGCAACGGCCCCTCGCCGAGCGCCGGGTCGTTGTGATCGGCGCCAGCGACGATGACCAGGCGCTTGGGCACGGGCGCCGCATCGTAGATAGCGCGGCTCTGGGCAACTGGTATGACGCGATCGGCGTCACCGGCGACGACCAGCAGCGGCGCCGTCAGCCGCATCACCCGCTCGTCCGACAGGTAGCGGTCCCACACCAGCCAGTCCACCGGCAAGTACGGGTACGACAGCCGCGCCATCGCCACCAGCGACGCGAACGGCGACCGCAGCACCAGCGCGGCTGGTGGCTGCTCGACCGCCAGCGCCAGCGCCACTGCCGCCCCGAGCGACTCGCCCAGGTAGACGAGCCGGTCGGCGTCCACATCGGCGCGGCCAAGCAGATAGGCGCGGGCGGCGCGCGCATCCGCCAGCAGACCGGCCTCGGTCGGCCGGCCAGCATTGCCGCCGTAGCCGCGATAGTCGAACAGCAGCACGCCAACGCCGGTGCGTGCCAACGCCGCCGCCAGCAGCACGCGGTGGCCGCGGTTGCCGCCGTTGCCGTTCAGGATAAGCACCGTCGGCGCCCGCACCGCGCCAGTGGCCGGGGGCACGAACCAACCTGCCAGCGTCACCCCGTCCTCAGTGACGAAGGCTACCTCCTCCGCCCGCGGCAGCAGCGCCCCAACCGGCGACACGATCGCCACCGGAAAATACATCAATTGGCGCTGGTTCAGCCACAGCATGCCGACCGCCAGCGCCACGCCGGCGATCAGGCAGATCAGCAGGGCCATCAATGGCAGCATGCGGCGTCCCATCGGCATGACGCGACCCCGCGTGATGCGTGAGCGTTGAGCGACGCCGATCAGGCTGGTGGCGGGGCCACTGTCGCCGCGCCTCCCACGGCTATCGATCAAGTATCCCGTAGGAAGGTTCACCCGTCACGCCTGCGCCCAGGCGAGGATGCGCTTGTAGGTCAGGATGTAGGGTCGCGCGTCCTCCAGGCGCGACAGCAGCCGCTGCCGGTAGCGATCGAGGAAGGCGGTGAACAGGTCGGGCGGTAGGCGGTCCTGATAGCCAGTCAGCATCGTGCCCTTGACCCACTCGATCACGCCATCGCGCTGGTCGAGAGCGTGGACGTACACCTGCAGGCGCACCTGCTGCTCGCGATAGCCCAGCCCGCGCAACAGCCGGGCATAGACTTCCGGCGGCAGCACCGTCACCGGCCGCACCCAGCCGCCAAGCGCGGCCCGAAACGGCGCCTCACGCGCGATTTCGGCCGCGACCGTGTGCGCCGGGTGATCGTCGTTGACCGGCACCTGAAAGGCCAATTGGCCCCCAGCGGCCAGCAGCGCCGTCAGGCGCGCGAGCAGGTCGACATGCCCCGGCGCCCACTGCAGGGCGGCGTTGGAGAAGACGAGGTCGTAGCGCTCGTCGGGCACGAGCGTGGTCAGGTCCTGCAGCCGGAACGACAGCCCATCGCCAGCCACGCTCGCCGCGCGCGCCAGCATCGTCTCCGCGCTATCGACGCCGACAGTGGCCCGCGCCTGCAAATGCTCGTGCAGGCGGCGCGTCAACTCGCCGGTGCCGCAACCCAGGTCGACGACCGACATCGCCGGGCGCGGTCGCACCAGCGCCAGCAGATCAAAGAACGGCTGACTCCGCTCGTCACGGAAGCGCTCGTATTGGGATGGGTTCCAGAGGCTCGGTGGCACCGACCCCTCCCTGGCTGTGCCCCGGCGGTGGCCGGGCGGTCACGTGCTCACCCGCGCCGGCCAGCGCCTGGCCATCCCCACCAGCGCCGACCACTGCCGGGGGGCCACGATCCGTGCTGCCAGCCACAACCTGGACCGGTGAGCCGCGGTCGGGCACACTGGCTGTGCCACGTGCCACTATCCGGCGTTCAACCCCGCTGATCGATGCGGGTGCTGGTAGCGCGCGGTCCACCGGGGCTGGCGTGACCGGCGGCACAAGGCGCGCGCGGCCGTCGTCCGCCGCTGGCGTGCCGGCGGCGTCGGCGGCCTTGCCGGGCGGAACGATGCGGGTCGTCAGGCCATTGAAGTTGTTGGCGCGGCGGTCATTGTAGTCGCAGCCGGCCGGCTGATCGCACCAGCCCGGCTCGTTGCGCGCCGGTTCGACCCAGACATCGAGCCGCAGGTGATCGGCCCCGGCACTCGTGGCCGGCACCGGGCTGGTCAGGATGGTGTAGCGCACGCGCTGGCCCCAACGGACAGCCGGCAAGTTCTTGATGTCCAGCCGCTGGCGACCCTCGATCTCGGAGATGACCAACTTCCAGCCCTCGACCGGCTCGGACCAGTCGTCGTCGGCGCCGCGCTTAGTGCAGAACTGCTCGTAGTAGACCCCGTCCTCGTCCTTGCCGTGGTTGACGCCACGACAGGTGTTGGCCTCGATGGCCAGTCCGGCGGCAGTCACCCCGGCCGGCAAGTCGATTACGGTTCGGTTCGGCGCTGGCGCATCGTCACGGTCACGCGGGTGCCGATTGCCGACGATGATGGTGTAGGTAAAGTCGGTCGCGCCGGCCGGGACGCTGTTCTCTACCGGCCGCACGCTGACCGGCAGGCCGATGTCGCCGCCGCCGTAGTTGGTGGCCAGGCCATGCTGGCGGACGTAGACGCCGTCGAACCGCTCGTCGCGCCCATAGGCCAGATCCTGGTTGACCACGGGGGCGTCGTTGACGCTCAGGTTGGCCGGCTCACGGCCTGAGCGCGCCGCTGGCGTGGGCGTCGGCGTGGCGGTGTCGGGCGTCGCCGTCGGCGGCAGCGGACCAGTTGTCGCGGTGCGCGTCACGGTCGGTGAGACCGGCGCCGTGGCCGTGGCGGGTGGGGTCGCGGTTAGCGGCGGTGTCGCGGTGGCGATAGCCGTGGGGGTCTCAGTGGCGACGGCCGTAGCCGTCGCCGTCGCGGGCGGGACTTCGGTCGCTGGGGGCGTCATCGTCGGCGTTGCCGAGGGCGATGGCGTACTCGTCACGGTGGGGACCGGTGTGTCGGTCGGCGCCGCGGTCGGTGTCTCCGTCACCGTGGCGGTTGACGTGGGCGTAGCAGTATCCACGGGAGTAGCCGTCGCGGAGGGCATCGCCGTGGCCGTGGCTGTCTCGGTCGGCGAGATCGTCGGTGTGAGGGTGGACGTCGCTGTCGCCGTGGCGGTCTCCGTGGGCGTGGCTGACGGCGTAGCCGTGGGCATCACAGTAGGTGTGTTCGTCGGTGTCGCCGTCGGCGTCTGAGTTGGTGTCGTGGTCGCGGTGGGCGTTGGCGACGGAGTGTCAGTTGGCGTGGATGTTGGGGTAGCCGTGGGCGTCCACGTCGCCGTCGGCGTGTCGGTTGGCGTGGCCGTCGGGGTGTTTGTCGGCGTGCTGGTAGGCGTCGAAGTCGGAGTGTCCGTGGCCGTGGCGGTTGGTGTCTCCGTCGGGGTGGCCGTCGGCGTGTCCGTTGGGGTCTGAGTTGGGGTTGGTGTCTCGGTCGGCGTGGCCGTCGGCGTGTCCGTTGGGGTGGCCGTCGGCGTGTCCGTTGGGGTCTGAGTTGGGGTTGGTGTCTCGGTCGGCGTGGCCGTCGGGGTGTTCGTCGGGGTGGCCGTCGGCGTGTCCGTTGGGGTCTGAGTTGGGGTTGGTGTCTCGGTCGGCGTAGCCGTCGGGGTGTTCGTCGGCGTGCTGGTGGATGTGTGCGTTGGTGTCGGGGTTGGCGTGTCCGTTGGCGTGCTGGTCGGCGTGGATGTCGAGGTTTCGGTGGGGGTGACAGTAGGCGTATCCGTTGCTGTTGGGGTCGGCGTATTGGTCGCCGTTGGTGTCCACGTCGCCGTTGCTGTAGGCGTATCAGTGGGCGTAGTCGTCGGCGTGTTCGACGGCGTGTTCGTCGGCGTGTTCGTCGGGGTCGAAGTCGGCGTATCGGTGGGGGTGGCCGTCGGAGTATCCGTCGGTGTTGCCGTGGGCGTCGCGGTGGGTGTCACGGTAGGCGTGTCCGTGGGAGTCGCGGTTGGGGTATCAGTGGGGGTCTGAGTTGGCGTCCAGGTCGCCGTTGGCGTGGCAGTTGGTGTCCACGTCGCCGTCGGCGTGTCGGTGGGGGTCGGCGTTGGTGTCCAGGTCGCCGTGGACGTCGGGGTGTCCGTCGGCG
>JADLAZ010000054.1 GCA_020849725.1 Chloroflexota bacterium
GATGGCGTCGTTCAGCGGGTCGAACCCTCGGATCAATATCGTGTTCACGCCGAGCTTGTAGTACTCCACCAGCGCGTCTGCCACCTGCTCCGCCGTGCCGACGAGCGCCGTGGTGTTGCCACGGGCGCCGGTGGCAGCGGCAATCGGCGTCCAGAGGCAGCGGTCGTGGACCTCGCCACGCGCCGCCGCCGCCAGCAGGCGCTGGGAGCCGGCATTCTCGGGCGCGGCCGGCGCCCCGGCGCGACTGGCAATGATCGAGCGGTGGATCACGCTGGCACGCGCCCAGGCCCGGTCTTCGGTGGGGCCGAGGATCGGGCGGAACGAGGCGCTGAACTGGACGGTGCGACCCTGGCGGGCGGCGGCGGCGCGCACCTGTTCGATGGTGGCGCGCACGTCGGCCAGCGGCTCGCCCCAGAGCATGTAGGTGTCGGCGTGCTTCGCACCAACCTCGATGGCCGCCGGCGAGGCGCCGCCGAAGAAGATCGGCGGGCGCGGCTGCTGCCATGGCCGGATATCGGGTGGCGTCTCCTCGAAGCGGTAGAACTCGCCCGCGTGGCTGACCGGCCCGTCCGCCGTCCAGACCCGCTTGAGGATCTCCAGGTACTCGTCGGTGCGGCGGTAGCGAGCGTCATGATCCAGGGTGTCGCCGTCGCGGCGCTGGTCGGCGTCGCTGCCGCCGGAGATGGCGTGCAGGGCCAGCCGGCCGCGCGTCAGCCAGTCCAGGGTGGCGAGCTTGCGCGCGGCGACGGTCGGGGCGACGAAGCCGGGCCGGTGGGCCAGGAGGATGCCGATGCGCTCGGTGCTGGCGGCGGCGTGCGCGGCGACGAGGAAGCCGTCCGGAGCATTCGAGTAGTAGCCGACGAGGATGCGGTCGAAGCCGCCGCGCTCGTGGGCCAGGGCGAAGTCGCGGATGAAATCATGGTCGAAGAGCGGCGCGCGCGGCGTGATGATCTCGGAGGCGAGGCGGTGCGAGATCATCCCAAAGAAGCTGACGGGCATCGGTCTTCCTTTCGCTGGACCGAACGGCGGAGGGCGGATAGCCCAGACCGCGCGCACACCGGGTTCCTATCGCTGTAGTCTAGCATCATGCTAGACAAAGTCAACAATAGCGTGTAATCTAGCGGCCTGTCACGCGGGTGGATGGGCTTATGACGCGTCTGTCCGCCCTGGAGCAGCCCTCTGCGACGCTAGCGACCTGTCAACTGGCGCCGTGCACAAATCCGGTAGTTGTTGACTTGTTCGCTAGAGATGCTAGACTATGCGCTATGATTCACCGTCGGCTCTTCGCCTGCGCCCGACCGCTCACGGGCGGTGAGGCGTTGTGTGTGCGGCACCGGGGCGCCCACGGCGGGCTCTGGCGCTGTCCCGGCTCCTGAGCGCGTCGCGTGCGGGCCTTGGGGAAACAGTCCCCGTCTGCCGTTTCGGGTCGTGTCATGTCGCGCGACTGCTGGCCGTCCCCCCTGGGGGCCGGAGTCTGGCCCAGTAGTCCAGGTCGAAGCTACGTCAACAGGCCGGACGCCGGTTCGTAGCAACAGGCAGTCTGTTGGAGTCCCTGATGTCCATGAGTGGCGTCTGCCCAGGCGGCTGGCGCGTTTGGGAACTCGCCGATCCCCGCGATAGTCTCGAGGTCGGCGCCGGCCGCTCTCCGCTGCTGATGCGGCGGTGCGGCCACGGCACGGTGATGGCAACCGGGGGGCCAAACTAAACGATGGGGAAGTACCTACTGAGTCGCGCGCTGGCAGCGTTGCCGACCCTGATCCTGCTGACGTTCGTCTGCTTCGCGCTGACGACGGCGGCGCGCGGCGACCCCGCCGCCGAGGCGCTCCGCCAGGGCGGCCAGGACCCAACCCCGGAAGCCATCGCCGCGTACCGCCAGCAGCTTGGCCTGGACGACCCGTTGCCGGTCCGCTACATCCGCTGGCTCGGCGGGCTGACGCAGGGCGATCTTGGGAAGTCGTTTCTGACCCAACGGGCCGTCTCGGAGATCATCGGCGAGCGTATTGAGCCGACGCTGCGGCTGGGGCTATCGGCATTCCTGGTGACAAGCGTCCTCGGCATCGGCCTGGGCATCATCTTCGGGCTGTCGGCCGGTTCGCCGCTGGACCAGGGCGGGCGGGTCGTCAGCCTGCTGCTGGCGGCGGTCCCGTCCTTCTGGCTGGCGCTGCTGCTCGTGACGTTCGTCTCGGAGAAGGCGCGGCTGCTGCCGGTGGCTGGCTACGGCGGTATCCAGCACCTGATCCTGCCGGTGCTGGCGCTCTCCTGCGGGCCGGCCGCCGGCCTGATGCGCATCACGCGGGGCGCCGTCATCGAGATCTGGCGGCAGGATTACGTGCGAACGGCCCGCGCCAAGGGTCTGCAACAGCGGCTGGTGGTGATGCGCCACGCGCTGCCGAACGCGCTCCTGCCCGTGGTGACGCTGCTGGGCCTGCGCTTCGGGCAGTTGCTTGCCGGCGCCGTCGTCATCGAGGCCATCTTCTCCTGGCCGGGCATGGGCAGCGCCCTGATCCTGGCGATCTCCGGGCGCGACCTGCCCGTCATCGGGGCGTACGTGCTGCTCGCGGGCGTCGCCTTCGTCATCGTGAACCTGCTGACCGACATCAGTTACGGCCTGCTCGACCCGCGCGTCCGGCTCGGGGCGCGGGAAGGAGGGCGATAGTGAGCACCACGATTGAGGCGGCGCAGCCCATCGCATCGCCGGCCCAGCGGCGCACCACCCAGCAGGCAAACTGGCTCCGGCTCCTCAAGAGCCGGCGGGTGCGCCCGATGATCCTGCCGGCGGCGATCCTGGGCATCGTCATCCTGGCGACGGTGCTGGCGTCGTGGATTGCCCCGCACGACCCCGACGCGCTCGATATGAGCATCGCGCTGTCGCCGCCGGATGCCACGCATATCCTGGGCACCGATCAGCTTGGTCGCGACATGTTCAGCCGCCTGCTGTACGGCGGACGGATGACCCTCTGGGTGTCCGGCGTGAGTACGGTGGGCATCGTGACGCTGGGGCTGGTGGTGGGCCTGGTGGCCGGCTACTTCGGCGGCCGGCTCGACCTCGCCATCTCGACCATCCTGACGGTGCTGCTGGCCCTCCCGAGCCTGCTGCTGAGCCTGGCGATCCTCGGCATCCTGGGGCCGGGCGACGAGAGCCTGCTGATCGCGCTGGTGGCGGCTGGCTGGGCCGGGCACGCGCGCATCTTCCGGGCGTCGGTGCTGTCCCTGCGCGAGCAGGTGTACATCGAAGCGGCCATCAGCCTGGGGGCGCGCTCCACGCGCATCCTCGGGCGGCACCTGGTGCCCAACCTGCTGCCGACAGTCATCGTGCTGGCGACGCTGGACTTCGGCGCGCTGCTGTTGACGGTCTCCAGCCTGAGCTTCCTGGGTCTCGGCGTCCAGCCGCCGACGGCTGACTGGGGCGTGATGCTGAACGACGCGCGCCCGTACTTTTCGCAAGAACCGATGCTGATGATCGTGCCGGGTGTCTGCATCGCCGCCGTGGCGCTCACCAGCAACCTGCTCGGGGATGCGCTCCGCGACCTGATCGACGCCGGCCACCGCTGACCGTCGATGCCCGACGCTGACCGGCCAGTCTGACGTTGCGCCCGCCCGGCTCGCCGGGCCTGTTCGTCCTGGGGTTGCTCGCCTGTCGTGAGCGCACCCA
>JADLAZ010000055.1 GCA_020849725.1 Chloroflexota bacterium
CGGCCGCCAGCGCGAACAGGTTCGGCTGACCCAGCCCCAGGCCAGCGCCGAACAGCGCCGCCGCTGGCAGCAGCCACCACTCGCGTGCCAGGGCGATAGCGGCCATGCCCGCCGCCGCCAGCGCCAGACCCGGCAGGATCACCGCCGCCCGGCCGCGCGTGTCTGACAGCCGCCCGCCGACGAACTGCACCGCCAGCGAGCCGAGCGCGTAGGCCAGGAAGAACAGGCCGGGGTTGGCCAATCCGACGCGTGCCGCGTGCACCGCCGCCAGCCCGACGACCGCGCCGAAGGATGCCATCAGCGCGAACAGGATCAGGCCCGGCCGGATGACGGCCGCGTTGAAGAACGTCGGCCGGGGGCGGATGGCCGGCGCTGGCGGCTCCGGGCAGGTGAGCGCCACCAGCGCCGCCAGCAGCGACAGCGCCGCCGTCAGGACGAACAGCGCCGGGAAGCCGGCCCAGCCCGCCATGACCACGCCCAGCGCCGGCATCGTCGCCACCGCCAGCACCAGCGTCACCTGCTGCATCGACAGCGCTTCGCCCCGCCGCTCCGGCGGCGCCGTCTCGGCCGCCAGCGTCTGGTTGGCCGCCTGACCAGCGGCGTGACCGAGGCCGTTCAGCGCGCGCAGCCCCAGCAGCGGCCCGACCGCCGTCACGACGGCATAGCTGAGCGAGGCAACGACGAAGATCAACCCACCCGCCGCCAGCACCAACCGCTTGGCGCCCCGGTCCAACTGCCAGCCGACGACGGTGCGACCCAGCATCGCCGCCAGCGCGAACAGTCCGATCATCAGCCCGATGTGGGTGTCGGTCGCGCCCAGGCCGACCGCGAACAACGGCAGCGCCGCGGCGGTCATCTGGAAGGCCAGGTTGTAGAGCAGGCTGGCCGTCCAGACGATGGTGAAACCACGCGTGAACAGGCGCGGCGCGCCCGCCACCGGCGCGCGAGTGGGCGCGGGCGGCGGAGCCACGCTGTTAGGACGCATGGCCAGCCTGCCGCGCCACCAGCGTCAGCATGCGTGGGTCTGGCTGGTCCATGCTCCCGCTCCTCCGGCCACACGACCGCGCGGGCCACCGGCCGGCAGGACCGGGTGACACGGCGGATTCTGCCAGCACGCTCGTCAGTCCACCGGCGGCCGTCTGACCGCCCAGCCAGTGGCCGCCTCGAATCCAGCCGCTGTCTCCAGCACCGTGCGCTCGGCGAAAGGCCGGCCGGCGATCTGAATCGCCAGCGGCAGCCCACCGGCGCTGAAGCCGGACGGCGTCGACACGACCGGCAGCCCCAGCAAGCTGAACAGCCGGTGCAGATGGAAGAACGCCGGCGCCGTGCCGTAGGGCCGGTCGCCGGCCACGGTCGGGCCACCGGCGATCGGCGGCGCCGGCGCCGGCACCGTCGGCGCGATCAGCAGATCGACCTCAGCCAGCGCACCGGCGACCTCGTCGGCGATCGCCTGCCGGCCGCGCTGGGCGGTCAGATAGTCGCCGTTGGAGAGCGCCAGCCCCAACTGCAGCCGCTCGCGCACGTCGGCACCGTAGTCGGCCGGCCGCTCTGCCAGCCAGCGCCGGTGCCAGGTTGACGCCTCGGCCTGCATGATCGTCGAGGAGACGAGCGCCGTCCAGCGCACTGTCGGCAGCGCCAGCGTCCGCACCCTCACGCCCAGCCCGGCCAGCACTGCCAGCGCCGCCTCCCAGTTGGCACCGACCTCGTCGGTCAGGTCGGCCAGATAGGCCTCGGGCACGCCAGCACGCAATCCCTTGACAACACCGGTCAGCGGGCCGACCGGTGGCTTGGCGCTAGCACTGCCGCGATCGCGCCGGTCCGGCCCGCTCAGCGCATCCAGCGTGGCGGCGACCCCGCGCACCGATCGGGCGAAGATGCCGACGTGATCGAGCGACCAGGCCGCCGGCACCGCGCCGAAGCGGCTGATGCGGCCATAGGTTGGCTTCAGCCCGATGATGCCGCAGAAGGCGGCCGGCCGGCGTGTGCTGTTGCCGGTCTCGCTGCCGAGAGAGATGGTGCTCAGGCCGGCCGCGACCGCTGCCGCCGAGCCGCCGGAACTGCCACCCGGCACGCGCTCCCGGTCCCAGGGGTTGAGGACATTGCCGAAGTGCGGGTTGAGGCTGGTGCCACCGAGCGCGAACTCGTGCAGTGTGTTCTTGCCGACCAGCACCGCACCGGCGGCGCGCAGCCGCTCGACGGCCGCCGCATCATAGTCGGGCGTCCAGTCGCTCAGGATCTTCGCGCCGGCGGTGGTGCGCACGCCACGCGTGGCGAACAGGTCCTTGACCGACACCGGCACGCCGTGCAGCGGCCCACGATAGTGTCCGGCCGCGATCTCGGTCGCCGCCGTCTCGGCCTCGCGCCGGGCCGTGTCGTTGGTGATGGTGATGAACGCGTTCAGCGCCGAGTCGAGGCGTTGGATGCGCGCCAGCGTCGCCTCGGTCAACGCCACCGGCGAGACCTCACCGCTCTCAAGCAGCGGCGCCAGTTGCTCCAGTGGCAGCCAGGGCAGAGACTCGGCGTCCATCGGCTCCTCCCTCACCAATCGCGCTCGTCGACGCGCTCGACGGTCGCCGGCTCACTCTCCAGCGGCAGCCGCTCGGCCAGCGCCGCCAGCCCGGCCGCTACCTCGACCAAATGCGGGGCCAGCCGACCGACCACCTCGTCATCGATCGCCGCGCCGTTTGCCAATCGCAACCGCACCGCCGCCTGCTCCTCATCCGTCCCCATCGGCCATCCCTCCTGCTGGCCGCTATTGTAGCGCCAGTAGCCGGTTGCCAGTAGGCAGTAGCGTTCACTCAGAATGAGAGAGAGGCCCCGCTGCCGGCGACGGCGGAGGTCGGCGGCGCGCGATCGCGACGGCCTTCATCGCTGGCTCTAACGCGGCCAGTCCCATCACTCGCACACGGGCGAGGGCGAGGGCCTCCTATTCTTCCTGGATTACCGGCCCACCGGCTCACTCGCCCATTGCCTCGGGTCATGGCTGGCGATCAGGACCGATTATCCGTCGAATTCGCTTGGCGGCCGGCGTTTACTGGTCTAGACTACATTCCCCGCTGCGGTCAGGGTCGCCCGCGCCGACTCATCCGTATCCGTGGAGCGATGCCTTCTGCCCCGCCGATCGCTCGTGTGCGCGCTGTGCGTCGTTCTCACCAGTTTGGTGCTGGTGGGTCGGCCAGTAGCGGCTGAAGAAGAAACGACCTCGGCGGCATTGGCCGTGCCCTACCACACCCAGAGTGACGACAGCCCGTGGGCGCGCAGCAACTGCGGGCCGGCCTCGTTGGCGATGGTGCTGAGCGCCTACGGTGCCCGCGCCACGGTCGACGAGCTGCGTGACCGCGTCAACGAGCTGCAGGGCACCTGGGAGGATGTTGAGGCCGGCACGGCCATCCACGTCATGGCGGCGATCGGCCGCCAGTATGGACTACGGCCGCTGGACATGGTCGCCGGCCGCGACCTGAAGCGCTGGACGCTCGACGACGTGCGCCGGCACCTGCGCGAGGGGCGACCGGTCGTGCCGCAGGTCTGGTATCCGGGCCTGCCCGGCCGGCAGTCCGCCGGCTACCGCGGCGACCACTACATCGTCATCACCGGCTTTGACGCCGACGTGTTCACCTATCACGACCCGGTCAACGACGGCCCGCCCAACCGGGTGATGACGGCCGAGCAACTGACGTTCGCCTGGGCCAAGGCATCGCCGTCCCTGACCGGCCTGGCCTACGCCGGGCCGGCCGGCCGCGCCTCGGTGCCGCCGCCGGTCAAGCGCCCGCCGACGCGCACGCCAACTGCCACTGCCACCCCGACCGCCACCGCCACCCCAACCATCACGCCCACGGCCACCGACACGCCGACCAGCACGCCGACCGACACACCGACGGTGACCCCGACCAGCAGTCCCACCGTGACGCCGACCGACACGGCCACTGCCACAGCGACGCCACCCCCCACTGCCACGGCCACCGCCACCCCCGAGCCGACGGCAACACTGACCGCCACGCCCCTGCCGCGCCTGACGGCGCTCCTGGCCGACGCCGGTGGCGGTTTGCTGCTCTGGCCAGCATGGCCGACTGACAGCGGCGGCGTGCTGGCGCTGCTGGCCGCCGGGCTGGTCCTCGTCCGGCCCCGCCCCCGCCGCTAAGGGTCTTCGGGAAACGAGGCCGTCCCAGGAAGCGTCGGACCATCCAGCGTTGGCTGCAGGAGAAGGGATGGCGATGGAGTTGACCGACTGCCCTTGGTCCTCCTGGCCCTACTCGTCGGGGCCAATGAGGCGGTGGTAGAGGTGATCGAATTCCTCGTCGGAGTAGAAGTGGATGACGAGGCGGCCGCCCTGGCCGCGCGGGCGGCGAGCCACATCGACACGGGTGCCGAGGGCGGCGCGCAACTGGTCTTCGACGTGGCGCTGGTCGGCGTCGGGCGGGGTGGGAGGGGCGGCAGCGGGTTGGGCGGGGGCGGCGTGGCCCCAACGACGAACCAGGTCCTCGGTCTGGCGCACGGTCAAGTCGCGGCCACGCACAAGCTCGAAGGCGGCCAGACGGTCGGCAACGTCGGGCAGACCGAGCAACGCCCGGCCGTGACCCTCGGTGATCTCCCCGGCGACGATGGCGGCCTGGATGGCGCCCGGCAGATCGCGCAGGCGGAGGATATTCGTGACACTGACGCGGCTCTTGCCGACACGCCGCGCGATCTGCTCGTGGGTGAGGCCGAAATCGTCGACCAGATGGGCGAAGGCGTCGGCTGCTTCGAGCGGGTTGAGGTCCTGCCGCTGGAGGTTCTCGACCAGCGCCAATTCGAGCATCGCCTGCGGCGCGGTCTCGCGCACAACGACGGGCACAGCGCTCAGACCGGCGGCGCGGGCCGCCCGCCAGCGGCGCTCACCGGCGACGAGCAAGTAGGGCGACCCCGGCTCACCGGGCGGGCGACGCGTGACCAGCAGCGGCTGGAGGATGCCGTGCTGGCGGACGGACTCGGCCAGATCGACCAGCTGATCGGGGGCGATGGCGGCGCGCGGCTGACTGGGGTTCGGTGCGATCGCGTCGATGTCGACCTCCTGGGCGCCGCCGGTCGCCTCCCCCGGAATCAGGGCCTCCAGACCTCGCCCCAACCCGCCTTTGCGTCGCTGCTGCATCACGCTACCCTCGCCTGTGTCGCTCATCGGCCGCCATTGTAGCAGGGGCGGACGATCTGGCGGGCCATTGCGGAGATGATGGCGAACGAGTATGGTGGAGTAGCCCGGTAATCTGCACCGGGCGCCTGGAGCGGGTGGCCCCGACTGCTCGCCCGATCTACGCCTGGTGGCACGCAACGTGCGTCACACCGGTGCGACGCCCCGCGCGGCAGGAATAATTTCCTGTCTGCGTCCGTTTGGTCGTGGGGTCCTGCATGACAGCGGGTTCGCGCACCCCGAAAGAGAGACAGGGATGACGCTCGACGAGGCGCTCGGTCATTTCTTCGGTCATTCAGCGTTTCGGCCGGGGCAGCGCGAGGTGATCGACCATCTGCGCGACGGGCGCGACGTGCTGACGATCATGCCGACGGGGGCCGGCAAATCGCTGTGCTATCAATTGACGGCGCTGCTTCTGCCAGGCACGACGGTGGTCGTGTCGCCGCTGATCTCCTTGATGAAGGACCAGATTGATGCACTGATCGCCCGGCAGATCGTGCGGGTGGCGCTGATCAACAGCACACTGAGTGAGTCGGAAGCGACGCAGCAACTCGATCGCGTCGTGGCCGGCGAAGCGAAGCTGCTGTATGTGACGCCGGAGCGGTTCCTGAGCCGCGATTTCGTCGCTCGGCTGCGCGAAACGCCGATCTCGCTGTTCGTCGTCGACGAGGCGCACTGCATCTCGCAGTGGGGCCACGACTTCCGGCCGGCCTACCTGGAGCTGGGCGCGACCATTCGCCAGCTCGGCCGGCCGCCGGTGCTGGCGCTGACGGCGACGGCGACGCCGCCGGTGCGCGAGGATATCCTCGCCCAGTTGCGCATTCCCCAGGCGATCATCGTCGCCCACGGCTTCGACCGGCCGAACCTCCAATTCGAAGTCTGTCCGGTGGTGAAGGAGGAGGAGAAGCTGCTGGCGCTGCGCCGCTTGCTGGGCGCGAATGGCGAGGCCGGCCAGGGCGCCAGCCACGGCTCGCTGGAAGCGATGAACCTGCCCGGCATCATCTACGTCGCGACGGTGCGCAAGGCGCAGGAGTTGTGCGACTATCTGGTGAAGCTGGGGTTGCGCGCGGTGCACTATCACGGCAAGCTGCCGAAGGCGCAGCGGGCAACCGTGCAGCAGGCGTTCATGGACGACAGCGCCGATGTGGTGGTGGCGACGAATGCCTTCGGCATGGGCATCGATAAGGCCAACATCCGCTTCGTGATCCACTACGACCTGCCGGGCACGCTGGAGGCGTACTACCAGGAGGTCGGCCGGGCCGGGCGTGACGGCCGGCCGGCGCGCTGCCTGCTCTTCTTCCGGCCGGAGGACCGCGGCATCCAGGCCTTCTTCCTGGGCGGCAGCTACCCAACGCAGCGCCGGCTGGAGGAGATCTGGGACATCGTGCGCGCGGTGGCGCTGCGCAAGCAGTCGCCGACGATCGCGCTGCGCGACCTGGCGCTGGCGGTGTCGCTGGACGTGCCGCGTCTCAAGGCGCTGATCGAGCCGCTGGTGGCGATGGGCTATCTGCACCTGGCCGGCCACACGCTGACGATCCGGCGGCCGGAGTGCTCGGCGCAAGACCTGCTGCTGGACCTGTCGGCCTACGAGCAGCGGCGGGAGTATGACCAGAGCAAGCTGCGAATGATGGAGCAGTATGCTCAGACAACCGGCTGCCGGCGCGAGTTCATCCTGAACTACTTCGGCGAGCGCTACGCGCACCCGAACTGCGGTGGCTGCGACAACTGCCTGAAGGGCCGCACCGGCGACGACCGGGTCGAGCAGATCACCTTCGCCTTCAGTCTGGGCGACAAGGTGCGCCACGAGGTCTGGCAGGACGGCGTGGTGCAGCGCGTCAGCCAGGATGTGGTGACGGTGCTGTTCCCGCGCGTCGGCTACAAGACGCTGTCAATCCCGGCGGTGGAGAGCACGGGGCTGCTGCGGCGCGTCTGACCGCGGATGGCCAGGGACCAGGCAGCGTGGACGGGTCGTTCGCGAACGGCCTTGCCGCGCTCCGCAGGCGTGAATTGCATGGTCGGGGCGCCCCCGGTGGGTGCTCGGCCGGCCTCACCGACACGCCGTGGCTGCGCCACCTGGGGCACCCCGGTGTAGGCTCCACTAGATAAGCAATTGCTGACCGATCTCGGCGCCGTCGACTCTATTTGGCGCCAGCAAGGTCCATTGCCAGGACCATGGTCCTGGCGCCACCAGGACCAATGGCGTCTAGGACTGTGGCGGCCGGATCGGCACAATGGACGCGGATGGTTCGCCCTGCAACTGAGCCATCCTCGCTGCCCAGCCGCGCACCCCGCGAACGAGGGAGGTCCCATGCGCCACCCAGTGCTGCCCGGCGTTCTGGCGCTGGCCGTCCTGATCGGGTCATGGCTGCTCGCCGTCCCGGTCGAGGTGGCCGGCGCTGAGCCAGTCATCGTCACTCTGGCGCGGGTCACACCCGCGCCGGTCGCGGCCGGCCAGACGGCCGACATCGAAGTCACGCTGACGGCGCGCGTCCACCGCGTTGCCACGATCGACGCGGTCGTGGCCGACGCTGGCCAGGCGCCGATCTGGCAGCATGCCTGGTCGGACCAGGCGCTCCGCCGCGGCAGGTCGGTCAGCCTCGCGACACCGTGGTCGCCGCCGGCCGACCTGCCCGCCGGCGACTACGCCCTGGTGGTGCAGGTTCGCGACGAGGCGGGCACACCTCTGACCGACACTCAGGTGATGCCCTTCGCGGTCACCGGCGCGCCGGTCGCACCCCCGACCGAGGTGGCGGAGCCGACCCCACCGGCGGTGGACGCCGACCCCGAGGCCACGGCGCTCCTGGCCCTGATCAACGACTACCGCCAGGCGCACGGCGCGCCACCTCTGGCGCTGCAGCCACAGTTGGCGGCGGCAGCCGCCTGGCACAGCCAGGACATGGGCGAGCATGGCGCCGTCAGCCATACCGACTCGCTGGGCCGCGACCCGTTCCAGCGCATGGCCGACTTTGGCTACACCGCCAACACCTGGAAAGGCGAGAACATCGCCGCCGGCTACCGCGGCGCGGCCCAGGTCTTCGCCGGCTGGCGCAGCTCGAGTGCGCACAACGACAACATGCTTAGCCCGGACTTCCACGTCATCGGCATCGGTCGCGCATCGGTCGACGGCTCGCGCTACGGCGTCTACTGGACGACGACCTTCGGCGGCGAGTAAGCCAATCCGGCGCAGCGAGCGGCCGCGCTCAGATGGCCGGCGCGGTGAATGTCTCGTACACCGTCAGCGCCAGGTCGGCCATCAGTCGCGTCGCCGCCAGCTCGTCCACCAGGTTGCGGCTGAGGATGGCGAGGACGAACGGGTGGTCGGGCGCTTCAACGTAACCGACGTCGCCCCGGACGCCGAAGATCGAGCCAGTCTTGTTCGCCACGCGCGTGCCGGCCGGCAGCCGCAGCGGGATGCGATCGGTGTACTTCTGCCGCCGCATGATGTCGAGCGCCATCGCGCGGGCCGCCGCGCTCAGCCCCCGTCCATCGACGATTGCCTGCATCAGCGTCAGCATGTCGCGCGGCGTGCTGACGTCATTGGCCGGCACTGGCTGAAGCGCGAGCGGGTCGGCGCCGATCTGCCGCCACCGCAGCCGCTCGCGCGCCAGATCATAGGTCGCGGCCGGGTCGGCCGGGTCGAGGCCGACCAGACTGTAGAGGATCTCGCGGGTCGTCAGTGGCAGGCTCGTCTGGCTCAGGCCCAGGTCGCCCAGCACGGCGGCGATGGCGTCCCGGCCCAGCCGGTGATAGAGCATGTCGGTCGCCGCGTTGTCGCTGAGTACGATCATCATGGTCGCCAGATCGCGCAGCGTGAAGGCGCAGCCGGGGTCCAGGTCCTGCATCACCCCAGAGCCGGGCACGAGTTGCTCGGCGCGCGTCGGTGCGATGCGTGTCGCCAGGTCGAGTCGTCCCGCATCCACCTGGCGCAGCAACTCGTACAGCAGGGCGATCTTGAAAGTGCTAGCGGTCGGGCAGACCAGGTCGGCCCGCAGCATGATCTCAGCGCCAGTCGCCAGATCGCGGGCCGCCAGGCCCATCTCCCCATCCAGTCCAGCCAGCATCGCCGCCAGGCGTACCCGGCCCTGCTCCAGCGCGGTCATGCCCGTCCTCCATCCATGGGCGACACCGGCCGCAGCCGGCAGACGATGATAGTGCAGCACTAGCCGAGCCGTCTATCGCCAGCCGGCCGGCGGCCGGCGCGGTCAGTCGTCCGGCAGGGGCACGGCATGCTCGGCCACGAGCGCGTCAGCCAGCTGAATGCCCAGGCCCGGCCCGGCCGGCACGGTGATCTCACCGCCAGCGATCGTCTCTCGTGGGAAGACCAGATCGGCCCGCCAGGGCGTCTCGCCCCAGGCATACTCCAGGATGCGGCAGGCCGGCAGCGCCGCCACGGCCTGCAGTGTAGCCGCCAGCGCCACCGGCCCGCTCGGGTTGTGGGGCGCCACGCGCACGCCGGCAGCAGTTGCCATCTCGCCAATCGCCATCACGCCGCTGATGCCACCGCAGTGTTTGACATCGGGCATGACCGTGCCGAAGTGCCGACCGGCGAGATAGGGCCAGACGGCCGCCGGCCCCAGCAGATGCTCGCCACCGATGATCTCCAGTGCCGTCTCGTCGCGCAACCGGGCCAGCCCGGCCATGTCGGCAAGCGGCGTCGGCTCCTCGAACCAGGTGATGCCAAGCGCCGCAAGTTCGCCGGCCACCCACCGCGCGGTCGGTATGTCCAGGCGCTGGTGACAATCGACGTACACGTCGGCCGCCGGCCCCACCGCGGCGCGGACGGCCGCCACCCGATCGACACCGACCTGGACCAGCGCCCGGCCGGCCACATCGCGGCAGCCGGCCGGGTCAACGCCGTCGAACGGCGCGCACTTGACGGCGGTGAACCCATCGCCGAGCGCGGCCCGCGCCGAGCGCGCGAATCCGGCCGGACTCCGATCGGTCGTCGCGCGGTTGATATTGGCGTACAGCCGCACCTGCTCGCGCACCGGGCCACCGAGGAGCCGGTGAATAGGCAGCCCTGCTGCCTGCCCGGCCAGGTCCCACAGCGCCTGCTCGACTGCCGACAGCGCCGTCCAGCCGGCCAACCCCTCGACGACCGGCGTCAGTGCTGCCACCGCCGGCCGCACGGCGCGCGGGTCGCGACCGAGCAGCAGGGGCGCCAGGCGGCGCCGGATGAGCGCCGCGACGATCTGATCGCGCTGCGCGCCGCCACCGCCATGCGAGGCCTCGCCGAGGCCGGTCAGGCCGTCGTCGGTGTGGACCAGCACGAACAGCCAATCGCCACGCTGGTTGACATGCACCGCGCGCAGGTCCAGCCCGGTGATCCGCACCCGACTACTCGCTCAGGCCGTCGCGGGCAACGCGCGCCTCGACCA
>JADLAZ010000056.1 GCA_020849725.1 Chloroflexota bacterium
GTCGATCGACTTGGTCGGCCGCGAGCCGACACCGCGGCAGAACGCGCAGGTGTGGCAGGGGATGCGCGTCTCCGGCACGACCAGGTCACCGACCGCCAGCGGCGTGCCATCGGCCGCCAGCCAGCCGGGCGGCGCCTGCTCGACGATGCCGAGGATCTCGTGGCCGAGGATGACCGGCGTCTCCGTCGACCAACTCCACCGGTGCAAGTCGGAGCCGCAGACGCCGCAGGCGCGGGTGCGCAGCACCAGCTCGCCGGCCGGGCCGAAGGCGGGGACATCGAACTCGCGGACTTCGATGGTCTTGGGCCTGCTGCCATCGTAGACAGCCGCGCGGGATCGTGGCATGGAGCGGCCTCCTCTCACGGAACGGCATGCTAGCATCGTGACATGCGCATCGATAGATCGTCGGGTCGCCAGCGCCACTGGCATGACCACGAACGTGCGGCAGCGGCTAGCCGGCCGCCCGGTTCGGCGGACCAATGGGTCATGGCCGCCGGGTCGGCCGCCACGCATGCTTGATGGGTATCCGGTGCCGGAGCTTCATAAAGGACGATTGCTATGCTCGCGCACCTCGCCGCACTGTCCAGTACCTTGCTGCCGCGCACGCGCGCCGGGCAGGGCCTCGTCGAGTACGGGCTGATCATCGTGCTCATCGCCGTCGCGGTAATCGCCATGGTCACACTGCTCGGCGGCCAGGTCGCCAGCGTCTACAACCGGATCCTAACCTCGCTCGCCTGAGCGCGCGGCGCCGAGCAGCCCTCGGCGTCGCGCATCCCCAGTCCCAGGCGCGCTTCAGCGACAGGTGCCGAAGAGGGGAGTCGAACCCCTACCCCTTGCGGGAGCGGATTTTAAGTCCGCCGCGTCTGCCATTCCGCCACTTCGGCGCGGCGCGACCCGTTGCGCAGCCTGCCTGGATGGGTGCGACCGTCGCGATTCTACCAGAGTGCACCCGGGCCGGAGGTGCGAGGGTCGCGCCCGGCTGGGGTAAGATGCACCCACGGCCGGGCGACCCGTCCCGCCGCCGATGGATGCCGGCGCAGGAGAAGGAGCTGAGACGATGGAGATCGGGCTGATCGGGTTGGGGCGCATGGGCGCCGGCATGGCGCGGCGCTGGCAGCGTGGCGGCCACCGGGTGGTGGTGACGAATCGCAGTCGCGGGCCGATCGATGAGGCGGCCGCCGACGGCATCGTGCCGGCTTACGCGGTCGAGGAGCTGGTGCGCGCGCTGACCCCGCCGCGCGCGATCTGGATCATGCTGCCGGCCGGTGATGTGACTGAGGAAGCGATCCAGGACCTGATCCCACTGCTGAGCCAGGGCGACACCATCATCGATGGCGGCAACACCAACTACAAAGATGACCAACGTCGCGCCGCCATGCTCGCCCCCCACGGCCTGCACTACGTCGATCAGGGCACCAGCGGCGGCATCTGGGGGCTGCAGAACGGCTTTTCGACTATGGTCGGCGGCGACCGCGCCGTCGTCGCCCGGTTGGAGCCGGCCTTCCAGACGCTGGCCCCACCTGACGGCTACGCCCACGTCGGCCCGGTCGGCGCTGGCCACTTCGTCAAGATGGTCCACAACGGCATCGAATACGGCATGATGCAGGCCTACGCCGAGGGCTTCGAGATCCTCAAGTCCAAGACTGAGTTCAATCTGGACCTGCACCAGATCTCCGGCATCTGGCGCTACGGCAGTGTCGTGCGCTCCTGGCTGCTGGACCTGGCCCACGACGCCTTCAGCAAGGACCCCGACCTGGCGGCGATCCGCGGCTGGGTGGCCGACTCCGGCGAGGGGCGCTGGACGGTGCAGGCTGCCATCGACCAGGACGTGCCGGCGCCGGTGATCACGCTGGCGCTGATGCAGCGCTTCGTCTCGCGCCAGGACGAGTCGTTCGCCGCCAAGGTGCTGGCGGCGCTGCGCAACGAGTTCGGCGGCCACGCCGTCAAGGCCGCCGAGTAGCCGGTCGGGCGTGACTGTAGGCGCATAGCCAGGGTTTGAGCCATCAGCCCGGCTATGTGCCTGCAGTCGCTCCCACTCGTCCAGCGAAGCACCGGCCTGATCGACAATGCGGCCGAGTGGTGCCCGCCCGATCTCGCCCCGGGGCGTGAGCGAGGGATGGCCCGGCGGCTACGGCAGCCAGCCGCGCGCCACCAACTCCCGGCGGCCGAGTTGGCCGAGCTGGACCTCATCGGGCGTGCCGGCGCGGTCGGTGTGGTGCTCGAAGCGGGCGCGCTCGAAGTACTGCACCGTGTAGGTCTGGTTGTCGTCCGGGTTCACCTCACGGAACTCCTCGGTCAGCGGCAGGCCGAAGAGCGCCAGACCACCGCGCGACTCCCAGGTGGCGCGGAAGACCCCGCCCAGCGCATGCCCGGTCTCTTGGAAGTAGAGCCGATCCGGGCCGACGGTCTCGCGCGGCACGGAGTGCACCGCCTCCGGCCGGATGGCGCGGCCGGGCGGTGGACTGTGGCGCAGCAGCGGCACGCCCGCGTCCTCGATCAGGCCGATGCCCGGCGCGTAGCGCTTGATGTCGCGCGCGCCGCGCTCCAGCGGCGTCGTCTCCTCGATCACCAGGCAGCGCTCGAAGACGCCGGCCGGCGTCGCGCAGCGCTCGGTCACACTCAGCACCTCGGCGCGATCGAGCGCGACGCCGGGCGCCACCTCCTGATAGTAGCGTGCGCCCGGCAGCGGCTGCCCCGGCATCATCAGGCCGGCGCGGGCGCCGTTGACGCCGTGGAGCCAGGCGCCCTCGTGATCGACGATCCGCCCGCGCTCGTAGATGTCGACTTCCTCGCCGAAGTAGTAGACGCTGTTCGTCTCCCGGCAGATGGCGACGTAGTTGCGCGAGATCTCGACCAGTTGTCCGTTCTCCTCCTCGCGCTCCTCGACCACGCGCGTCTCGATGCCGCCGACCGTGCGGGTCTGGTCGAGCACGGTGATCGTCAGCAGGACGTCGTCGCCACCGTCACGACCGCCCAGCACAAGCCGGAAGCCCGGCTCGAGGACGACATAAGAATTCTGGCCGCGGCTGGCGAACGTGCAGGTGTTCAGGTCGAAGCTATCGGCGAAGACGGGCGCCTGGGCCGCCTGGAGCGACCCCGCTGGTTGTCCCGCCGTCACCTGCGCACCGCTCACCGCCAGTATCAGTCCCACCAGCCCGCCGAAAAGGCCCGACGCTCGATTGCTTCGGCCAATCCCCATGGTCGTGCCCTCCTCGCTGATGCGAAACGCCGCCGCGCTCGGCGCCGGCCGAGGGGCCGGCGTGTCTGCCAGCGACGATAGCCCGCCGAGATGAAGTCGGTGTGAAGGGAGGATGGGAATGGCTTCATGATGGCCAGCCACGTCACGGCCGGCGCCTGACCAACGAGCATCGCATCGTCTCCCTCGTCGAAGACGAGTGGTAGGTATCGAATCGGTAGCATTGACATCTGGCCGCCGAATCCCTACAATCCAGCGCCGGCTGCCCGCGGGCTGGCCGCCCGGGTCACGGGCGCGGCGTCGGCGCACCGGGCCGGCATGGGATCAAGCAAGGGGAGCGTCGCGTGAGCGACAAGGTTCGCGTCGCCATCATCGGTGTCGGTAATTGCGCCTCATCCCTGGTTCAGGGCGTCACCTTCTATCGGGACGCCGACGAGGCGGAGGACGTGCCCGGTCTAATGCACGTCAACGTCGGTGGCTATCACGTCCGCGACATCGAGTTCTCGGCTGCCTTCGATATCGACCGCAACAAGGTCGGCACGGACCTGAGCGAGGCGATCTACACCGCGCCGAACAACACCATCCGCTTCGCCAATGTCCCCCGCCTCGGCGTGCCGGTGCATCGCGGCATGACCCACGACGGCATCGGCAAGTACGTCGGTGAGATCGTGCACAAGGCGCCGGGCAGCACCGACGACATCGTCCGCATCCTCAAGGACACCGGCACCGACGTCGTCGTCAGCTACCTGCCGGTCGGCAGCGAGATGGCGACCAAGTGGTACGTCGAGCAGATCCTGGAGGCCGGCTGCGGCTTCGTCAACTGCGTGCCGGTCTTCATCGGCCGCGAGGATTACTGGCGGCGGCGCTTCGAGGAGCACAACCTGCCGATCATCGGCGACGACATCAAGAGCCAGGTCGGCGCGACGATCACCCACCGGCTGCTCGCCCGCCTGTTCAAGGAGCGCGGCGTCCGGCTCGACCGCACCTACCAGCTCAACTTCGGCGGCAACACCGACTTCCTCAACATGCTCGAGCGCGACCGGCTGGAGAGCAAGAAGATCAGCAAGACCAACGCCGTCACCAGCCAGCTCGACTACGAGCTGCCGGCCAAAGATGTCCACGTCGGCCCGAGCGACTACGTGCCCTGGCTGGAAGACCGCAAGTTCGCCTACATCCGGCTGGAGGGCACGACCTTCGGCAACGTGCCGCTCAATGTCGAGGTCAAGCTCGAAGTCTGGGACTCGCCCAACTCGGCCGGCGTCGTTATCGACGCGGTACGCTGCGTCAAGTTGGCGCTCAACAACAAGGTCGGCGGCTCGCTCATCGGCCCGTCGGCCTACTTCATGAAGTCGCCGCCGGTGCAGATGACCGACGACGCTGCGCGCCAGGCGACCGAGGACTTCATCATCGCCCTGCGCCGCGCGCCCGTCGCGTGAGTCAGGCCGCGCGGGCGTTTGCGTGAGCGCGCCGGAGCGACCGCGCGCGCCGCGCTTGCCCGGGCCGATCCGGGCGGCGCTCCGGCTGGCGGCGGCGCTGCCGCTGCCAGCCGGCTACTGGCTGGTCGCCGCCCTCGGTGAGCTGGCGGTTCGGCTGGACCCGAACCGCGCTCGGCAGACCATCGACACGCTGGCGGTTGTGCTGGCGCAGACGCCGGCACATCCGGCCGCACGTCGACTGGCGCGGGCTGCCTGCCGCGCTGACGCCATGCGGCGGCTCGACGACCTGCGCCTGCCGGCGCTGCCGCCGGCGCTGGTTGAGCGGGGCTTGCTCCTCCAGGGCTGGGCGCAGCTCGACGCCGCGCTGGAGCGGGGCCGGGGCGTGGTCGCCGTCACCGCCACCGTTGGTGGCTGGAACCTCATCGCGGCGGTGCTGGCCCGGCGCGGCTACCGCGTCGCCGCCGCCGCTGACCTGGCCGCCCCGGCGGCGCTGGCCGCGCTGGCGCGCAACGAGGTTGTCGTGGCGATCGTGGATGGGCCGCCGGCGACGGACGGCGTGCCGGTGCGCTTCTTTGGCCGGCCGACCACCCTGCCGTCCGGCCCGGCGCGGCTGGCGCTGACCAGCGGAGCGCCGCTGCTCCACATCTGGCTGCTGCGCCGCCTGGACCTGATCAGTTTCCAGGGGGGCGTCGAGCCGGTGGTGGATGGCGACCCGGCCGCCGACGTGCAGGTACTCTCGCAGGCGCTGGCCGACCGGCTGGAGCGGCTCATTCAGGCGCACCCCGAGCAGTGGACCATGGCCCGCTCTCCGTGGCTCACCGCCGATTGACGAGTGCGTCGTGTGCCGGCCCAGCCCCTGTCCGTACAGGCACGCGGCTGTCCGTAGACGGCGACGAGCGGGACATGATTACCCGCAGCGACATTGGGTTGGCCAGGGTGACGAGAGCCGGATGGTATACTCTGCGGCGGCTGCGGCCGACGCGCGAAAGGGACAGCCATGGCGGCCCGGGCACTCTACATCATCTCGACTGAGACCTTTGCCGGCAAGACGGCCATCTGTGCCGGGCTGGCGCGCTGGCTCGAAGGTGCTGGCCGGCGGGTCGGCTACCTCAAGCCCTTGACGGCGCCACTGCCCGGCGATGACCCCGAAGCCGGCGACGATGACGCCCGGCTGATGCAGCGCTTGCTCAACCTTGACTTGCCACCCCAGGCGATCGCGCCGGTCTGGCTCGACAGTGAGCTAGCCAGTGAGCTGCTGACGGACGGCGACGAGCGCGAGCCGGCCGAGCGGGTGCGGGCAGCCATGGCGCGGCAAGCGGACCGCGATGTGGTGTTGATCGAGGGCGCCAATGACTGGCGGCAAGGCACACTGGCCGGCCTGTCGGCGCCGGAGGTGAGCGCGTTGCTGGACGCGCACGTGCTGGTCGTCACGCGCTACGATGGCCTGCTGGCCGCCGATCGCGTGCTGGCGGCGCGCGCGGCACTCGGCGAGCGGCTGATCGGTGCGATCTTCACCGCCGTCGGCGGCACGGACGCGATGGCGGCCAGCAGCGTGGTCGGGCCGGCGCTGGAGCGGCGCGGCGTGGCCGTCCTCGGCATCATGCCGGCCGAGCGCGCGCTGCTGGCCATCAGCGTCGGCGAACTGACCCGCCGCCTCAGCGGCCGGCTCATCGTCAGCACCGAGGCGGCCGATAATCTGGTCGAGCACCTCGTCATCGGCGCGATGAATGCCGAGGCGGCGCTGACCTACTTCCGCCAGCGCAGCAACAAGGCGGTCGTGACCGGCGGCGATCGCACCGATCTGCAACTGGCGGCGTTGGAGACGGCGACGACCTGCCTGGTCCTGACCGGCAATCTCTATCCTAGCCCCCAGGTCGTCGACCGGGCGCGCGCCCAGAGCGTGCCGATCGTCCTGGTCGAGCAGGACACGCTCGGCGCGGTGCGCGAGATCGAGCGCCTCTTCGCCGAGGCGCGCTTTCGCCAGCCGCGCAAGGTCGAGCGACTCATGCCGCTGCTCGAGGAGCAGGTCGATCTGCCCCGGCTGCTGGCGCTGGCCGGGCTGGCTGGTGCGACGGCGCACTGACACCGACGGGCGAGACTGGCTCAACTGCCCGTCGATCGGTTATGATTCAGGTGGTGCGTGATGTCACGTGCGACTGCCGCGCTGTTCGGTACCCGCCCGCGTGGTGGCCCTTGCGGCGCGCGAGCCTCCTTGAACCTGATCATGTCTCGCCGCGCGCGAGGCAGAGGCGGCCAGATGGATGTCCGGACCGTCCTGTCGCAGCCGACGATGAGGTCGGATTGTGGAGTGAAACAGGCTCTCGATGGCCGTTCATGCCGCATGATCGCGGTCATGATGGCATGCCACGCCTGGCGCCCGCACCCTCACCACCCACTCCCTGATCGCATTGAGGAAGGGCACCACTATGGACACACCATTCATCATTGCCTTGCTGGTCGTCACGCTCGTCGCGGCGGGCGTGGCGGGCGGCATTGTCTACTGGGCGATGGGCCGACGCCTCTCGGCGCACACGGTCGAGCAAGGCGCCGCCGCTGAGGCGCAACTGGAAGCGGCTCGCTCGCGCGAGAAGGAGATCGTGCTCGAGGCCCGCGACGAGGCGCTGCGCATTCGGCGCGAGGCTGAGGCCGAGTTGCGCGATGGCCGGGGCGAGATCACCCGCCTGGAGCGCCGGCTGGAGCAGAAGGAAGAGAACCTCGACAAGAAGACCGAGGCGCTCGAGCGCCGCGATCGGCAATTGCAGCGGCGCGAGAGCGAGAACGACCAGGTGCGTCAGGAGATCGAGCAGCTGAAGGTCGAGCAGGCGCGCGAGTTGGAGCGCGTTGCCGCGCTGACCGGCGATGAGGCCAAGGCGTTGCTGCTGGCGCGCGTCGAGACGGAAATGCGCGACATCGCTTCTCGGCGCGTGCGTGAGATCGAGCAGGAGGCCCGCGAGGAGGGCGACCGCCGCGCGCGGGAGGTACTCGCGATCGCCGTGCAGCGCTGCGCCCCCGACTACGTCGCCGAGAGCCTCCAGTCGGTCGTGCCGCTGCCGAGCGACGACATGAAGGGCCGCATCATTGGGCGCGAGGGCCGCAACATCCGGGCGTTGGAGCAGGCCACTGGCTGCGACCTGATCGTCGACGACACGCCCGAGGCCGTCACGCTCTCCGGCTTCGACCCGGTGCGGCGCGAGATCGCCCGGCGGTCGCTGGCCAAGCTCATCCAGGACGGCCGCATCCACCCAGCGCGGATCGAGGAAGTCGTCGCCAAGGCCAAGCAGGAAGTCGATCAGGTCATCCGCGAGGAGGGCGAGCGCGCCGTCTACGAAACGAACGTCCAGGGCCTGCACGCCGACCTGATCAAGCTGCTCGGTCGCCTCAAGTACCGCACCAGCTACGGCCAGAACATGCTGCAGCACTCGATCGAGTGCTCTTTCATCGCCGGCTCGATCGCCTCGGAGATCGGGGCGGATGTGCGCATTGCCAAGGCGGGCGCGCTGCTGCACGATATCGGCAAGGCCGCCGATCACGAGATCGAAGGGCCGCATGCCGAGATCGGCGCCGATATCGCCCGCCGGCTGGGCTGCTCAAGCAAGGTCGTTCACTGCATCGCCGCCCACCACTACGAGGTCGAGCCGGAGTCCGTTGAAGCGTTCATCGTCGCCGTTGCCGACGCTATCTCCGGTGGCCGGCCTGGCGCCCGCCGCGAGTCGGTCGAGAGCTACATCAAGCGGCTGGAGGCACTTGAAGGAGTGGCGAACTCCTTCGATGGCGTCGAGCGCTGCTTCGCCATCCAGGCCGGGCGCGAGGTCCGCATCATGGTCAAGCCCGCCGACGTGGACGACCTCGGCGCCGCGCGCCTGGCGCGGGACGTCGTCAAGAAGATCGAGGAGTCGCTCGAGTATCCGGGCCAGATCAAAGTCACCGTCATCCGCGAGACCCGCGCTGTCGATTACGCCCGCTAACTGAGTGATGAGTGATGAGTGATGAGGAGAGCAGGCGATGCGGAGCCTGCTCATCACTCATCGCCTCCTGGAATTGAGTCGCCGTGCGCGTGCTGATGGTCGGCGATGTCATCGGCAATCCCGGGCGTCAGGCGGTCGCCGCGCTGCTGCCACGCCTGCGCGCTGAGTTGGGCGTCGACCTGATCATCGCCAATGGCGAGAACTCGGCCGGCGGCCGCGGTATCACCCCGTCGACGGCGAACGACCTGCTGGCAGTCGGAGTCGATGTCATCACCACCGGCAACCACGTCTGGGCGCACCGCGAGGCCGAAGCCTATCTGGAGCAGCCGGTGCCGGTGCTGCGCCCGCTCAACTACCCGGTCGGCGTGCCCGGGCGTGGCGCGCTGACGCTGGCGGTGCGCGGCGCCCCGGTGCGGGTCATCAACCTGATGGGCGTCGTTCACATGGCCGAACTGGACAATCCATTCCGCGTCATCGATGCCTACCTGCAAGAGGCAGCGCGCTGCCCGGTGACGATCGTCGATTTCCACGCCGAGGTGACATCCGAGAAGGTGGCGATGGGCTGGCATCTCGACGGCCGGGTCAGCGCCGTGCTCGGCACCCACACGCACGTGCCGACCGCCGACGCCCGGCTGCTGCCGGCTGGCGCTGCCGTCGTCACCGACGGTGGCATGGTCGGGCCGCTGCACTCGGTCATCGGCGCCGGCGTCGAGCCGGTGCTGCAGCGCTTCCTCACCCACCTGCCGGCACGGCTAACCGTGCCGGGCGGGCCGGTGGCGTTCAATGCCGTGCTCGTGACCGTCGACGAGACCAGCGGTCGCGCCACGGCGATCGAGCGCATCGATCGGAGCTGGA
>JADLAZ010000057.1 GCA_020849725.1 Chloroflexota bacterium
ACCTGCTGAGCTCGACGCTGAAGGTGCTGGATGCCGTCACCGTCTGGGAGACGCCGACGCTGTCGGCGACGATTCGCCGCAGCTCCGGGCGCTGACCGTGGCCGCACATGATCAGCGCCACTGGCCACTCCCGCCGCGCTCGGCGCTGGCCGACCTGATCGCCGGCGGCGGGGCGTTGCTGCTCATCGCCGTCGTGGCTGGCCTCATCTACCGGCCGCTGCTTCAGCCGGCCGCCCCCGACCTGACGCCCTGGTCGTCCGACGGGCTCGGGCATCTGCTCAAGGCGCGCTACCTGTTGGCACAGGTCGGGCAGGGCGATTGGTACCCGACGCTCTTCCCCGGTTGGTACCTCGGCCTGGAGCTGTTTCGCGCCTATCCGCCGCTGCCCTACTACCTACTGGCGGCGCTGACGGCGATAGCCGACACGCCTGAGGCTGCCGCAGGCTGGTTCATCGTGCTGTGCGCTGGCGCTGGCGCCGCGTCGTGGCTGCTCTACCGCCGTTGGCTGGGCGGCGCAGCGTTGTTGGGCGGCCTGCTCTTCCTCCTGTTGCCGGACAACATCCGGGTGGCCTTTGCCGAGGGCAACCTGCCGCGCCTGCTGGTGACGGCCCTGCTGCCACTGACGCTGTATCTGGTCCTGCGCGGCCTGGGCGACGATGGTCATCGGGGCCATCGGCTCGGCCTGGCGCTCTGCTGCGGGCTGATGGTCATCACCCATCCGATGCTGGCCGGCATCAATGCCGCGGTCGCTGGCGCAATCATCCTCCTGGCAGTGGTCAGCCGGCAGGCGCGACCAGGGCCAGCAGGCGCCACACTGGCGGCCATCGTGCTCGGACTGGCGCTGTCGGGGTGGTGGCTCGTGCCCGGCCTCGGCGGCGGCCTGATCGATATCGACGCCAGCGCGATGGCCGAAGCGCTGGCGTCGGTCCCGGTCGAACAGTATCTCAATCCGCTGGTCCGGGCCGGCAATCCGGAAACCGTCTACGTCGGTGCGACGCTGATCGCCCTCGCCGTTGCCGTCGCCGTGCTACCGCCGGCCGGCGACCTCTGGCCGCGCCTGCTGGCGATCGTCGGTCTGGCGACGCTAGCGATCAGCACGCCGGCTGGCTACCAGGTCTTTCGCGCACTGCCACTCAGCCACCTGCTGTGGCCGATCCGCTTCCTGGGCGCAGCCAGCCTGCTGCTGCTGCTGGCGGTCCTTTGGCGGCTGCCGCAGCTCCGGCGCTGGCCGGCGGTCGCCAGCATCGCAACCGTCGTGGCGCTGATGGCTGACTTCGGCGGCTCGTTGGGCCTGATCCACCTGCGTCCGGCCGACACCCAGGTGACCGCCATCGCCACCGCCATGGCGGCGACACCCGGCTGGCGCGCGGCCACCCTCGACCTCAGCCGCCTCGGCTCGCGGGCCTCGTACACGCTCGCCGTCACGGGGCAGCGCGAGCAGGTCTACGGCTGGGCCTACCAGGGCGCGCGCACTGCCCGCACCGTGGCCGCGCTCAACGAAGCCGTCGAGGCAGGACACCGCGCCTATCTGGCCGACCGGCTCGATCTGCTCGGCGTGGACGACGTCGTACTCCTGACAGACCTGCCAGAGGCGGCTGCCATCGAAACGGCGCTCCAGGCGCGTGGCCTGGTGGCCACGCAGCGGCAGGACGGCCTCGCCTGGCTTCACCGCGATGGCCAGCCGCGCGCGGCGCGCCTCGACCAGCGGGCGCTGGGCATCGGCCGCGGCGCGCGCAACCTCAGTTTCCTCTTCCCCCAGATCGTGATCGGCGCGTCGGATCGGTTGGACGACTACCCTCTCACCGAACTGCTGCGCTACGATCGCGTGGTGCTATCTGGCTTCTCCTGGCGCGACCGGGCGCGCGCCGAGGAGATGACCCGCCAGCTGGCGCAGGCGGGTGTGCGCGTCGTCATCGACCTCACCGGTGCAACGCCCGACCCCTGGGCACGCCTGCCGCGCTTCCTGGACGTGTGGGGCGAGCAGATTTCGCTGACCAGTGGCGTGTTGCCCGTCACGGGAGCTGGCACGCCGATGATGCTGCACGACGTCGGCGTCGTTGGCGCCCCCTGGACAACGCACACACTCCAGGGCCAGATCGCGCCGACAGTGACGACGACCTACTTCGGGGAGCCGGCCACCGTGATCGGGCGTCAGCCGGTCGGACCATCCGATATCTGGTTCATCGGCCTCAACCTCCCCTACCACGCGGTTCTCACGCGCGACAGCGCGGCGCTGGCGCTGCTGGCCGAGACGCTGGACCTGACCCCGAACGTGGTCACCGACCGGGCGACCGTGCCACTCGACGGCTATGCCGCCACGGCCGGCGGCTACCGCTTCAGTTACGAGCTGAGCGCCCCGACGCGCCTGCTGATTCCAGTCGCCGCCCACGACGGCGCGCGGATCACGCTCGACGGCATCACCCCGCTCGCACCCCAGACGATCGAGGCGATGCTCGCCATCGACGCGCCCGCCGGCCGCCATGAGATCGACATCGCCTACGCCTCGCCGGCCCGGTTCGGCGCCGGCTGGCTGGTGTCGCTGGCGGCTGTGGTCGGTCTGGTTGCCCTGTGTCGCGGCCGCCGCCGGCCGGATGGGGAGGCGCGCCCATGAGCCGCTTGCCCCGCAGCGCCCGCGTCGTCCTGATCGTGTGCCTGGTCGCGCCCTGGCTCGCGCTGCTCGGCATCATGGCCGGTCGCCCCTATGTGCTAGCCGCCGGTACGATCACCATCGACGGCCAGTTCGCCGACTGGTCCGGCCAGCCGTCCATCGCCGACCCACTCAACGACTGCCACAAGTCGGACCTGGACATCACGACGTTCGCGTTCACATCGAGCCATACCCTGGCCACCAGCTACTTCATGGCGAAGCGCCAGACGCGCAAGAACGGCCCGATGGGCTACATCCTCAAGCTCGACACCAACAACGACGGCGACTACACCGACAGCACCGACCGGCTCGTGCAGGTTCGCTACGACAATCTCCCGACATCGTCCCAGGTCGACGTTTCCATCTCGACCGGCGCTGGCGCGTTCATCGCCACCATCGCCACCGGGCAGGACTGGGGCGAGAGCGCGGCCGAGGGCGGCCTGCGGGTCGAGTGGCCGGTGACCTACGCCCAACTGGGCATCGCCCCCGGCCAGGTCATTCGCATGGTGCTGTCGTCGCGGCCGGGCAACTCGAACCAGGCGAACAGCATCTGCGACACCACCGACGAGGTGCAGTGGAGTCCGGCGGACGCGCTCGGTTATCCCCTGGTCGCCGTCCTGGTCGGCGGCGCGCTGGTGAGTGTGGCGCATCAGCAGCGGAGGCGACGCGCGTGTCCGACTGGTTGCTGATCGTCACGCTCGGGCTATGGGCCACTGCGGTCGCCTATCTGGGCTGGACGCGCAACTGGCTGCTCTACTTCGTGGTCGGCGTCGTCGGCGCCGCGTACACGCTCATCTATGCCGGCACGCGGCTGGTGCGGATCGATACGCTGCTGGCGGCGGTCGTCGGTTCGATCGTCCACTGGACCTGCGGCCTGGCCGGCGTGCCGACCCGCGTCTTCGAGAGCGCGCCAGATGTGCTGATGGTACTGGTCATTAGTCAGCCGGTCGGCTGGACGACGCTCCAGATCGGCGTCGAGTCGTCGGGCATTATCGAGGTGTGTGTGCTGACGGCGCTGCTGCTCTTCTACCCCGGGCGCGCGCCGGCAGCGCGGGCGCTGGCGATCGCCGTCGGCGTGGCCGCCACGCTCGCCGCCAACACCCTGCGCGTGTTCGTCATCGCGCTGATGCTCCACCACGGCGGCAAGGAGGCGCTGGTGCTGGCGCACACCTACGTCGGCAAGTTGCTCTTCTTCATCTTGATGGTCGCTATCGTCTGGGCGCTGCTGACCGCGCCGATGCTCCGCACGCTGGCGAATGGTCTGCCACCAGCCGCGGCGCGAAAGGGGTCTCCTGGTGGCGGCGCTTAGCGATGTCCTCTTCTGGGGCATCTGGCTGCTCATCCCGCTCGTGGTGGATGGCCTGACCGCGCTGGTGGCGCTGGCGAGCGTGCTGACGGATGGCCGCCGGTTCCGCCGCCCGGTGCTGCCGCCGGTACGCCGGCCACTGGTGTCGATCATCGTGCCGATCTACAACAGCGCCGACACACTGCCGGACCTGCTGCGCTCGCTGGCGGCACAGGACTATCCGCACGCGCGCATGGAAGTGCTGCTCATCAACAACGGCAGCGTCGATCAATCGGCCGACGTGGCCGACCGCTTCTGGGCCGACATGCCGTTCTGGATCGGCTGGCACACCGTGCGGCGCAAGGGCAAGGCCGGCGCGCTCAACGCCGGCATTCAACTGGCGCGCGGCGAGTACATCATGAACGTCGACAGCGACGTCGTCCTGGCGCCCAACGCGATCCGGCAGGCGGTGGCCGGCATGGAAGCCCAGCCCGACCTCGGCGCGGCCACCGGCGCCATCGCCGTACTCGACCGCGCCGACGGCACGTGGACGCAGCGCATGCTGGCCACCTGCGAGCAGTTCGAGTACATCGCCGCCTTCCGCGTCGCGCGCCCGCAGCAGACGCGGCTGAACGCCGTCTACACACTGGCCGGCGCCTTCTCCTTCTTTCGCCGGCGCGTGCTGCTGAAGAGCAGCCTCTACAACACCGACACCGTCAGCGAGGACACTGACCTGACCTTCGATATCTACGAGCATCAGCCCGAGTGGCGCATCGGCTGCCTGCCTGACGCCGTCGCCTACGTCCACCCGATCGAGTCGCTGACGGCGCTGTACGCGCAGCGGCTGCGCTGGCAGCGCGGCCAGCTCGAGGTCAGCGCCCGCCACCGCGCGCTGCTGCGCCGGCCGGTCTGGCAGGTCGTCGGCCTATCGCCGGCGCGGGTGCTGGTCGTCGACCACACGCTGTCGCTGCTGCGGGTAGCCTGGACGTTCCTGCTGCCGGCGCTGACCTTGTTCGGCTACGCCCCGTCGCTGCTCGTCACCGTCCTGATCGCCCTCTACCTATTCTACCTGCTGGTCGATGTCGCCTGGGTGCTGGCCGGCCTGATCAGCCTGCCGGCCGACGAGCGGCGGGCGCTGCTCCACCGGGCTGTGGCGCTGCCGGTGCTGCCCATCTACCGGTTCATCATCTACTGGTATCGGGTGGCTGGCATTGTCGCTGCCGTCGCCGAGCCGGGCGTCTGGCGCGCCGAGGACCCGGTCACCCGCCTGCGCACCAGCGTCGTCCACCACTGGCGGCTGGTACGCCGCCGCGCCGCGTAGCCATCCGCTCACGCCCCCGGCACAAATGCGGTCGCGCCCACCTCTTCGGTCCAGTCAGCAACATCGACCAGCCAGCGGTCGCGCAAGCCGTCATGCCAGAGGCCACACTCGGTGCATTCGTCCGACTCGTAGGTCGCGCCCGGCGCACCGGCCTGATGCACAATGAAATCCTCACCACCGCAGCGCGGACAGGCGATCTCCGGCCGCCAGCGCACGACCGGATGCTCCCGCTCAGGACTGCCCATGCCCACCGCTCCTTCTCTCGCGTCGCCCTCCGGCCATCGGCCCGCGCCTCCCCTAGATGACATCGGCCGCCGATCCGTGGCGCTGAACCGTCGCGCACGCCAAACCTCACGCCAGGTCCGTGTCCGGCAAGGCCGCGATCCAGGCCTCGATCTGCGCTTCCGGCACCGTCGCGTCGCACTCAGGACAGCGCACCACTGGCACGCCACCGGTATCCGTGGCCGCATCACACTCGACGAACAGCCACTCGGCCTCGTCGTCGCCGTCCGAACCGTGCCCGTGCACAACAACCGCCTCACTGCTGTCGTCAGCTAGCCAGAGCGCCCAACCGCCGGCCTCGTCCAGCAGGATGATGGCATCATCGTCGGTATTCCCATCGTCCAGCCCGCGAGACATGGACATCGCGGCCTCCGATCGCGCCCGCCGGCCGCGCCGGCGCGACACCGCGCCACCCGACGGCGACCGAGCCGAATTGTAGCGCATCGCCCGCGCCGGCCCGCCACCATCGACCGCTACCAGGCCACCGCCCGCCAGGACGTCGATCTCGATCCCGCCGGCACGGGCGCCGACCAGTACGGCCATGCCGGCGCGCCTGGATCGATCGTGGCCGGACGCGGCGCACGCCCCGTCGGCGGCGCGTTGCGCACAGTTCTGGCATTCGGGCTAGGCTTCGGCGGCTTGAGCCGCGCGACCAGCGCCGATACGCCCTCCGCCTGAAACAGCGGCGGCGGACTCGGCACGTCCCACCCGTCCGCCGGCTCCTCATCGGCGATGATCCAGTAGGTGAAGGCGAAATAGTACGGCTCGCGCCCCGGCCGCTCCAAGTAGCGGTAGGCATCCAGCACCAGCTCGGCTTGCCGGGTCGCATCGACGATCGGGTACGCCGGATCGAAATCGGCGCCGACATGCGTGCCGCCCTCGGTGCCGATCATCGGCAGCGGCCGGCCCAGTCGGCGCTGGATGATGTCGTGGTAGAGCCGGAAGCCGAGATAGCTGTGCTGATCGCCGACATACTCGATCGGCCGGTTGAAGCTGTAATTGTGCAACGCCAGCCAGGCGCAGTCGAGCAGGTGCGTCTGGCCACGCTGGGCCAGGTGATCCAGCGTCCCATCCAGGAACTGCAGGTCGTCCATGTCGCCGCCGGGACTGAGCGCGCCGATGCCCGGCAAGCCGCCGTTCATGATCACGACGCGCGCCGCGTCCGACCAGTCGGTGACGTAGCGCGCCACGTTGGGGCGGCCGTCCGGGTTCTCGCGATTGTTGTTTGGTTCGTTGAACAACTGGAAATAGCGCACACCAAGGCCGCGGTAATGCTGGACCATGGCTGCCAGCGACTCCGGCGCGCCCGGCACCGGCTGGCCGTTCGGCGTGTACACGCGCAGCACTGGCTCGATGTCGGCCTTCACAATCTGCTGGACCAGATAGTCGTTCGGGCCGATGGCCGTGCCATCGTTCAGAAAAGTGATCCAGTTGATGCGCATGGCGCGGGCTTCCTTCAGGAGCCGATCGACGTCGTCCGGCTCCTGGTAGGTTGTCGGCGCCCAGTGAATGCCTCGGCCAATATCGTTGCGCGGGCGCGGAAAGGCTGCCAGCGCCATCGGCGCCGGCGCCACGCCCTGAGTCCAGAGCAACTGACCGGGCCGATCGGCGCAGGCCGAGGCTGACGCGGGCACCGCCGTGGCCTTCTTTTGCTCCGCCGCGCCGACCGGGGCCGGGGCGCCCAGCAGCACGATCGCCACCAGCAGGAGCATCCAGCGGGACAGGCATCCCGCACGACACTGGATCGTCATGGGCATCTCCTCCCCCATCCGGCACGCCTGCCCATCGTGGAGGAAGCATGGCTTCGCGCTCACACCGCAGTATACGGGGCCAGGTGGCCAGGAGGCCAGCCGGTGCGCGTCAATGGGTACCCTTCACATGTGTGGCGTGGCCGCGTCAACGCCCGGATGACAACCGCGGTGCGAATCCAGATCTCACCACCGGCGAGAGCGATGCCGCGACGTGATCTCGGGCCTGATGAGCGCTGTCGGCTGCGGCGTCGTGACGCCAGAGGGGCGACGGAGTATCAATATGTCAGACTAGACTTGCGCGATCGCCTCTCTATCCTCGACACTCTTGGGTAGTGCCATCAGGAAGGTAGAGCTTGGCAGGTCACGGACGGCGAGGATGCACTCGTTCTTGCTTTCCGCGTGCCAGGACAGCGCCTGATCTGGTCGTGAGGGAGCAGCCGCATGCGTACCCCTGTTCGCGTTCTCCTGACATTGCTCGTGGTCCTGAGCTCCTCGCTCTCGGCGCCGGCCGCGCTGGCGGCGCCGGAGGCCGAGGCGGAGGCCGTCAGCACCGCGGCCAGTGGTCCCGTCCAGGTGGAACTCGGGCTGCCGGCGACCGTGCGGGCCGGCGCTGCCTTCACGGTGCGCCTGACCGCGCGCACCTTCGGCGCCGCAACCGACGTGACGCTCGACCTCGTGCTGGCTGGTCCCGGCTGGCGGGCCGCCATTAGCCGGCCGACCGCGCGCGGGCTCAGCCTGCTCGATCGCACCTGCGATGGTGACACCTGCCGGATACGCCTCGGGGGCACGCTGCCGGCCGCTGGCCGGGCGGCGACGTTTACCCTGCGCGCCCAGTCGCTCGGCCCAGCCCGCAGCGTTCGTCACTGGGCGACCCTGACCGTTACGCCAGCCGGGCAACCGGTGGCGACCATCGTGCGTGACCTCCACCTGGACCCGCCGCGTGGGCTCAAGCAGGCCGCGGCTCCGCTCCCCGGGCTGGCGGTCGGCGTCTTCGACCCCGGTCAGCGCCCTGGCAGCCTGATTGGCATCAACCAGTTGCGCCGGGAGATTCGCTGGGCGGCGCTCTGGGCGCAAGCGTTGCGGAGCTATGGCTGCGACGCCAACCTGGCGCCGTTCGGCAAGCTGGCGCATGAGCAGCAGCGCCGCGCTGCGGTCGGCGTCTGGCTCAGCCGCGACCGCGCCGAGAACGACCGGCAACTGGCCTGCGGCATCCAACAGGCGCGCCTCGGCCACGTCGACACGTTGATCCTGGGCTCGGAAGCGCTGTTCCGCGGCGACCTGACCGCCGGCGACCTCAGGGCCTACGTCGCCACAGCCCGCGCCGCGCTGCCGTACCAGCGCCTGGCGATCGCCGACACCTACAACGAGCTGCTGAAGTACCCCGCGCTGTTGACCGACCCGAACATCGACGAGATCTGGTTCCACGCCTACGGCTTCTGGGAGGGCGTGCCGGTCGAGCAGGCCGTCGACGTCCTCGATCGCGCCTACCGGCAACTGGCGTCGGCGACCACCAAGGAGATCGTGGTCGGCGAAACATCGTGGCCGAGTTGCGGCCGCCGGGGCGCGGCGATCGGCTCGATCGACAACGCCAGCTTCTACGCGCGCGGCGCCGCGGCCTGGGCGCGCGCCAACGCGGTCCGCCTCTTCTACCTGGAGAGCCGCGATCAGAGCTGGAAAGGCCCGTTGGAAGGCGGCGAAGGCGCCGGCGCCTGCTTCGGGATCGCGTCGGCCACGGTCAAGCGGCTCAAACCCGGCTTCGCGCCGCTCTTCCTCGGCAGTGTGCCGCCACTGCCCGGCCTGGCCTACCTCAGCGTGCCGGCTGACGGAAACCCGAACGGCGTCCTCGTCGGCCGAGCCTGGGGGGTGGCACGCGGGAGCGTGGTTACGGTGACGCATCTGCGCAAGAACGGTCGCTATTGGGTGAAGCCCTACGCCGATCGGACGACGATCCCGCTCGATGCGCGGCTGCGCTTCACCGTTGACGTCACGACCGGAGGCGAGGACGCGACGGCTGACCTGTATGTCACGCATCTGATCCCGGCCGGCTGGATGCCGCCAGTCACCATTGGTGGCGATAGCCTGCCGGCGGACCTGGAGAGCCGGGCGCTGGCCAGGGTCGTCTACCAGCGACGCCCGTAGGGCGGGTTCCCCGCGCCACTGCCGGAGCGCAGCCAGCACGCGCGCCCGCGGCTCGGTGTCGTCCATCGCGTGCCATCGTGGCGGTCGCCCGACGGCCTACCCGTTGGCGATGAAGTCGGCGCCGCGCTCACCGATCATCATAGTGGTGGCGTTGGTGTTGGCACGCACGCAGTCGGGCACGATCGACAGGTCAACGACGCGCAGCCGGTCGAGACCGTGGACGCGGCCGGTCTGATCGACGACCGCCAGCGGATCGGCGGCCGGTCCCATCCTGCAGGTGCCGCTGATGTGGTTGGTGTGCGTCACCTCACGGAGCATCCAGACATCCAGCGCCGCATCCGAGGCGAAGTCGGCGTCACCGGGGGCGAGGCGATTGCCGAGGATGCCGGCGAAGGCGGGATGCCGGCCAAGCTCCAGCGCCAGGTGGAGCGAGTCGCGCAGCCGCTGCCGGTCGAACGGGTCAGCCAGCAGGTTGAGGTCGATGACTGGGTGAACGGCAGGATCGGCCGATTGGAGTGTCAGTCGCCCGCTGCTGAGCGCCAGATTCTGCACCGGCTGGATAGTAATGCCGACCGGCGTCATGCCGTCGCCGCCGCGATCGACGCGATCGGTGGCGTAGGAGGTCATCAGCAGTTGCATGTCGTTGCGCAACGACGACCCCGACGCGGTGTAGCGCAGCGCCAGTTGATAGCGTGGCAGGTCCGGGTCCATCCGGTAGGTCGGGTGTGGCCGCCAGGTGGCGTAGACGTGAGGGTGGTCACGCAGGTTACCGCCGACGCCGGGACGGTCCAGCACGACCGGCACGCCGGCGGCGCGGAGTTGATCGGCCGGCCCGACGCCCGATAGCAGCAGCAGGTGCGGTGAGCCGACCGGGCCGGCGCTGAGGACGATCTCATCGCCGTGGAGGGTGACGGTCTCGCCGTCGCGCCGGACGACGATGCTGGTGGCGCGCCGGCCGTCGAACAGCACTCGTTGGACGTGGCTGTTGGGCATGATCGTCAGGTTCGGCCGTCCGCGCGCGCCGCTGAGATAGGCGACGCTGGTGCTGTAGCGAACGCCGTCGAGCGTGTTGAGCGGGATCGGACCGACGCCGCTCACGTCGGGGGCGTTGTGGTCAGGGCAGGCGGGGAAGCCGGCCGCCAGGCAGGCGGCCTCGAACGCGACCTGCGGCGGCAGCCAGTCGGCGCGCGGCCAGCGCTTGACCGGCACCGGCCCGGCCGTGCCGTGGTAGGGCGCGGTCATATCCAGGTCGCGCTCGAGCCGGCAGTAGAACGGCAGCACGTCGGCAAAGCGCCAACGGTCGTTGCCCCGCGCGGCCCAGCCGTCGAAGTCCTCGTGGATGCCGCGCAGGAAGATCTCGCCGTTGATGGCGCTCGAGCCGCCGGTGACCTTGCCGCGCCAGACGGCCATCGGCCCGCTCGCGGCCGTGCCGCGCCCGACGAAGCCCCAGTCGTGGTCGCTGGGCGTCATGTCGGCGGCGGTGCGGTAGCCGAACTTGAGCTTGGGGGGGAGCGTGGCCAGGTCCGGGTAGTCTGGCCCAGCCTCGACAAGCAACACCGACCGGGCCGGGTCCTCCGACAGCCGGGTCGCCAGGACGCCCCCAGCCGAGCCAGCCCCAACCACGATCACGTCATAGCCACCAGCGGCGCGACCGACCATGGCTCACCTCCGGGGCGAAGGGTTCACTGCGTCGCTGTGGGCAGTCTAGGTCGGCCGCCACGGGCCAGTCAATCCGGGACGTTGAAGCACCGCCCACTGCCGCCTACAATCGCTCTCCAATCAACCGCCAACCGCCGACAGCCACGACAGGAGAAGCCGATGAACTGGGGCATTCTTGGAGCCGGGAACATCGCCCACACCTTCGCTCGGGACCTGGCCGCCTCCCAGACCGGGCGGCTGGTGGCGGTCGGCAGCCGTGCGGCGGCGACCGCGCTGACGTTCGGTCAGTCGTATGGCGTCGACCCGGCTCACTGCCACGGCTCCTACGAGGCGCTGCTGGCCGACCCGGCGGTCGAGACGGTCTACATCTCGCTGCCGAACCACCTCCACGCGCGCTGGACAGTAGCGGCGGCGCGCGCCGGCAAGCACGTGCTGTGCGAGAAGCCGCTGACGGTGAATGCGGCCGAGGCGCGCGAGGTGATCGAGGCAGTGCGGGCGACGGGCGTCTTCCTGATGGAAGCATTCATGTACCGCTGCCACCCGCAGACGGCGCGGCTGCTGGAGCTGCTGGCCAGCGGCGCCATCGGCGAGGTGCGGCTGATCGAGGCCAGTTTCAGCTACAACATGGGGCCGAAGTCCGACAACATCCGGCTGTCCAACCCGACGGCCGGCGGCAGCATCATGGATGTCGGCTGCTACGGAGTGTCGATGGCGCGCCTGCTCGCCGGCGCCGAGCCGGTCGCGGTCAGCGGTGTCGCGCAGATCGGCCCGGTCAGCCGCGTCGACGAGTGGGCGTCGGCCTGCCTGCGCTTCCCCAACGGCGTCATCGCCAACCTGACCTGCGGCACGCAGGTCGCCGTCGATCAGGAGTTGCGCGTCTGGGGCTCCGCCGGCTCGATCCGGGTGCCGGTCCCCTGGAAGCCGCTGCCGGGTCCGAATGAGATCCGCGTGCAGCGCGCCGGCGCGACCGAACCGGAGATCATCATCGTCGCGGGCGGCGCGCCGCTCTACGCGATCGAAGCCGACACCGTCGCCCGCCAGGTCGGCCAGCCGCAGGCGCGCTACCCGTGCATGACCTGGGATGACACGCTCGGCAACATGGCCGTGCTCGACGCCTGGCGCGCGGCCGTCAGGCTCGTGTTCGACGTCGAGCGAGCCTCGTAGCGGGCGCTTGGTCAGACGATCCACAGATTGCGCAGATGACGCAGATTGGAAGATACAAGCCAAATCTGCGTCATCTGCGTAATCTGCGGATCGGTCCCCGACGCCGTGTCAGAGCACATCGCCGATCGGGTCAGTCAGTTGGAAGAGCGCCCGCACCTCGTCGGCGTCGAGGGCGCGGTCCAGGATCAGCACCTCGTCGAGGCCGCCGGCGTAGCGCTGGCCCAGGCCGATCCGCAGCGTGTCGACATCCCAGGTGACCTGGTGCCGGTAGCCCTCCATCCAGCCCCGACGCACGCCGTCCACGTAGAGCGTCGCCGCGCCGTCGGCCTGGCCGGAGTTCACATTGCGCCAGGTCGCGACGACGTGGTGCCACGCATCAGCCCGCCATCCCAGGTCGCCGACGACGATCAGTTGCCCGCCGACGAACCGGTCGCGCGCCGGGCTGTCGCTGTAGAGGCCCAGGCGCAGCTTGCGCGGCGAGCCGTAGCGGTCGTCGTTGGGTCGGGTCAGGTCGAGGTAGAACGAGCCGTCGGCGGCGTGGCGGCTGACGTGGAACGGATCGACCGGGTAGGCCGGCGCCAGATCGGCGTCCGGGTCGCACCGCAGCCACAGCGCGACCGTCCCGGACCAGACGCCGGCGCGATAGGGGACGTTGCCACTGGCAGCGTAGGTCAGCTCATCCTCGGCCCAGCCGTAGTCGCGGGCGCTGAAGACCAGTCCACCGCCGTAGCGCCCGGCGGTCGGGTCGTGCCGCACGACTGCCGGCTGGTAGGTCGCGGCGGGATCGCCCCGGCTGATGTCAGCATCGAGCGTCCGGTCGTACGAGGCGTAGAAGCAGACGTGATCGCGGATCGCCGCGCCCAACGTGATAGTCATAATCGGCTCTCTCCTCGTGCGCTGATACTGGTTTGGTCAGCCCGTGGTCGACTCGATCATCAGCGCCATCGTCGCCGCGCTGAGTCGGTGTCAACCGGCCACCACTCCGGCCGCCGGGTGGAGTGTGCCACAGGTACCCGGAGGGTGCCTTCGACTCGCGCGCCGCACCCATACCACGCCGCGATCGGGACGACCGGTGGTTGGTGTCAACGCCAGGGTGAAACGGTTGAGGCCCACATTGCGTGCAGGCGCCCTTCCCACCCCACTCGCCCCGCGCTACACCTCCTCGGCCCCGTGCCGACGGGGCACGTTCTCGCCGGAGGAGGAGCATGGACCTGCCCGACTGCCTGCCGCATCTGGCCGGGCTCGTCGTCGAGCGCACCCTCGTCCTCGACGACACCCTGCATGTTGACGTTGCTGTCCCTGCCCCATGCGCTCGTTGCCCCGACTGTGGCGCGGTCGGCCACCGGGTCCACAGCACCTACCGTCGCCGCGTCGCCGACCTACCGCTCGGTGGTCGGCGCGCCGTCATCCGCCTGCGTGTGCGCCGCTTCCGCTGCGACGGGCCGGGCTGCCCCCGGCGCACCTTCGCCGAGCACGTGCCAGCCGTCGCCGCCCGCTACGCCCGGTGCAGCCCGCCGCTGCGCGCCACCCTGGCCGAGCTCGGCCTCGCCCTCGGCGGCCGTCCCGGCAGCCGCCTGGCCCGCTGGTTGGGCATGCCCGCCGGGCGCAGCACCCTGCTGCGGCTGGTGCGGGCGCTGCCCGAGCCGGAGGTTACGGCCCCGCGCGTGCTCGGCATCGACGAGTTCGCGCTGCGGCGGGGCCGGGCCTACGCCGTCCTGCTCGTCGATCTGGAGGCGCGCCGGCCCGTCGATGTGCTGCCGGAGAAGTCGGCCGACGCCGTCGCCGCCTGGCTGGCCGAGCACGGAAGCGCGGTCGAGGTCATCTGCCGCGACCGGTGCGCCGTCTTCACCGACGGGGCCAGCCGCGGCGCGCCCGACGCCGTCCAGGTGGCCGACCGCTTCCACCTGCTGCGCGGGCTGGCGGAGGCGGTGGCCGCCGTCATCGCCCGCCGCCCGGCCTGCCTGGAGGCGGAGGAACCCGCTGCTGTGCCGGGCGACGAGGCCGGCGCACCCGCGCCGCCGCTGGCGCCGACCGACCATCAGCCATCCCGGCCGCCGTCGGCTAACCAGCGGGCTCGCCACGCGGCGGTGCACGAGTTGCGCGCGCGGGGCCTATCCATCAGCGCCATCGCCCGGACGCTCGGCCTCGACCGCAAGACGGTGCGGCGGTATGCCCGCGCCGCCGACGGCGCGGCCACTGCCCGCCCATCGGCATGGCGTCGCCGCACGCTCCTTGATGACTTCCTCGACGATCTGCATCGGCGCTGGGACGCGGGCTGCCGGAATGCCCGGCGGTTGTTCGGCGAGATCCGGGAGCGGGGCTATCACGGCAGCTACTCGACGGTGCGGGCCTACCTGGCGCATCTGCGGGACGGGCGGCCGCCGCGGCGGCGACGGCTGGCGACGGTGCGCGAGACGGTGAGCCTGATGCTGCGCCGGCCGGAGGAGCTGGACGAGGCCGGGCGGGCGGTGTTGGCGCGGATCGTCGGCCAGGACACGGAACTGACGGTGGCGTGCCGGCTGGTGCAGGACTTCGCCGCCCTGCTGCGCGAGCGGCGCGGCGATGACCTGGCGGCGTGGGTCGAGGCGGTGCGGGCGAGCGGCATCGCCGAGTTGGTCGCCTTCGTCGCCGGACTGCGCAAGGACTGGGCGGCGGTGGTGGCCGGGCTGACCGTGGAATGGAGTTCGGGCCAGGTCGAGGGGCAGGTCAACCGAGTGAAGCTGCTCAAGAAGCAGGGCTATGGTCGGGCCAAGATCGACCTGCTCAGAAAGCGCATCCTGCTGGCCGGCTGACCGGCGGGAGGGGCAAGCACGGGGCCGGGGGAGGTGTAGCGCGGGCCGGGCGGGGCGGGAAGGGGCGCCTGCACGCAATGTGGGACTCAACCAAGTCGGGTTGGTATTGACAGTTGGGTAGGGGCCGGCGACTGAAGTCGCGCCTGAAGGGCGCCGCGGCGCCACAAAGTCCGCCTCCGCGGCCTGCTCTATAAACCAGGGGAACCCGCGCAGGCGGGTGTTGTGGCCGCAGGCCCCTCAGGCGCGACTTCAGTCGCCGGCACGATGCCCGCCACGTGTGCAAGTGACGCATATCCCGGCCACCACGCCGATCACCGCCTCGCGGGCCAGCGGGCTATACTGGTTCGATCATGTCGCTACGGCCCGGTGTCGGACAACGCGGTCATTGCCTGAGTACCTGCCACAGGACGTGGCCGTCATCGATGTCCTGGCCGAGGAGGCCACCGATGCCTGAGTTGCCGACCGGCACGATCACCTTCCTCTACACCGACGTCGAGGGCAGCACCCCCCGCTGGGAGCAGCAGCCCCAGGCGATGCGCGTCGCCGTCGAGCGGCACGATGCGCTCATCCAGCAGGCGGTGGCCGCGGCGGGTGGTCAGGTCTTCCGGAGCACCGGTGACGGGTTGTGCGCCGCCTTCGCGACCGCCCCGGCGGCAGTGGCCGCCACCCTGGCTGCCCAACAGGCGCTCGTCGCCGAACCGTGGGGCGAGGTCGGGCCGCTGCGGGTGCGCATGGCCCTCCACACGGGCGCGGCCGAGGTCCAGGCCGGCGACTACGTCGGCGCCTGTCTCAACCGGGTGGCGCGGCTGTTGGCGGCCGGCCACGGCGGCCAGGTGTTGCTGTCCGGGGTCGTGCAGGAGCTGGTGCGCAGCGCCCTCCCACCCGGCGCCGGTCTGCGCGACCTGGGCGAGCACCGGCTGCGTGACCTCGTCCAACCCGAGCACGTCTTTCAACTCCTCCATCCTGACCTGCCGACCGACTTCCCGCCGCTCCGGTCACTCGATGCCTTCCCGCACAACCTGCCCGTCCAATTGACCAGCTTCATTGGTCGGGAGGACGACCTGGCCACGGTGGGCGGGCTGCTGGCGGCCCACCGGCTGGTGACGCTGACCGGCGTCGGCGGCTGCGGCAAGACGCGCCTGGCGCTGGAGGTCGCCGCCGATCTGATCGACGGCTACGCCGACGGCGTCTGGTTCGTCGACCTGGCGCCGCTGGCCGACCCGGCGCTGGTGGCGCGCGCCGTCGCCGGCGCGGTTGGTATCGTGGAGCAGCCGGGGCAGCCGATCGAGACGACGCTGCTGGCCGCACTGCGCGCCCGCCGGCTGCTGCTGGTGCTGGACAACTGCGAGCACGTGCTCGATGCCTGCGCCACGCTGACCGAGGCGCTGCTGCAGGGCTGCCCCGGTGTGCGCCTGCTGGCCACCAGCCGTGAGGCGCTCGGCATCGCCGGCGAGGCGCCCTGGCGCATCCCCTCGCTGGCCACGCCCGACCCTCAGCACCTGCCACCGCTCGATCAGCTCAGCGCGGTCGCGGCGGTGCGGCTGTTCGTCGAGCGGGCGCGGGTGGTGCAGCCCATATTCGCCGTGACGGCCGAGAACGCGGCGGCAGTGGCCCAGGTCTGCTGGCGGCTGGACGGCATCCCGCTGGCGCTGGAGCTGGCGGCGGCGCGACTGACGGCGCTGACGGCCGAGCAGGTCGCGGCTCGCCTGGACGACCGCTTCCGGCTGCTGACGGGCGGGCGGCGCACCGCGTTGCGGCGACAGCAGACACTGGCAGCAGCCATCGACTGGAGCCACGACCTGCTCTCGGAGTCGGAGCGGGTGCTGTTCCGCCGGCTGGCCGTCTTCGCTGGTGGCTTCACGCTGGAGGCGGCCGAGGCGGTCGGCGCGGGCGACGGGATCGAGGCCTGGCAGGTGCTCGATCTGCTGACACAGTTGGTGGAGAAGTCGCTGGTGGTAGCCGACGCCCGGGATGGTGAGGCACGCTACCGGCTGCTGGAGACAGTGCGGCAGTACGCGGGCGAGAAGCTGCTGGCGAGCGGTGAGGCCGCGACTGCGCGCGACCGGCACCGCGACTCCTTCCTGGCGCTGGCCGAGCGGGCGATGCCCCTGATGTGGACGCGCGATCAACTGCACTGGTTCGACCGGCTGGAGGTGGAGCACGACAACCTACGGGCGGCGCTGGAGTGGAGCCACGACCAGCCAGACGGCGGCGTGGCCGAACTGCGGCTAGCCGGGGCGTTGGGCCAATTCTGGAACTGGCGCGGCTACAACGCCGAGGGACTGACGCGCCTGACGGCGGCATTGGCGCATGCCGGTGAGACTGCGCCCGCGGCGACGAGAGCACTGGCGCTGAACTGGGCCGGGCGGATAGAGACCATCAACGGACGCCTGGACCGAGGGCGGGCCTGGCTGCAGGAGAGCCGAGCGCTGGCTCTGGCAGTGGGCGACTGGCGGTTGGCAGCACAGTCGACACGCCATCTGGCGACGGTAGCAGCTGCGTCCGAGGATCCGGCTGAGCGACGTCGGCTGTTGGAGGAGGGACTGCGACTGGCTCGTCAGGCCGGTGAACCGCGCGAGTTGGCCTGGGCGCTTGGCTTTCTGGGGCAGACCCTGCTGTCGGCAGGGGAGATGACGGCGGCCCAGCAACTGCTTGAGGAGGGGTTGACGATCAGCCGGGCCAGCGGGGAGCGCACCGGCCAGAGCTTGATTCTCCAGCGCCTGGCCTGGCTGGCAATGTATGGCGGAAATTACGGCCGCGCGCGGGCGCTAATCGAGGAAGCCGTCGCCGGTGCGCGTGACGTCTTGTTCGTGACCGGGCTGATCCGGAATCTCACCGACCTGGGTCTGATCGCCCGGTTGGGGGCTGACTATCCCACCGCATGGGACAGCTTCTACGAGGCGCTGACCAGGTCGGAAAGGGTCGGCGATCGCGGTGTAATGGCGCGGTCGATCATGGGGCTGGCCGGCCTGAGCGCGGCGGTGGGTCAGTCGCGGCGGGCGGCCCGTTACTTCGGCGCGATGGCAGCCTTGCAGGCCCACGCGATCACGGCTCTACCGCCCGACCGTGGCTTTGTGGCACGCTACGAACAGGATCTGGCGGCAGCACGGGCGGCGCTGGGCGAGGCGGCCTTCACCGCAGCCTGGACGGCCGGCGCGGCGCTGGCGCTGGAGGAGGCCGTCGCCGAGGCTCTCGCCGACGAAGGAACGGCCGATGGCTGAGGTGTCGACTGGCTACGACTCGCGATCAGCGGGCGGACGAATGCGCAGCCGATCGGGTCCAGCCGTCACGATCGCGCCGGCCGCCAACTCGCTTCCGTAGCGGTCCAGCACCTGCGCGCACACCAGCGCCTGCTGCCGCACGGATAGACCAACCAGACGCACGATCCCGGCATGTGGCCGGCCTCGAACGATGGCTAACTCACCGAAGTCCTTGTCGAGTGTCACCAGCACACGACCGTTCGCATGAGCACGGGCCAGGATCTCCTCATCGCCGGGATCGATCGGCCAATCCCCGACCCAGAGCACGTCATGGCCCGCCGCCACAAGCGGCGCGCGAGCGCTGCCCGAGACGCAACTGTCGAGCAGTACCTTCACGAGGCCCCGTCAAGCACCAGCGGTTCGACACGCTCATGGCCGACGAGCCGGCGGGCGTAGACGAGGCAGGCGCGGATATCCTCCGGCTCCAGCCAGGGATAGCCGGCCAGGATCGTCTCCGGCGTGTCCCCCGCGGCCAGCATCCCCAGGACGTGCTCGACCGCCAACCGCCGGCCACGGATAATCGCCTTGCCCCCGAAGATCGCTGGATCAATCGTGATCCGGTCCAGCAGTTGCGCTTCGGTCATGCCCATCCTCCCGGTGGCCCGCCGTGTGATGCCGGACGGCTCGGCGCCCATCTCAGGATACCGGCTGGCGGCCCGCTCACCAACTCGCTTCGGCTCAACGCGGGTGCCAATCGATAGCCCGCTATCGAGGGCAGTACCCCGCTGGGGGCAGGCAACAGATCGGGGGCCGTGGTTGCGGCGACATCGTTCAAGTTCATGGCCCAGTCGTCGAGACGGAGCGAGGGACATCGTGCTTGCCGGGTTGACCATGATGTGGCTGACGAACCCCGAGTGTGACCCTGAGTGGTCCGGCGCGTAGACCCAGACAGGCGCAGCCAGACCGGCAACGCCGCGTTTCGTTCATGGCGAGACGACCGCCACCCAGCAGCGGGCGACCACCCCGGAGGACCAATGATCGACCTCGACGACGCGGCGGCAGTGGCCGCCGCCGACCCCGGCGACATGCTGGCCCGCATCCGCGACCTGGCCAGCCAGTGCCGTGCCGCCTGGCAGAATGCCGCCGGGCTGGCGCTGCCGGACGACTACCGGACGGAGACGACGGCGCTGGTCGTGCTGGGCATGGGCGGCTCGGCCATCGGTGGCGATCTTGTGCGCTCGCTGGCCGCGCCGCACGCCCCCTACCCGATCGTCGTCAACCGCGGCTACGAGCTGCCGGCCTGGGTCGGGCCACGGACGCTGGTCGTCGCCTCCAGCCACTCCGGCAACACCGAGGAGACGCTGACCGCCGCCGACCTGGCCCACGCTCGCGGCGCGCGGCTGGTGGCGATCACGACCGGTGGCGCGCTGGCGCAGCGGGCGCGGGCCTGGGGCATCCCCCTGCTGACCTACCAGTACGACGCCCAGCCGCGGGCCGTCATCGGCCACTCGCTGGTCAACATGGTCGCGCTGGTCGAGCGCCTCGGCTGGCTGCGCGACATGGGGTCGGCGGTCGAGGAGGCGGCCGGTGTGGTCGAGGCGCTGCGGGCCGGCTGCGACGTGAGCGTGCCGGCCGAGCGCAACCCGGCCAAGCAACTGGCGCGCGACCTCGTCGGCCGGCTGCCGGTGATCTACGGCGGCGGACTGCTGGAGGAGGTCGCCCGGCGCTGGAAGGGGCAGTTCAACGAGAACAGCAAGGCCTGGGCCGCCTACGAGGCGCTGCCGGAGTCGAACCACAACGGCATCGTCGGCTACGAGCATCCGGCCGCGCTCAGCGCCCAGGCAACGGTGATCTTCCTGGAGGCGAGCAGCGATCACCCGCGGGTGCGCATCCGCCAGCAGGTGACGAAAGAGGTCCTCGATCGTGCCGGCGTGCGCCACCACACGATCGTGGCGCGGGGCGACAGCCCGCTGGCGCAAATGCTGGCGGTCATCACGCTCGGCGACTGGGTCAGCTACTACCTGGCGCTGCTGAACGGGGCCGACCCGACGCCGGTGGCGACGATCGACTATCTGAAGAACGCGCTGGCGCGGGCGTAGGGGAGCCAGGAGGCCAGGGGGCGCGGGAGGGCCAGGAGACGGAAGGGCCCTCACCCTATCCCTCTCCCACCGCGGTGGGAGAGGGGACTGGCTGTCCCAGCCAATCGTCCGTTGTCTCCGTCGGCAGCGCGTGGGGCGGCGCGGCCGATCCCCTCTCCCGCGCACGGGAGAGGGTTAGGGTGAGGGTCTCTCGTCATTCCTCCTGGCCCTCGTTCTAGTCGAGCCGGTCGGCGTGGCGGTGCAGGAGGCGCCAGTCGTCATCGGCGCGCAGCCAGATGTGGGTGACGCGCAGGACACGGTCGTCGTGGTCTTCGAGGGCGACGGTGCAGGCCAGGGCTGGGGTGATGGTGACCGCCAATCGCTCGACGCGGCTGGCCGGCATCGGCCGCTGCTGAGCGGCCCACCAGGCCCAGCGGGCGGCGACAGCGGCGTGGCCGACCTCGTAGCCGCCGGCGGCATTCATCGTCGACGCGTCATCGCGCTCGGCCCAGAGGGCCAGCAGCGCCGCCGGGCCATCGCTGTGGAGTCGGCGCATGGCAGCGTAGAAGGCGGCCTCGGCGGCGTCCAGCGCGGCGAGCAGGACGGAGTCAATGTCCATGGGCGGCGCCCTTCATGATGGCCCTGATGAACGGACGATGCGTCCGTACGAGTGGCGACGGCGACAGTGGGCGGAGAGGCGGCGGCCTTCGGTATACTTGCTGATTGGGACCGCGCCGTCCCATGTGACGCGCCCGCCGGCAGTCGGTGGGCGCGGGTTGTGCCAGGGGGAACCGTGCGCCGCGCCGACATCCGCAACGTCGCCATTATTGCCCATGTCGATCACGGCAAGACGACGCTGGTCGATGGCCTGCTCAAGCAGTCGAACGTCTTCCGCGACCCGACCGCCGCCGGCACGCTAATCATGGATTCCAACGCGCTGGAGCGCGAGCGCGGCATCACCATCCTGGCCAAGAACACCGCCGTCACCTACGCCGGTGTGACGATCAACATCATCGACACGCCCGGCCATGCCGACTTCGGCGGCGAGGTCGAGCGGGTGCTGAACATGGCCGACGGCTGCCTGGTGCTGGTCGACGCCGTCGAGGGGCCGATGCCGCAGACGCGCTACGTGCTGGGCAAGGCGCTGGCGCTCAACCTGCGCCCGATCGTCGTCGTCAACAAGGTCGACCGCGCGGCGGCACGACCGGCCGAGGTCGTCAGCCTGACGCAGGACCTGTTCCTGGAGCTGGCGACCGACGAGGCGCAACTCGACTTTCCGATCCTGTACGCCATCGCCCGCGACGGCCGCGCCGGTCCCGCGCCGGACGCGCTGGCGCCCGACCTGCGGCCGCTGTTCGACGCCATTCTGGAGCACATCCCCGGCCCGATCGACGGGCGCGGCGGCCCGTTCCAGATGCTGGTCGCCGCGCTCGACTACGACAACCACCGCGGCCGGCTGGCGATCGGGCGCGTCTCGCGCGGCACGGCCCGGCTGGGCAGCAGCATCACCCGCATCGGCCTGGACGGTGTGGCGACGCCGGAGAAGGTGACCTGGCTGGCGACCTACCAGGGCTTGAAGCGGGTCGAGACGCCGGAGGCGACGGCCGGCGACATCGTCGTGCTGGCCGGCATGCCGTCGGTGACGATCTCCGACACGCTGGCCGACCCGGCCGCACCGGAGGCGCTGCCCGGCATTGCCGTCGAGGAGCCAACGCTGCGGCTGACCTTCGGCGTCAATTCTTCGCCCTTCGCCGGCCGCGACGGGCAGTATGTGACCTCGCGTCAGCTCAAGGCGCGGCTGCTGCGCGAGTTGGAGACGAACGTCAGCCTGCGCGTCGCCGACACCGAGCAGGCCGACGTGTTCGAGGTCGCCGGTCGGGGCGAGCTGCACCTGTCGATCCTGATCGAGATGATGCGGCGCGAGGGCTACGAGTTCCAGGTGTCGCGGCCGGAGGTCATCACCCGGCGTGTCGACGGCGTGCTGTCCGAGCCGATGGAACATCTCTACGTTGACACCGACGAGAGCCTGATCGGCGTCGTCTCCGACCTGCTCGGCCCGCGCCGGGCGCGGCTGGTCAACATGGCGCCGAACGGGCCGGGCAAAGTGCGCGTCGAGTACACGATCCCCACCCGAGGCCTGATCGGCTTTCGCAATGCCTTCCTGACCGCCACGCGCGGCAACGGCGTCATGGCCAGCCTGTTCACCGGCTATGAGCCGTGGCAGGGGCCGATCGACCGCACCCGCACCGGCGCACTGCTGTCGTCGGAGGCGGGCTCGGCCGTCACCTACGGGCTAGCGGCGGCGCAGCAGCGCGGCGTGACCTTCGTCGACCCCGGCACCGACGTCTACGAGGGCATGATCGTTGGCCAGAACAGCCGCGACGATGACCTGGCGATCAACGTCTGCCGCGAGAAGCAGAAGACGAATATCCGCTCCTCGACCGCCGACATCGCCGTGCGCCTCAGCCCGACGGTGCGCCTGAGCCTGGAGCAGAGCCTGGACTTCCTGGCTGACGACGAGCTGCTGGAAGTGACGCCGAAGCACCTGCGCCTGCGCAAGCGCTTCTTGAGCGCCGAGGTCCGGGCGCGGGCACGCAAGCAGGCGACGCTGGCGCGACAATGACGCCGGGCGGGATGAAACCGCGCATGGACGCGAAGGCGCGAATGGAGTTGGGATGACACGGCACGGCCGCGGCCGCAGCGCGTGGATGACTACGGCCCGGTCGTGGCGAGCGTGATGTCGACCGGCCCATTGTACGCCCGATCTTCGATGTTCCACTGCGCCCAGGGTCGGCCGTCGTCGAGCCACATGCCGTCGATCCAGAGCGTCCTGGCGGTGGCGTCGGCGGTCTTGTAGCGCATCACTTCCCAGTGGCGCAGGCCGCCGGTGGCGGGGTCGAAGCGGACGACAAAGCGCTCGGTCTGGTTGCCGAACGGGACGGCCAGCACCGCCGTCGTGTCGTCGAGCGGCTCCCAGCGCGCGCCGGGCGTGGTCAGCAGCGCCGCCGGAAAGAAGGCCAGGTACTCGGCAAACATGCGCGTGGCGGCTCCTTGTTCCAGTTGCGGGTTGCTGTCGACGACGCCGGCCGGCGTGCCGGCCTGGTGGAAGCGGCCGGCGGCGTAGTGCTCGTCGACGCGCATGAGCGGCAGGCCGAACACGGTCAGCTCGAAGTAGGCGCGGAAGCCGCGGCCAACATCGTGGATGAAGCGGAAGCGCACCGGGAAAGTGAGGCCGGCGACGGGGCGCATCGTGCCGCGACCGGTGAGGACGGCCGTCTCGATCACCGGCACGGCCTCGCCGTAGGTCAGGCGGTAAAAGCGTGCCACCGGCGCTGGCAACCCGGCCGGCAATGGTACGGCCGCCGGAGGCGCGGGCGCGGTCGGTGTGGCCGGGAACGGCGCTGGCTGGACGAGCAGCCCCAGCCAGCCCAGCCCGATCAGCGCCGCCAGGAGGCTGCCCAGGAGGCCGAGCACTCGAACTGCACGCTTCCCCACCGATCGTGACGGTGAGGACCGGTGCGTCGTCGTGCCGAGCGCGTGTGGCTGTGCCGGGGCAGGCTGTCGGTTGGCAATCATGGTGTCCCCCGGTCAGGTCGCGCGGCGCGGCGGCGCGACCTGGGACGATGGCGACCGGCGCAGCCGCGCCCACAGCAGCGTCGGGATGCTGTGCGGGTAGTCGTGGCGCAGCAGCAGCGCCAGGCCGGCGATCAGGACGACATTCGCCATCTCCTCCCAGCCCAGCGGCATGATGCCAACCAGGAAGAGCATCGCCCCGACCAGGCCCAGCTTGACGACGCGCCCCCGATACCAGAGGGCGAGCGCTACGGCAATCTGGTAGGCAGCGACCGGCAACACCAGCAGCGCCGGGTTCGGCGCCACGAACCGCAGGATAACCTCCCGATAGAGCGGCAACAGGGCGGTGTCGGCCCAGGCAGCGTAGCTCTGGGGGTTCGTGATGATCGTGACGATATTGACGGCAATCGCCATCAGCAGGAAGAAGGCGCCGATGGCGGCGCGACCCAGGTTGGGCCGCCAGAGGCCCAGCAGCACTAGCACCAGCGAGACGCCGGCCCAGATGAGCGTGCGTTGCATCGTTTCGTCCATGTCGATTTCTCCTCAAGATGCCGGCTCGATCACCATGCGGGGCGGCTTCGCGCCAGTCAGGACCGGCCACCTAGGCGACGGCCTGCCGGAAGAGCGGATAGATAGCGCGCGCGAAGCGGACGAGCTCGCGCGCGAGCGGCAGCGGGGCCGGCTTGCCCTTCGTCGGGTCGAGATGCCGGAAGACAGTGAACTCGGTGTACGGCACCGCACCACGGCCGGCCAGCACCGCCTGCAGGTGGCGCGACTCGCTTACCGGAATCACTGGGTCCTCTCGGTCGTGCATCAGCACGATGAGCGGTGCGCGAAGGTCGCGGAGGTATGTCGTTGGGGACAGAGCGGTCAGCCGCTCGCGCAGGGCCGCCGGCAGGCGCTGCATCATCGCCTCCGCCTCGTCCGGGTCCAGCGCCCCGAGCAGCGGCGCCAGCGCCTGCCCGGCCTCAGACAGGCCGGCGGGAGCGGGCTGCTCGCGCCGGTCGGCGCCGGCGTCGCAGAGGCGCTGCGCCTCGCCCGGCTCCAGGAGCGCGGTGACCGAGTGGACATAGACCGTGCGCGTGAGCGGGTCAACCGCCCACGGCTCCCGTCCGCCGTCGCGATCGCGTGAGGCACTGGCGATATCCCGCGCCAACGTCCACATCGAGGCGTAGGCCGCGTAGGCGGCGACAAAGGCGACACGGTCGCGGATGCGCAGGCTGGCCGCGGCCATCAGGGCGAAGGCGCCGCCGACGCAGGTGCCGAGCAGGCCGCTGCGCGCTGGGTCGATGTCCGGCCGCGCCAGCAGTGCCGCATACGCTGACGCGATGTCCTCGCCATCCGCCGGGTCCAGGCGGAAGTCGCGCATCGCCGGCGACCAGTAGAGCAGCGCGGCGAACCCCGCGCGCGCCAGTGCCTCACCGAGGCGCGGCACCTGTGGGTGATCGACACCGAACGGCACGACGCCCAGACAGACGACGATGCCGGGATGCGGGCCGCCGGTGGAGGGCCGATAGAGGTCGCCATCGGCGTCGCCATGCGCGGTCCGATAGCGCAGCCGCTCCACCACCGGGCGTGGCGTCACCCAGTCGACCGGCCGCGACGGCAGCATGGGCATGACCTTGAGCAAGCACACCGCCGTCTTCGCCGCCGCGCGCGCCGCGACCATCACCTGCATCCCTCGCAACCGCAGCGCCGCAAGCGGCCTAGTCAACCTGCTTGTCGTCGCCATCACTTCTCATCCTGCCTGGCCAGCGCTCGCCGCAGGCGAGCCGCCGGGCCAGGGCGCGTGCCACGACCGCAGTCAGAAGCGGAAGCCGAGCAGGTTCCAGGCGGCGAGGAACCAGATGAAGGCTACCGACGCCAGGGCAACGACCGTGTAGTGCAGGCGGGCCGGCACCTCCCACAGGCGCCGCTGCCACGCCAGGCCGGCGCAGACGACGACGCCGGCGGTCAGGACTGCCCCGACCAACGGCAACACCAGCAGCACCCGCAACCGTGTGAGGTCGCCCATCATCACCGCCGGGTCGGTGAAGACCAGCGCCAGGCCGCCCAGGAAGCCGAGCGCGACGACGGCCAGGCCAACGGCCAGACCGCGAGCGACACGGCTCAGCCGGCTGGATGGAGCGCCGGTGGGGTGAAACCTGCCGCGCCCCCAACCCACGACGGCGGCCAGGAGTGTGGAGACAAAGGCGACCACGCTGGCGACCAGCAGCGCCGCGCTGACGCCCGGCCGCTCCAGCGCGCTCAGTCGCTCGTACGTGTAGACCGGCACACCGCTGAAATGCGCCGACATCACCCGCCCGCCTGGATCGCGCCGGACCAGCAAGCGGTCCTGACCGCCGACCTCCTCGTAGAAGTCCGGCGCCACCTCCACAAACCGCGCGCTGCCTCCTACTGTGCTCACCTGGAGGGCGCCATCGCCCAGGTGGGTGACGAGTCGGTTGCCCTGTCCCAGGAGGCGCTGAGCCTTCTCGATCGTCGTATCGGAGCCGCCGAAGGTGTTGCGTCGGTACTCCCCCACCACCTGATCGGCGCGGCGGGCGGCGTCTGGCGCCAGCGCCGCCGCCGACGTCCCGGCCACGGGGTAGACGTGATTCATGAAGGCGGCCAGGGTTTCATTGTCGATGGTCAGCGGGCGCGCGGTATCGCCGTTGTAGGCGACGAAGAGGCCGATGCCAGCATCCGGCAGCAGCGCCAGCAGCGAATAGTGGAGCGGGGCGGCCGAGCCGAGATGACCGATGACGCGCTGCCCGTTGCGGTCCATCTCCCAGAAGCCGTGGGCCAAACCGTTCAGTCGCGGATCGGGCCGGAACAGAGTCTGGCGCATCTGGCGGGCCGTGACTGGCTGCAGGATGCGGCTGTCGCCGAAGCTGCCGTCCTGGAGGTGGGCGATCATGAAATGGCCGACATCGGTGGCGGTGGCGCGGATAGCGCCGGCCGGGAAGCCCCGGTAAGTCGCTAGCGGCTGCTCGCGGTGACGGCCGTCCGCGAGAACGTAGCCACGGGCCACGTCGGGGGCCAGCGCGGGCGAGACGGCCTGACGGACCGTCGAGCGCCGCATCTGGAGCGGCGCGAGCAGGTGCTGCTCCACGTACTCCTCGTAGGGCACACCCGCGACCCGCTCGACGATGTAGCCGGCCAGAGCCGTCCCGTAGTTGGAGTAGCCGGCCTCAACGCCGGGCGGGCGCACGCGCGCCGGCAGGTGGGCGGGGAGCCACTGGCTGAGGGGCGTGACGGCCGCCGGACCCGACGCGAGCATGCCGATGTCGCGGTTCTCGAAGCCGGCCGTGTGCGTCATCAGATGCTTCAGGGTGATCGGCGCGGGGTAGGTGTCCGGGATGCGGAAGTCCAGGTAGGCATTGACGTCAGCGTCCAGATCGAGCCGGTCCTGCTCGACCAATTGCATGACCGCCGTCCAGGTAAACAGCTTGGTGTTGGAGCCGATATGGAACAGGCTCCGCTCGGCGCTCACCGGCACGCGCCGCTCCACGTCGGCCCAGCCGTAACCCTGGGCAAAGGCAATGCCGCCGTCCTGCACGACGACGACGGCCGCGCCGGGGATATTGCGCCGCTCGAGTTGGGCCGGGATCAGGTCGTCGAAGAACCGGGCCAGCGAGGCGCGGTCGGCAACGCCGGGCAGGCGCGCGGATTGGGCCGCCGCGACGCCGAGAGGTTGGGACCCGGCTGCCAGTAGCAGGCCGGCCAGCAGCGACAAGGCGAGCCATCGACTCGCGTGAGTGGCAGGCATCGCTGATCACCTCGGTTGTGGGGCCGACCGGCCGGGGCAGGCAGCCTGCTCGCCGATCGGCCACGCCTCTACCGCAAATGTACACCCACAGCCACTGCCGGGCTGGCCGCCGCGCCGGTGCGGGGCACGCCTGCCATGCGGTACTCTTTCCTTCAGCCGGCGATCACACGCCACCGTCGGCGCTGACGCCTGGCGGCACGAACAGCACGAGGATCCACGACGATGAGACTACGGCGCACGGTTGGGCTGGTCGCGACGGCGCTCGTCCTGCTGCTGCTGGCCGGCTGCTCGGCGCTGAACCCGGACCCGACCGAGGTGCAGGAAGTGATGGGACGCGTCTCCGGTGTGATGGAGCAGCAGGCGCGAGCGGTGCAGACGCCCCTGCCGGTCGGCGCGACGCTGCTGACACCGACCGGCGAGCGCCTGACGATCGAGCGCGTTGGCGCTGACCTGGCGGAGCTGACTGCGCCCGCGGGCCGCCGCCTGGTCGTCCTCGACGTGACGCTGGCCAACCCTGGCGCCGAGGCGCGCCCGTTCGACCCACAGCAGGACTTCTGGCTGACGGATGTGACCGGCCGGCGCTACCAGCCGGTCGCCGTCGTCGGGCTGCCGGCCGGGGCGCTGGCGCCGGGCGCGCAGGCGCGCGGCCAGGTAGCCTTCGCCGTCTTCCCTGATGCCACCGACTTACGCTTCGGCTGGCAGGCGCTGCCATCGACCGTGTTCGTCATCCCGTGAGCCGGCCCGCGTTTCACTTGACGGTGGTGGAGCGGCCACCTATACCGAAGCGTCGGCGGCATGGGCCGACCGTTGCAGGGATGGTTCGCAAACCGCCTCTGCTGCCCGGCGCGGCGCGGCGTGCCCCGGCAGGAGATCATTCGTGCTGACTGTCGATTCGCGCTCGCGGGCCGCGGGTGCGTTGCGCACCCGGCTGACGGCCGCGACCGAGCGGCCCGGCTGGCGCTGGCTGGTCGGCCTGGCCGGGCTGGCACTGGTGCTGGCCGGGCTGGCGCTCGGCCTGGCCTGGTCGTACCGGACCGCGGTCCCATTCGCGCTCGATCTCGGCAGCCGCGACGCCGATCCGTTCATCAGCGGCTTTCATGCCGCCGAGCGCACGCCGGACGGCGCGCTCACCTTCCGCTGGACGCGCGGCAGCGCCGGCATCGTCGCGCCCGGATTCGGCCGGCGCGATGCCGTGCTAACGCTGGCCCTGGCCGGTGCGGGCCGGGGCAACGCGCCACTGCCGGCGGTGACGGTGCTGGCCGGCGGCCAAGAGGTGGCGCAGATCCAGACCACCGCCGCCGTCCAACGGTTCACGGTCCCGATCGCCGCCTCGCTGATGGACGGCGGCGATGTCCGGGTCGAGCTGCGCACCAGCGAGTTCCAGCCGCCGAACGACGCCCGCCGGCTGGGCGTGCTGGTCGACGCCATTAGCGTGGAGGCCATCGACGGCGTGCCGGCGCTGCCGCCGTGGCGGCTGGCGCTGCTGGCGACCACGACCGTCGTGGCGGTGGCGCTGGTGGCGGCGCTCGTGCTGGGTCGGCCCGGGATGGCACTGGCGCTGGCCGGCGTGACGGCGGTGGCGCTGGTCGTCGCCAGCCGCCTCGACCGCTTCACCTGGGCGCTGTGGTTGGCTGACGGCGTGCCGCTGGTGATCGCGTCGGGGTCGATCGCGGTGGCTGGCGCGATCGTCGGCCGGTGGACTGGTCGGCGCCGGGCGCCGATCGACCCGGTGGACGGGGTGGACGAGACAGCGCAGATAGGCAGCCACGGTGGGCTGCCCCTACCCGCCGACAACCACGGGCCTGAGCAGGGCCATGCGCCCATCTCCTCGCCCACCGGTCCACCGGCCGTAGGGGCGCTTCGCGAAGCGTCCCTACCCATCCATTCCCCTGGCCCTACTACTGCCCCAATTGGCCCACTGGCCCTCATCCTGTGGAGCGTGGCGCTGGCGAACCTGCTGGGGGTGGCGCATCCCCAGTTCCGCAGCAGCGACCTGACGATGAATGTCCACCGGCTGGAGGAGGTGGCGCGTGGCTCGTGGCTGTTCACGCTGGCGCTGCCGGGGCCGAGCGCCCTGCCGGCGCCCTACCCACCGGCCTTCTACGCGCTGCTGTTGCCGTTGCTGCCGCTCGTCGATCACGATTTCGGGCTGAAGCAAGCGCTGGTGACGCACGCCAGCGCGGCGCTGCTGACGGCGCTGGCGGGGATCGCCTACGTCGTCGGGGCGCGCGTCGGCGGGCCGGCGGCCGGGTTGTGGGCGGCGGCGCTGCAAGGCTTCGCACCGGCCGGCTTCCTGCTCGTGTCGCAGGGCAACTTCGCCAACGTCTTCGGGCAGGCGGCGGCCGGGCTGGTGCTGCTGCTGCTGGCCGTGCTGCCTGACTGGCGACGGCCGCTGCCGGCGCTGGCAATCGTGGCGGCGCTGCTGGTGGCGCTGCTCGGTCACTTCGGTATCTTCCTGAGCCTGCTGCTGGCTGTGCCGGTGATGGCCGTCTTCGTCGCCACGCTGCCGCCGCCCGGCCGCCGGCAGGCGCTGACGCTGGCGAGCCTGTTCGCGGTGGCGCTGCTGCTGGCGGTGGCGCTCTACTACCGGCACTACATCGGGCTGGTGGCCGAGGTGGCGCAGCGCGTGGTAGCGGCGCGGACGGCCGGCGACGCCACCGCCGCGCTCGGCTGGAATGCCGGGCTGGGGCTGGAGGGGCGGCGCACGATCGAGGCGCTCGGCTGGCTGGCGCTGCCGCTGGCGGCTGGCGGCCTGGTCGGGCTGTGGCGCGGCGCGCAGGCGGGCCGGGTGACGCTCGGCTGGCTGACGGCGGGTGCAGTGTTCGCGCTCGTCGGGCTGGTGGTGGGTCTGTCGGTGCGCTACCAGTTCTTCGCACTGCTGGGGCTGGCCGTCGCCGGCGGCCTGACGCTGGCCTGGCTTGGCCGGCGTGGCTGGGTGGGACGTGGGCTGGCGGTGCTGCTGGCGGTCGCCTGGGTCGGGGGTGGCCTGCTGTTCTGGTACACTCGTATCCTGACCTACCTCCATTGAGCACGGTCAGCCGCAGGGTAGCGCCTGGCCAGGGGAGGACGGGCGATCGATCGCGTCAATGCCCTGGTTGGTACGACGAGGGCCATGTTTCGGCCACGGCGGCTGGCGTGGCGCCGCCCACCCTCGTTGCATCCGGCCAGCCGGTCGGATGTGGGTTGAAGCACATGGCCCAACGCACAGCGGCCGACGAGCGGCTCCAGACACAGGCGCCGCCGAGGGGAACGGCTGCCCGGCTGGCAGCACTCGACCGGCTGGTGCTGCCGGTGCTGTGGCTGCTGATGGCCGCCTACGCGGTCGTCTTCACCGCCATGGCGCTGGCGCGGCTGGCGGTATTCCGGCAGGGCTTCGATCTCGTCTCCTACGTCCAGCCGATCTGGAACACCAGCCAGGGCCGGCCGTTCGAGCAGTCGGTGTACGCTGGGACGACCACGATCCTTGGCATCGATCTGTTCCTGATCGAGGGACTGCTGGCGCTGCCGTACGCGCTCGCGCCGAGCTACACCACGCTGTTCTTCATCCTGGCGGCAGCGACGGCGCTGGGCGGGCTGGCGGTGTTCCTGATCGCACGCGATGAGCTGGCCAGCGGCGTGGCGGCGCTGCTGGCGGCCGGCCTCTATCTGGCCAGCTACACGGTCCAGTCGGTCACGCCCTACGAGTTCCGGCCGCGGCTGATCGCCGCCACGGCGCTGCTGTTCGCCGTCTACTTCCAGCAGCGCGGCCGGACGGTCGCCTTCTGGCTGGTGACGGCGCTGGCGCTGAGTGTGCGGCTCGACGTGGCGCTGGCGGTAGCGATGCTGGGCGTGGTCGGCGTGCTCACGCGGCGGCGGTGGTCAGTCAGTCTGGCGCCGCTACTGGTCGGCGCGGGCTATTGGCTGCTGGGGTTGCTGGTGATCGTGCCGGCGCTGCGGCAGGGCGAGCCGTTCCTGTTCCTGTTCTACTTCGCCTGGCTGGGCGACAATCCGGGCGCGATCCTGACGACACTGCTGACGCGGCCGGGCTATGTACTGGCCGGCGTGCTGACGGCCGAGAAGCTGCGCTACACGCTGGGGCTGCTGTGGCCGGTCGCCGGGCTGGCGCTGCTGCGGCCGGTGTTCCTGCTGCCGGCGTTGCCGAGCTTCGCGATCAACATGCTGGCCAGCGACCAGACGTTGCGCCGGCTCGACTACGACTACAGCGTGTTGATCGTGCCCTGGATCATCGTGGCGGCGGTCTACGCCGTGGGCGACCTGGCGCACGGGCGCGGCTGGCTGGGCCGGTGGCTGGCGCGCTGGCTGGCCGTGCCCGACCGGCGGCCGCTGGTGAGCAGCGGGCTGATCGGGCTGCTGCTGCTCGCGACACTCAGTCAGCAGATGGCGCTGGGCGCGCCACTGGCAGCCTACCTGCGTGGCTACCGACCCTACGAGCGCGCCGCCGCGATCCGGCAGGTGCTGGCGGCGCTGCCGGCCGGCGGGCCGGTCGCCGTCACGTCTGAGGTTGCACCGCACGTGCCCCTGCGCCGGCAGCTGCATTCCTTCCCCGGCAACCGCGCCTACAGCCCGGCGCTGGTCAACGACGCGCGCTGGGTGATCGGCGACCGCCGGCGCAGCCCGGCCGAGCGCGTGGCGGTCGAACGGCTGCTCGCCAGCGGCGCCTGGCGGCGCATCCTCGATGTTGATGATTATGTCCTGCTGGAGCGGCTGCGATGACTGCTCCGTCAACCACGCCCCCCGACCTGGAGTCCGAGTTGACGGCGGCCATCGAGCCATGGCTGGCGCACATGCGCTGGCGGCCGGACTTCGCGGCCTGGCGCGAGCGGCGGCTGTGGCAGGAGCGGTATCAGGCGGAGCGCGTGGCGCGCGTCCAGGCGATCGCTCCGGCCGGAGGACGCATCCTCGACCTGGGATGCGGCATGGGCGGGCTGAGCGTGGCGCTGGCGCGAGCTGGCTACGCCGTGCTGCCAACCGACTTCAACGGCGACTACTGTCGCATCACGCGGCTGCGCGGCCGGCGCTACGAGCTGACGCTGCCGGTGGCGCGCGCCGCCGGCGAGGCGCTGCCCTGTGCCACCGCCAGCGCCGATGCCGTGGTCTGCTGGGATGTGCTGGAGCATGTTCAGTCGCTGCCGGCGGTGCTGGCCGAGATCCGGCGCGTGCTGCGGCCGACCGGTGCGGCGCTCGTGACGATGACGAACCGCTACGGTTGGCGTGACCAGCACTATCATCTGCCAGGCATCAACTGGCTGCCGCGGCCAGCGGCGCGAGCGGCGCTGGCGCTGGCCGGCCGCACCAAGCAGGGGGCGGCCTTCGCCGACCGACAGGCGCTGGAGGAGATGAACTACCAGAGCTGGCCGGAGGTCGTGCGGCTCTGCCGCGCGCTCGGCTTCTCGGTCGAGGACACGCGCGAAACGACGCTGCGCGCCGGCTCGCTGGGCACGCTGACCGGCCAGCGGCGGCGGCTGGCGGCGCTGGCGCGGCGCGGCGGGCTGGCGCCGTGGCTGTATCCTCTCTACCGATTCGCCGTACTCGGCACCTTCGAGGTCCTGCTGCGGCCTGAGGCCAGGTCGTGAGCGCCGCCACCGAGCGACCGCCGGACGCGCTGCGCCGCCAGGTCGGCAGCGCCATGCGCTGGAACGCGCTGCTGCCGCTGCGGATCGTGCTTGGGTCGCTGGCGTCGCTGGTGCTGTTCAACGCCATCTCCAAAGAGGAGTACGGCGTCATCGTGCTAGTGACGTCGCTGGCCGGGCTGCTCGGCACCTGGATCGATATGGGCGTCGAGCGCAGCCTGCCGAAGTTCTACCCGGAGGTCGAGCGCGACGCCGGCCGGCCGGGGCTGCTGCGCTTTATGCGCGAGATTGCACTCTTCAAGCTGGCGGTGGTGGCACTGCTGGTGGTGGGGATGGTGCTAGCGCGCGACTGGTTCTTCGGCTTCTGGGCCAGCCGGACGAGCGATCAGGTCGCGCTGGCGCAACTGGAGGAGCATCGCTGGATGCTGTTTGGGGCACTGGTGGCGCTGCTGGTGCTGGGCGCGATCTTCGACGTCTTGATGCAGGTGCTGGTGGCCTTCTTCCGACAGATGGAGTTCAACCTGATCAACATGGCGGCGTCACTCTTGCAGCCGCTGCTGATCGTCGGCGCGGTCGTGTTGGGGCTGGGGCTGCCCGGGCTGTTGACGGCGCTGGTGCTGGTGCCGCTGGCAGCGATCGTCATGGCCTGGTCGAGCACGCGCCGGGCGATCGCCAGCGCGACCGGGCCGGCGACTGGCCGGCTGCGATCGGACTTCACCCACCGGCTGGCGAGCTATTCACTGACGAACTACGGGCAGCAACTGGCAAGCATGGTGCACTCGTTCTCGTTCGCGGTGCTGTTCGTCGGTGGGCTGGCGGCGGCGGCCGAGTTCAAGTTCGGCTACTATCTGCCCAGCCAGGTGCTGCAGATCTTGTTCGCGCCGTTCAGCGGCCTGCAAGTCCCGCTGTTCGCCCGGCTGCGCGAGCAGCACGGGCCGGAGCAGACGCAGGCCGTCTACAGCCAGTTGTCGCGGGCGCTGCTGCTGCTGTTCTGCCCGGCGGCACTGGGGCTGGCAGTGCTGGCGCCGAACCTGACCAACATCCTGGCGCCGCAGTACAGCGCGGCGGCGCCGGTGGCGGCGCTGCTGGCGCTGTGTCTGTTCGGTGGCTCGCTGCTGGCGGTGGCGCGCAACCTGGTGATGGTCCACGAGCGGTACGGTCCGGTGATCGGCTCGCGGCTGATCGGGCTGGTGGCGCTGCCGCTCCTCTACGTGCTGCCGCCAGTGTACGGCCCGCTGGGCGCGGCGGTGGCGATCGGCGGGGCGGGGCTGGCGGCCGAGGCCGTCGCCTGGGTATGGTCGATGCGGCTGCTGCGGCTGCGCTACCCGTGGGGCTTCGCCGGGCAGGTGCTGGTCGGCTGTGCGGCGATGGTCGCGGTCGCCTGGCCGCTGGCGACGTGGCTGCTGCCGGTGCCGCCGACGCTGACGGTGGCCGAGCGGCTGGGGCCGGCGCTGGTCGGCCAGGTGGCCATCGCCGCGCTGGGGACGACGGCCTTCCTGGTCGTCTTCCGCCTGCTGGGCGGCCTCGACCCGGATGATCGGGCGGCGCTGGTGAGTCTGCGGGTGCCGGGGACGCGGTTCGCGCTGCGCTGGCTGTGACTGGTGGGGCTGACGGTGTACGATGACGGTATGTGCCGGCCGATCCGCCATGTGAGGCCAGGACGTCATGCGGACCGAAGCTAACTCGATGTCTGTGGGCCCTCTCGGAAGCGCGCCAGTTCGGCCGCTGCACGTGGCGCTGGTCAACGTCACCACGACGACGCAGGTCGGCGGAGTGGAGAGCTTCGTCTGGGAGCTGGCCGAGCAGCTGGCGGCAGCCGGCGATGCGGTCACGATCTGGGGCGGCTCGGGGTCGATCCGGCGCGACCTGCCCGGTGTGCGTGTCGTCACTCGGCCGTATGTGTCGCGGGCAGCGCTGCGCCGGCTGCCGCTGCTCGACCGGCAGTACGGCCTGACCAAGCTGCTAGAGCGGCTGACGGTCGGCGCGACGTCGCTGCCGGGTCTGGCACGCGACCGCTACGATATCGTCCACATTCAGAAGCCATTCGACCTGCCACTCGGGGCGCTGCTGCACCGGCTGACCGGCGCGCGCCTGATCTTCGGCTGCCACGGCAAGGACTTCTTCGCCGGCGACCGTGCCTTCACTCGCTGGGTCGACGCGGCCGTGTCGTGCAGCGCGTTCAATGCCGACCAGGTGCAGGCCCGCTACGGGCTGCGGCCGGAGGTGATCTACAACGGCATCGACACCGACCGCTTCCAGCCCAGGCCGGCCGACCCGGTGCTGCGGGCGGCCTGGTCGCCCGATGGCGCGCCGGTGCTGCTGTGGGCCGGCCGCATGGTCCGCTGGAAGGGCGCAGAGTACGCGATCGAGGCGCTGCCGCAACTGCGCCACACGCCCGCACCGCGGCTGGCGCTGGTTGGCGACGGCGATTATCGCCCGGCGCTGACGGCGCTGGCGGCGCGGCTGGGCGTGACCGACCGGGTGATCTTCGCCGGTCCGCTGCCGGCGGCGCGCATGCCGGCCGTCTATCCCACCGCCGACGTGGTGCTGGGCACCAGCTTCGTCAACGAGACATTCAGTATTACCTCTTGCGAAGCGATGGCCTGCGGCCGGCCGGTGGTCGCCGCCGACTTCGGCGGCTTCCGCGAGGTCGTCGCCGACGGTGTGACCGGCCGGCTGGTGCCGCCGCAGGACCCGGCGGCACTGGCAGCGGCGCTGGACGACCTGCTGGACGATCCGACGCGGCTGACCACCTGGGGGGCTGCCGGCCGGGAGCGCGTCGAGCGGCTGTTCGCCTGGCCAGTCGTCGCCGCCCACGTGCGCAGCGTCTATGCCCGCGCGCTGGCGCGCCCGCCAGCTCGAGCCGGGCGCAGCGCGAGCGATACACGATAGAGCGAGCGCCCGGCGGCGCTGGTGGTGGCCGCGGCTGAACCGGGTGGCGGTCAGCCTAGTTCTTGGGTTTCTTGACCCAGCGGCGCCACCACCACCAAGGGCGAGGACCAGATATCTAACAGGATGTCTTTCAACTGGGCGAATCGATCCACCCCCAATTCGGCGCGCCACTCATCTTCCACGGTCCGCAGGGTGTCGAGCATCGTAGCCCAGACCGCGTGGCCGCGCGCGGTGCAGGAGACCACGCGGGCGCGGCCCGCCGCCGCGTGTCGCTCGATATAGCCGAGGCGCTCCAGGCTATTCAGCAACTGGTTCATGGCCTGCTTGCTCATCCCGGCACGCTCCGCCAGTTCGCTCGGGCGCGCGCCGTCGGGACCGGGATATTGGAGCACGGCCATGTGGGGGATGCGCAGGTCGTCGAACCCGGCCTTGTTCAATTCGAGGATGAGGCGACGCTGGACCGCGCGAGCAGGGTAGCGCAGCAGAGCGCCGATGTACATCTCGTCCGCAGACTGGAGGCTTGACAAGTGAGTAAACTCCGTGTACTATGCGGGTCAGCATCGTAAACTCAGTTTACCACATAGGAGGAGCGATGAGCCCGCACACGACGCAGGTCCGACTGAATCCCGCGGCGGAGACGATCCAGGTTGGCCCACTCCAGGTTTGCTTTCTGGTCACGGGCGCGGAGTCGAACGGCAGCGCGGCGGTCTTCGAGATGGTCGTCCCGGCCGGGGTGGGGCTGCCCGCCCCGCCGCACAACCATGATGCCTACGAGGAGACGATCTACGGGCTGGCGGGGGTCTCCACCTGGATTCTCAACGGCGAGACGGTGGCGGTGGAGCCCGGGCAGGCGCTGTGTATCCCGCGCGGCGTGGTGCATGCGTTTGCGAACCACGGCGCGACCGAAACGCGGGCGTTGGTGACGTTGACCCCGGCGGCGATCGGCCCGGCGTACTTCCGCGAGGCCGCGGCCGTCCTGGCCGCCGCGGCTGGTGGGCCGCCAGACCGGGCGAAGATGGCCGAGGTGATGCGCCGCCACGGACTCACGCCGGCCATACCACCCGTCGCCGCGGTCTCCTGACACCGCTGCCGCCATGGGTGGTGCCGGCGGCCGCCCCGCGAGCTGCCGCTACTCGCCGATGGAGGTCCCACGGATGACGATTCTCGCGCTGGACGCGCGACCATCGATGGCATCCGGACCGGCGCTGATGGCGGCAACCGACCAGAACGGTGACGAGTGGGCCGCCGCGTCGCCCGGCGCCCACTCAATGCCGACGAGACCACTGCCCGTGTCGCCGCTGGCACGCCTGTGGATAGGAATGGGTGTAGAATCCGGGACTGCGGCGGCTCGTCGCCACTCCCCATGAGCGCGACCGCGCTGGCGCAGCCGTCCGTCTGAATCGGGAGCCGCACGAAAGAGCACGAAAGAGATCATAGCCATGGCCGAGCTCACGGCAGAGATGGTCGTCAATGGCCGCGTGCCGAGCGAGCCGCAGGTGTCGCCGGACGGCCGGCTGGTCGCCTACACGGTCGCGCCGCTCGGCCGGTCGGAGGAGCACCCGCGCAGCGCCATCTGGCTGGCGCTGGCCGACGGCAGTCAGTCACCGCGCCAGTTGACCGCCGGCCTGGCGCAGGACCACCGGCCCCGCTGGTCGCCCGATGGCCGCTGGCTCTTCTTCCTATCCGACCGCGCCGAGCGCGGCACGGCCGCCCTCTACCGGCTGGCGCTGGATGGCGGCGAGGCCGAGCCGCTGCCGA
>JADLAZ010000058.1 GCA_020849725.1 Chloroflexota bacterium
GGCGGTCAGGTACAGGCCGCGTTTGGGATAGCCAAGCGCGAGCGTGACCGTGGCCCTGATGGCCACCCCCGGCGCCGCGCCGGTGTCGGCCATCATACCCGACGGCACGTCGATCGCCAGCACCCGTAGGCCACGCATCCGGGCCCACGCGTCATTCACCGCCGCGATAGCCGCGGCCGGCGCCCCGGTTGGCGCACGGCTCAAGCCCGTGCCAAACAGGCCATCTAAGACGAGCGTCGCCCGAGCCAGTGCCCCGGCGAGCGCGTCGAGGTCCGCCAGAGGCGTGGCGTCCGCGAGCGTGGCTTCGGCAACCGGCAGCGGCGCCTGGCGGCCGGGCGCGACCCACAGCGCCACCGGCCGGTTATCGCGCAGCAGGTCCGCCGCCGCCACCAGCGCATCACCACCATTATTGCCGGTCCCGACCAGCGCGACGACCGGGCCGGTCGGCGCTAGTCGCCGCGCTGCCGCCGCGACGGCTGCGCCCGCCGTCGCCATTAGCGCCGGCTCCGGCATACCGAGACGGCCGGCCTGGGCTTCGAGGTCCTTCATCTCGGCGCTCGTGACGACTCGCATGGCTCCCTCGTCGATATCGCCGGCGTCCGACCACACCACCCATGCCCCGTCGGTCTATCCTTCCGCCATGGCCGACCGGCAGGCGACGACCATGGCGATCGCCAGCGTGTCGGAGTGGGTCAGGCTGACCGACCAGGAGACCAGGCCCAGCGCCCGCGCCCGCTCGGCCGCCGCGCCATGCAACTGGACGTAGGGCTTGCCGCGGGCGTTGGCCAGCACCTCCATCTCGCGCCAGCCGACGCCACGAATGCCCGTGCCGAGCGCCTTGGAGATCGCTTCTTTGGCGGCGAAGCGGGCCGCCAGCTCATCCGGCCGGCCGCGGCCGCGCGCTGCCTCGCGCTCAGTAAAGACGCGCCGCAGCAGCCGCTCGCCCCAGCGGGCGTAGCTGGTCCGAAACCGGGCCAGATCGACGACGTCCACCCCGCACTCACACAGCGCCGCGCCATCGGGATGGTCGGCCGTCAGCACCGTCCGACCCCGGCGTAGACGAAGCCGTGGCGGCGCACCTCGGCCGGGTCGTACAGATTGCGGCCGTCGACCATGATTGGCCGGCGCATTTGCCGGGCCACCCGCGTTAGGTCGACCTGCTTGAACTCGTTCCAATGGGTCAGCAGAATCACCGCGTCGGCGTCGGCCGCAGCGTCATACGGGCTGCGGCTGTACTCGATCTCGGGCAAGTAGCGGCGGGCATTATCCATCGACACCGGGTCATAGGCCCGCACGCGGGCGCCCTTCTGCACCAGGCCCTTGAGGATGTCGATCGCCGGCGCCTCGCGCATGTCGTCGGTGTCCGGTTTGAACGCCAGGCCCCAGGCGCCGATGGTCGCGCCATGCAAGTCGCCGAGAATGCGCTCGACCTTGAGCACGAATCGACGCCGCATCGCCTCGTTGATCTCGACCACGGCATTCAGCAATTGCGGATGGCAATCGGTCGCTTCGGCCATGTAGGCCAGCGCCCGCACATCCTTCGGAAAGCACGATCCACCGAAGCCAATGCCGGCATCCAGAAAATGGCGACCGATGCGCTTGTCCAACCCCATGCCCTCGGCCACGACCCTCACGTCGGCGTGCAGCCGCTCGCAGATCTGAGCGACCTCGTTGATGAAGCTGATGCGCGTGGCCAGAAAGGCGTTGGCGGCGTACTTGATCATCTCGGCGGTGCGCAGGTCGGTCATCAGCACCGGAGCATTGAGCGGCGCGTACAGCTCGGCGACATGCTCGGCCGCCGCCGGATTGGTGCTGCCGAGTACGACCCGGTCAGGACTCATGAAGTCCTGAATAGCGGCGCCCTCGCGCAGGAACTCTGGGTTCGACACGACATCGAACGTGACGTCGTCGGAGGCGAACGGCGCCACGATCGAGGTCACCAGATCACCCGAGCCGATCGGCATGGTGCTCTTATTGATGATGGTCGTGTGGCCGCGCATGGCCTGTCCGATCATCTGGGCCGCGCCGCGCACGGCGGTCATGTTCGCCTGACCGTTGCTGCCCGATGGCGTATCCACGGTGATAAAGCAGAACTCGGCCGACGGCAGCCCCGCGGCGTAGCTGGTGGTAAAGCGGAGGCGCCCGGCGCGCGCGTTGCGCACCACCATCTCCTCCAGGCCCGGCTCGTAGATGGGGATGCTGCCGGCCTGCAGCGCCGCAATCTTGCGCTCGTCGATGTCGATGCAGATGACGTCATTGCCCAGATCGGCAAAGCAGGCGCCCGTCACGAGACCGACGTAGCCTGTGCCGACAACCGCGATCATGCTCACCCGGACCTCCTCTGGTGGTTGCCGGCCCGCGGCGCGGACCAGAACCTGACACGCCTCCCGCGCTTGTGTGCGTCCCGCGTGCTGTCTGGTCGACTACTCGCCTTCAATGGCCACCGACGCCACTGCCGAGGCGAAGTCATGTCCCGAGGCGTAGATGTCGAGGGTTTCCAGCAAGACTGGTTCGCTATCTCCCGATTTCGGACTCAGCCGCAGCAGGTCCTGAGTGAAGGTAAACCACTCATCCTGCCCTACTCTTACGCCGTTCGGCACCGGAAGTTTCTGCTCGTTGTGGGTGTAGAAGCCGCGGTACCAGGCGACCGACCGGTTCTGGCGATCACGATAGGTGACCTTAACGATCACCGGATACTCACTGTCAGCCACACCACCGCCAGACAGGCTGTGGTAGCGCACCTGGAGCAGCACGCGCAACTGCAGCGAGCGAACGTGGTCGAGCGGCAGGTTCAGCGACTGCTGAATGCCGTGAACCGCGTTGTCCTTGGCGTTCACACGGCGATCGAAGACGACGACCGGCTGAACGCGCCCGTTGATGTCTTCATGCACGATCTCAGTCGTGCCCCACAACTCGCCGCCGTCGCCACCCTGGTCGCGGGTCTCGCGCCAGTATTCCGGCCAAACTTCGTTGGCCGGCCCAACGGCCAGCGCCGAGAAGTCCCCATTGCGGATGAAATCAAGCGGCAGCGACTCGGGCTGCGCCAGGCGCGCGGCGGTGCCCTGCACCAGTGCCTGGCCGGCCGGCAGCGTGACCCACTCCGTCCCGTAGCCGACCTCCGCCACACCGGACTGTACCGAGATCAGCGACTCACGGCTACCAACCTGCGCCAGGTCAGTAGGGCCATCGTCGATGGCGCGGAGGCGAATGCTCACGTCCATCGGGCGATCCGACTGGCCGTCCACCTCGACGACCAAGCCATTAACCAGCGTCGTGTACCGGCCAGTCTGATAGTCGCGCAGCGGCGGCACGACCAGGCGCAGCCAGCCTTCGCGCTGACTCACCTGAATTCGCTTCTCGCTGGCCACGAAGCGTGACGCGCTCATGTCGTCAAGGGTTACCAGCGCGCCTTCAGCCAGCGCCAGGTGGCTGCCGTCAAACAGGACCACTCGGGCTGACACACCGACGGGGGTCTTGATCGTGTCACCGACACGCACCGACTCGCCGGCGCGGACCTGTTTGAAGCGCGTCTCATTGGCCGGCTGGAGTAATACTTCGCCCACCGTCTCCAGCACGCCTTCGCGCGGCTCCATCGCGCTCCGGCCGTACATGTACAGACCGCTGACAATCGTGCCGGCGACGAGTGCGAACCCGATGAAAGCCAAGCCGAGGACGACCCAGGCCCGTCGGATCAGCGCTCCGGTCGTGAGAGGGAGGTCGGCCGCCATGTTCCTGCCCCGCGCTCCGGTCACCGTCAGCCCCACCACGGGCTGGCACGCGTGCAACGCTGCAACCCAGCCGGCGGCACCAACTGTCGGCGCGCATGCCACCATCACGACGCGGGCAACCGCGGCCCAGACCTTATGGTACGCTCCGCCGGCCGACCCTGTCAAAGCGCTCGACTGGTCGGGGCACAGAGACTGAGGGATGACTTGCCGCGGAGGCGAGCGTGCGACGACGGCTGCTACAGATGCTTTTCGGCCTGCTCTACGCGCCGCTGGCGCCGGTCTACGATACCGTCAGCCAGGTGGCATTCGCCGGTGAGTGGGCGGCGTGGAGGCGGCTGGCGTTGCGACACATCGGTGACCCGCCGGTCGTCGAGCTTGGCTGCGGCACCGGCCGCGCACAGGCCGATCTAAGGGCGCTCGGCCTGGTCGCCGTCGGCATCGATATCGCGGCGCCGATGCTGCGCCAGGCGCGCCGGCACGTCCCTGGTCGGCTGGTGCGGGCGTCGGCACTGCGTCTGCCGCTCCGAGACGCCAGCGCCGGCACGCTGCTGTCGCTCTTTCCGGCTCCCTACATCCTGGAGCCTGCCACCTGGCACGAAGCCGAGCGTGTGCTGCGCCCCAGTGGCCGCCTGGTAGTCGCCACTCACGGCTGGCTGGACAGTGCCGACCCGCACCGGCGTATGCTGGCCGCGGGGCATCAACTGGTCACCGGGCGCGGCGGCGTCGTGCTGCCATTGCCCACTAGCCGGCTCACAACGCGAACGGTTGTCGAGCGCAGCCGGCACGGCTGGGTTCAATTGCTCATCGCGACGCAGCCCGCTACCGGCGCCGAGTCAGCCGCCGCGACGTAGCGGCCGAGTATAGGTCGGTCGATCAGCGCGCGGTTGCCGCCGTGGCGGCGCCATCACCGCCACCGCCTCCGGCGCGGCGTGGCCGTTGGCCTCGGGCGCGATGACCGGCCGCGGCGAGCGCGGCATCAGCACGACCTCGTCGAGGTCGAATACCGACACATCGACGCGCGGGTCATCCTTGGTCGCCGCCGGCGGCGCGCTGGCACTCATGTCCGCCTCCTGACTGGCGCCGTCATGACTGGTCGCCAGCGCGGTCACGCCTGGCGATGCCGGCGCCCAGGTCTGCATGCCGTCGCCGGGAGTGCCGTAGGCGGCGGTCTCGGTCGCCTCTGTGCCCTGGCTGAGCGCCGCCACCTGGCGCATCTCGTTCGCCAGGTCGGCCTGGACCCCGCGCAACTCGTTCTGCAGGTCCTGCGTGACGTTGCGGAGTTCCTCGAACTCCGTGCTGAACTCCTTCGTCACCTCGCGGAACTCGGTCGTGATGTCGGCAGACCAGCGGCGAAACTGACCGACCCAGCGGCCAAGCTGCATCGCCGCCTGTGGCAGCCGATCCGGCCCGAACACAAGCAGCGCGACGACGAAGATCAGCAGAATCTCAAATGGCCCGATGCCGAAGAAGGTCATCCCGGCCTCCACGCCAGCCACACCGGCGCCGGGCCAGCAGGAGCCTCGCCGCGCACGGTCGCTCGTCGCTCGCAGAGTATACCATCGGCCCGCGTCCAGCTTGCCGCGTGGTAGCCAGCGCAGCCTCCCGCTGCCATACTCGTTGCCCAGCCAGGCGGTCCGGTCCTGGCGGCGCTCCCTCATGACAGCAGGAGTGCTCCCGTTGCACGTCGTGATAGACGCCCGGCTAGCCGGTCAGCGTCCGGGCGGCATCGCCACGTACAGTCGCGAGCTGTGCCAAGCACTGGCCACGATGCCGGGCGGCCCACGCCTGACCGTCCTGCGACACCGCCACGCCACGCCGCTGCCAATCCCGGCCGCGACTGGCCAGCGGCGGGCGCTGACGCCGGCCCATCACCGCTGGGAAAGCGTTACCCTTGGCCTTGAAGTGGCCGCGCTGCGGCCTGATCTCCTGCACGCCACCGATGTCGTGCCCCCGGCGCTGCGACGCTGGCCCTGCGTGACAACCGTCCACGATGTCGCCTTCTTGCGCTGGCCGGAGGTGCTGGCCAGCGACGGCCGTCGCTACTACGGCCAGATTCACCAGGCGGTGACTACGGCCGACCACGTCATCGCCGTCTCCGAGACCACACGGCGCGACCTGCGCGACTACCTGGGCCTGGCCGACGCGCGCGTGACGGTCGTGCCGCAAGGGGTCGGCGCGGTCTTCCAGCCACTGGCGCCGGCCGCACGGGCGGCGGCGGTGGTAGCCGCGGCGGCGCGGCCGGCAGTGGCCGCGCTGGCGCTCGGCGAGGCTGGCGCCTACTACCTGACAGTCGGCACGATCGAGCCGCGCAAGAACCTGCCGCTGCTGCTGGCCGCCTACGACCGGCTGGCGGCGCGCTGGCCGGCGGCGCCGCGGCTCGTGCTGGCCGGCAGTGAGGGCTGGCTGGCCGACGACACCTGGCGGGCGCTGGCAGCGATGACCGCCCGCGATCGGGTGACCTGGGTCGGCCGGCCGACGCTGGGCGAGCTGGCGGTGCTGTACGCCGGCGCGCTGGCGCTGGCATTTCCGTCGCGCTACGAGGGCTTCGGCCTGCCGGCACTTGAAGCGATGGCCTGTGGCACACCGGTGCTGGCGGCCGACCGATCAGCGCTGCGCGAGGTCGTCGGCACGGCCGGCTGGTTGCTGGCGCCGGACGACGTCGCCACCTGGAGCGACGCGCTGGCCGAGATCGCCATCAACGACGGCGAGCAGGCTCGCCTGGCCGCCGCTGGCATGGCGCGGGCAGCCCAGTTCACCTGGGCTGCCACGGCCAGCGCGACGATGGCGGTGTATCGAGCGGTACTGACCGGTGCCTAAGCTGATCGTCGGCCTCGGCAATCCCGGCCGCGAGTACGCGCGGACGCGCCACAACGCTGGCCAGATGGTCATCGATGCGCTGGCTGCGCGCCTCGGCTGGCGTCTGACGGCTGGGCGCGGGCGTGCCGACGTCGCGCGCGGCGTGGCGGCCGGCGAGCCGGTCGTGCTGGCTCGACCACGCGGCTTCATGAATGCCAGTGGCGAGACCGTCGCCGCTCTGACCGACTTCTATCGGGTCGCTGCGTCCGACCTGCTGATCGTCTGCGATGACCTCGATCGGCCGTTCGGCGCCTTGCGCTTGCGCGCCGATGGGTCGTCGGGCGGCCACAACGGCCTGCGCTCGATCATCGCACACCTGCACCGCCACGACTTCGCCCGGCTCAAGATCGGCATCGGCCGGCCGCCGCCGGCCGTGCCGGCCGACCGCTACGTGCTGCAGCCCTTCGCTCCGGTCGAGCGCGAGACGCTGCCACTGGTCGTCACCACCGCGGCCGACGTCGTCGAGTGCTGGCTGCGCGACGGATTGGCAGCGGCAATGACGCGCTACAACGGCTGGACGCCGCCTTGACGCTGGCCACCGGCGCGCGAACAATCGCACAGGGTCGAAAGGCACCGCTCGGAGGGCGCGCAGCGTGGAGATCACCGCCGTCACCGTCATCGGCGCTGGCACAATGGGCAGCGGCATCGCCCAGGTCTGCGCCGTGGCCGGGTTGCCGGTCACCCTGATCGACGCCGACGCCACGGCGCTGGCGCGCGGCCGGGCCGGCATCGCCGAGCGGCTGGCGCGAGCCGCCGAGCGCGGCCGGCTGCCGGCCGACGCCGCGCAGGCGGCTCAGGCGCGGCTGGCGACGGCGACCACGCTCGATGCCGTCGCCAGCGACCTCGTCATCGAGGCGATCATCGAGGCGCTGCCGGCCAAGGCTGAGCTGTTCGCGACCCTCGACCGGTGCTGTCCGCCGACGACGGTGCTAGCCTCGAACACCTCCAGTCTGTCGATCACACGACTCGGCGGCGCGACGCGGCGGCCCGACCGGGTGGTCGGTCTGCACTTTTTCAACCCGGCGCCGGTGATGGCGCTGGTAGAGGTCGTGCGTGGCCTCGCCACCAGCGATGAGACGGTTGCGGCGATGGTCGCGATGGCCCGGCGGCTGGACAAAACACCGCTGGTGATCGCCGATGCGCCCGGCTTCGCCGCCAACCGGATCATGCTGCCAATGCTCAATGAGGCGATGTTCGCACTGATGGAAGGCGTCGCCGATGCGGCGACGATAGACGCGGCGCTGACGCTAGGCTTCAATCATCCCCTCGGGCCGCTGGCACTGGCGGACATGATCGGCCTCGACGTCGTGCTAGCGGCTATCGAGGCGCTGCACCACGACCTGGGCGACGACAAGTACCGTCCCTGCCCGCTGCTGCGCCGCCTGGTCGCTGCCGGCCACCTCGGTCGCAAGACCGGCCGCGGCGTCTTCGCCTATCACGACCGGGGCCAACGTCTGGAGGCGCCGCTTTCCGCCAGTGGCGCCTGACGCGTCCACCTGGGCAGCGGACACAGCAAGAGGAGATGCCCATGTCACCACCGCGACGCCTGCGCGTGATCATTGCCAAACCCGGCCTCGACGGGCACGATCGTGGTGCGAAGGTCATTGCCCGAGCGCTGCGCGATGCGGGGATGGAGGCCGTCTACACCGGACTGCGCCAGACACCGGAGATGATCGTCGCCAGCGCGGTTCAAGAGGATGTTGACGCCATTGGTCTGAGCATCCTGTCCGGGGCCCACATGCAGCTCTTCAGCGACGTGTTGCGCTTGATGCGGGCGGCCGGCCTGGACGATGTGCTGCTGTTCGGCGGCGGCATTATCCCACCAGACGATGTCGAGCTTTTGCGGCAGCAGGGCGTGGCCGCCATCTTCGGACCCGGCTCGTCGCTGGCCGACATCGTTGCCTTCATCAAGACCCATGCCCGCCCCGAGCGCGTGGCGTGACGCTGCTGGACCGCTATCAGCAGGGTGACGTGCGGGCGCTGGCTCGGCTGCTGTCGATGATCGAGGACCGAGACCCGGCCGCAGCGCCGGTGCTGGCTGCTGTTCGCGCCCTCCCCCCATCGGCACGGACGATCGGCCTCACCGGCCCACCCGGAGCCGGCAAGAGCACGCTGGCGGGGGCGCTGGTCGGCTGGTGGCGGGCGCAGGGGCAGCGCGTGGCCGTGCTGGCGGTCGACCCCTCGTCGCCGCGCACAGGCGGGGCGACGCTGGGTGACCGCATTCGGCTGAGCCAGCATTTCACCGACCCCGGCGTATTCATCCGCAGCATGGCCGCGCGCGGCTGGCCCGGTGGATTGGCTGAGGCAACCGAGGCGGCGATGGCTGTGCTGGCCGCGTTCGGGTTCGATCTGGTATTGGTCGAAACGGTCGGCGTCGGCCAGAGTGACATCGACATCGCGCGCCTGGTCGACGTGGCGGTGTTGGCGCAGGCGCCCGGCCAGGGCGACGAGGTGCAGGCGCTCAAGGCCGGGCTGCTGGAAATTGCCGACGTCATCGCCGTCACCAAAGGCGATGTCCCCAGCGCGCAGCAGTTCGCCGCCCACCTGCGCGCGCTGGTGGCGCCCGCCGGCCGGACGCCGCCGCACGTGGTGATCACCACTGCGACGACTGGCGCCGGCATCGGCGAGTTGGCCGCTCTGATCGCCGACCTGCCGAGCGGCCGCGCCGAGGTGGCATTGACCGCGACCGCGGCCCGCACGCTCGTTCTCGATCTGGCGGTAGCCGATGTGCGCCGGCGCCTCGATCGCTCCTCCGTGCTGACCACCCTGGCCAACGACGTTGCGCGCGGCGCGATGGCCCCCGCAGCGGCCGCGCGGGCGCTCCTGCGTGACGCACTCCCCGACGGATGAGGAGGCCCTATGACGCCTCTCCTGTCGTCGCGGGCGCGACGATTGACGCGCGGGCCGCGGCGACCTGGTTGGCGATCAGCGCGGCCATCGCGCCAGCGCCGACGCCGTTGCCGATGTTGACGACCGCCAGACCAGGGGCGCAACTCTGCAACATCGTCATGAGCGCGCCGACGCCCTCGCCACCCAGGCCGTAACCGACCGGGGTTGGCAGACCGATCACCGGCACCGACGCCAGGCCAGCCACCACGGATGGCAGCGCGCCATCCATGCCCGCGGCCACGATCAGGACGTCCACCCCGTCGTCGAACACCTGCTGGAGCGGGCCGAACAGGCGGTGCAGCCCGGCCACACCGACGTCCGTCACCTGGCGCACGGCACACCCCATCTCGGCCGCCACCGCCGCGGCTTCTTCTGCGAACGGCAGGTCGGATGTGCCAGCGGCGATGATGGCCACCCGCCCGCCGGTGGGACTGGCCATGGCGTCCGGTCGGCGCACGATGAGGAGACTGCCGCCAGCGCGCTGGTCGATCTCCCACTCCGCGCCAAATGCGGCCTGCACGGCGCTGGCCGTCGCCGGGGGCACCCGGCTGAGAATCGCTCGTCCCGAGGCGGCCACGACGCGTTGGCAGATGGCGACAACCTGGTCCGGCGTCTTCGACGCGGCATAGACGACCTCGGGCACGCCCTTGCGCCGCTCGCGGCCGGTGTCGAGCCGTGCGAAATCACCGACCGACTCGCTGTCAGGCGATGGTCCGCCTGGCGTCACCAGCGCCCGCCGCAGCGCCTCCAACGGCATCGACACCGCGTCGCTCCTTCCCTGCCGGCGCCGGTGACGCCGATCAGCCCGGTCGCCCGTATGCTACCAGCCAGACGCCGGCCACGCGACGCTGCCCGCCGGTCAGGCCACGTACGATTGGAACAGCGCCAGGCTGGCCGCCGGTCGATCACCGACAAGCAGCAGCCGGTCGCGCTCGGTCAGCAGGCGGGCGAGCCGGCGCAGCGCCTCGCTCTCGGACTCGACGGCCCGGCAGAAGGCCGGCAGCCGGTCGGGCGGGCGCGCTTCGACCACCAGCGCGGCGGCGACCTCCGCCCCTGAACCATGCAGAAAGAGCAGGCTGCACAGGCGTGCCAGTGTGCGGGCGATCTCGCGCGCCTCACCACCCTCCAGACCGTCCGGCCAGGCGACGGCAGCTATCACACGCCCGGCCCCACCGTCGAGGCGACCCAGCAGGCGCGCCAGTGCCCGGAAGGCCAGCAAGCCCCGCGCGCTGGCGACGATGGCTCGACCGTTCACCCCCGGCCGCGGCGACACCAGCCGGTCCAGCAGCCCGTCCGTCTCGTCCAGCCGGCCAAGGCGGCGGCCGACATCGGCCGCCGGTAGCCCAAGCGCCAGCGCCGTCGCGACCGCCGGCAAGAGGTTCTGGACCTGAAATAGGGCCAGACCACCGCCGGTCACCGGCGCGGCCGTGGGGCTCCCGATGACCGATCGAACGTCGCCCTGCTCCCAGACCAGCGCGGCGTCGGCCAGGTACAGGCCGGCGCCACCGGCCGCCAGGTGGCGGGCCAGTGGCGGACTCGCCCGCCGCAGCGCCCAGAACACGACCGGGCAGGCCGCGGTGGCCGCCAGGTCGGCCACCGCCCGATCGTCGGCGTTGAGCACCAGCGCCCCCTGGTGATGCACAGCCGCCGCAACCCGCCGGTTGGCGGCGGCCTGCATGGCGACCTGCGGCGTGCCGGCCAGCACCGCCTCGTTCATGGCCAGGTTGGTCACAACCCCGACCGCGTACATGCCGGCCGGCAGACCGACGGCCTGGACCGTCGCCGCCGGCAACTCCTGAATCGCCAGCCGGATGTCGCCCTGCGTCACCCCACGGAGCGCGCGGCTCCACGGCTCCAACTCGCCCGACTGCGCCTGGCCGTCGATGCGCACGCCATCGTCCAGCCAGAGCGCCGTACTCCAGCCAGCCGCTCGCACCAGGCGGTCGAGCAGCGTCGCCGTTGTCGACTTGCCGACGGTGCCTGTCACGCCGACGATCGGCACCGGCGCTGGCGTGTCGGTGGTCATCGGCTTCCTACCACCCACCACGGACCCTCCTACCAGGCGCCGGCGTCGCGCAGCCGGTGGATGAGGTCATGCATCGCTCGCGCGGCGCGGGCACGATGGCTGATCGCGTTCTTGACTTCGGGCGGCGCCTCCGCCATCGTCTGGCCGCGCTCGGGCAGATAGAAGATCGGGTCGTAGCCAAAGCCACCGGCGCCGGCCGGGGCAGCCGCGATGCTGCCCTCGACCTGCCCGTCGACGGTCAGCGTCGCCCGCCCCGGACGCGCCAGTGCCAGCACGCAGGCGAACCGCGCTTGCCGCCGCTCGGCGGGCACACCGACCAGCGCGGCCAGCAGCCGCTGCACGCGGTCGGCATCGGTCAGACCCGGCCCACCGAATCGCGCCGAGTAGACACCCGGTGCGCCGCCGAGCGCGTCGACACAGAGACCGGAGTCGTCGGCCAACGCCGCTCGGCCGGTCTGCCGGCAGACGTACTCGGCCTTCTCAACGGCGTTCGCGGTGAACGTGTCGCCCGTCTCCGGCGCCTCGTCGGTGACGCCGGCCTGCTGCAGGCTGATGAGCCGCAGGTCTAGCCCGCTCAAGAGCGCGGCCAACTCGGCGATCTTGCCCGCGTTGCGGCTCGCGACGATCAGGTCATCCATGGGTATCTCCGTGTGCACGGCCGGCGATGCCGCCGTGTCAGCCGGCCGCGCGCCTGGCACTATACTTGAAACGCAGCGCTCGCCGGCTGTGTTCGCACCACGAGGAGAGGCTCGCCAATGACCAATGCCGACGCCGCGGCCCTGCTGGAGGAGTACGCCGATCTGCTGGAGTTGCGAGGGGAGAGCGTCCATCGGCGCAATGCTTACCGGCGCGCGGCCTCCGGGCTGCGCGAAACTCCCACACCGCTAGCGGAACTGGTGGCGGAGCACCGCCTGCGCCAGGTGCCCGGCGTTGGCGAGGCCATCGCCGCCAAGTTGAGCGAGGTAGCCGCGACTGGCTCGTTCCACCAACTCGACGAGGTGCGCGAGCAGATCCCGCCCAGCTTATCAGAACTGCTGGAGGTGCCCGACGTTGGCGCGCGCACGGCGATGCGCCTGTATCAGGAGCTAGGCATTGCCGATCTGAGCGCGCTGGAGGCCGCCGCCCGGGCCGGCAAGCTGCGCCATCTGGCCGGCTTCGGCGCCAGAAGCGAAGAGCGGCTCCTGCAGGGCATCGCCCAGGTGCGCCAGCGCGGCACGCGCATGGCGCTGGGCGAGGCGCTGCCGCTGGCCGAGCGCCTGCTGGCTGACCTGCGCGCCACGGCGCCGATCGATCGGGTCGAGCTGGCCGGCAGCCTGCGCCGGATGAAAGACACGATTGGCGACATCGACCTGCTGTGCGCCGCGACGGACCCGCCAGCCGTCATCGACGCCTTCGCCGAGTTGCCGACCGTGGCGCGGGTTCTGTGGCGCGGCAACGCCAAGTGCACCGTCGTCACCGGCGCCGGCGTCCAGGTCGACCTGGAGGTGCTGCCGCCGCCGGCCTTCGGCTCGCTGCTGATTCATTTCACTGGCAGCCGCGAGCACAACATCCGCCTGCGGACGATGGCGCAGGACCGTGGCTGGAGTCTGTCGGAGCATGGCCTGATCCGCGACGGCGTGCTGGAGCCGCTCGCGACTGAAGCGGAGGTCTACGCCGCGCTCGGCCTCGACTGGACGCCGCCGGAGCTGCGCGAGGACCGCGGTGAGATCGAGGCCGCTGCCGAGCATCGGCTGCCGGCGTTAGTTGAGTTGACCGACCTGCGGGGCGAGCTGCACTGCCACTCCAACTGGAGCGACGGCGGCGCCAGCATCGAAGCGATGGCGCTGGCAGCCCGCGACGCCGGCCGGGAGTACCTCGTCATCACTGACCACAGCCACGGCCTGGCTGTCGCCAACGGCCTCGATGTCGCCCGCTTGCGCCAGCAACGGACCGAGATCGAGGCCGCGCGGCAGCGCGTCGAGGGCATCACCATTCTGCACGGCTGCGAGATGGAGATCCACGCCGACGGGAGCCTCGACCTGGATGACGAGACACTGGGCTGGCTCGATCTGGTGATCGCCTCGCTGCACGTATCGTTGCGCCAGCCACGCCCCGTCATCACGGAGCGCCTGCTGCGCGCGATTCGCCACCCGCTGGTCGATATCATCGCCCACCCGACCGGGCGGATCGTCAACCGCCGGCCGGGCGCCGACCTGGCAATGGACGACATCATCGCCACGGCAGCGGCCACGGGCACGATCCTGGAGATCAACGCCGACCCGGCCCGACTCGACCTGACCGACTACCACGCCCGCGCCGCCATCCAGGCAGGCGTCCTGCTGAGCATCGATACCGACGCCCACAGTCCGAGCGGCTTCGGCCTGGCCCGCTACGGCGTCGCCCAGGCCCGGCGTGGCTGGGTGACGCGCGACGACGTCGCCAATTGCCTGGCCTGGCCGGACCTGCGCGCCCGCCTCAAGCGCCACCGGCACTAGGCCGAGGCGGCCGAGTAGAGCCAGGACGGCACATGCTGGCTCTACGGCGCGTACTCGCTAGGCTACGGCGACAATCGGGGTGGGCTGGGGCGTGACATCCGCCGGCCCGTCGGTATCCACACGCACCGAGTCGCGGCCGAGCAACCCGGTCAGGTCCGCCAGCAGGGCTGGGTTCACCTCGACGCCACGCCGAATCGGCTGGTAGTGCTTCACCCCCGCGCCGGTAATCAGTTCCAGCCGCACCTCCGCCTCGCCGTCATGCTGCCAGAGGATATCGCGCACCTCGTGCATGGCATCGATATCGACCGCGAGATCATCGGTGCAGCGCAGCCGCACGATCAGCCGCTGCCGCGTCGGGCGGGCCGCATCGAGGTCGAACAATGTCACCCGCTCCGCCACTAACTGAACCTGCTCATGACGCATCTCGACGCGTGCCGTCACCTCGACGATGGCGTCGTCAACAGCGATCTCGCCGCAGCGGTCGAAGCACTCGGGAAACAGCACCAGCTCGGCCTCGCCGTCCTCGTCCTCGATGGCTGCGACGGCCATCGTCTGCTGGCGCTTGGTCAGCAGCGTGCGCACGCTCTTGACCAGCGCCAGGAGGCGGACGGTCTGGCCGGCGGTCTCGGCGGTGATCGACGCCAGCGTCGGGCGCGCATCGCCGGGCCGACGCAGTCCGGCCAGCGGGTGCGCCGACACATAGATCCCCAGATGCTCTTTCTCCCAGACCAGCAGTGTGCGCGCTGGCAACGCCGGCACGTCGTCGAGCGTCAGGTGCGCCGCCGGCACATCGTCGCTGCCGCCAAACAGGCCCATCTGCCCGACCCGCGCCGCCTTGCGCGCCGCCTGCCCCAGCGCCAGCGCCCGATCGAGAGCCGCCAGCAGCGCCGCGCGCGGCCCCAGGCAGTCTGTCGCACCGGCCTTGACCAGGCTCTCCAGCACGCGCTTGTTCATTTGGTTGCTGTCGACGGCAGCACACAGCCGGTCCAGGCTGGCGAAACGGCCGTCCGGCTCGCCAGTGCGGGCGGCCAGCAGCGCCGTCACGATGCCCTCGCCAACGTTCTTGATCGCGCCGAGACCGTAGCGCACCGCCAGCGTGCCGTCGGCATCGCGCTCTACCATGAAACCGCGCTCGCTCAGGTTGACATCCGGTGGCCGCAGAGCCACGCCGAGCCGCCGGCACTCAGCGGCCGCACCGATGATCTTGTCGCTATTGCCCGCCTCCGTCGTCAGCACCGCCGCCATGAATTCGGCCGGGTAGTGGTGCTTCAAATACGCCGTCTGCACCCCAATGACGGCATAGGCCGCCGAGTGGCTGCGGTTGAAGCCATAGCCAGCAAAGCGATCGATCAAGTCGAATAGATCGCCAGCCTCGTCGGCCGCCATCGCCGGCACAAGCTCGCCGGCTGCGCTCTTGGCGATGCAGCCGCCAACGAAGCTCGATCGCTGCTTGGCCATCTCTTCGGGCAGCTTCTTGCCCATCGCCTTGCGCAGTTTGTCGGCGTCGGTCAGTGTGAAGCCCGCCAGCTCGTTGGCGATCTGCATCACCTGTTCCTGATACAGAATGACGCCGTAGGTCGAGCGCAGGATCGGCTCCAGCGCCGGATGCTGGTAGGCGATCGGTTCACGGCCGTGCTTGCGCGCGATGTAGACCGGCGCCAGCTCCATCGGCCCGGGACGCACCAGCGCCATCAGCGCCACGACATCCTCAAAAGCAGTCGGGCGCACGTCGATGGTCATCCGCGTCGCCATGCCACCTTCGAGCTGGAAGATCGCGTGCGTCTCACCGCGCTGGAAGACCTCGTAGCTGGCAGCATCGTCGAGCGGGATCGTGTCCGGCGTCAGCGTCAGGCCGCGGGTGCGGGCGACGTTCTCGCACGCCCGCCCCAGGACCGTCAACGTGCTCAGGCCGAGGAAATCCATCTTCAGCAGGCCAAGGTCGGCCAGCAGGTTCATGTGGTACTGGGTCGTGATCTCGTCACCACTCTTGCCAGCGCGCTGCACCGGCACGAGGTCGATCAGCGGGTCGCGCGAGATAACGACGCCGGCGGCGTGAGTCGAGGCGTGACGGGCCACGCCCTCCAGCTTGCGCGCTGTGTCGAGCAACTCGCGCACCGTCTCGTCGCCGGTGTACAGCGTCTGCAACTCGGGCAGCTTCAACGCCTGATCGAGGGTAACGTTGGGACCGGTCGGCACCAACCGCGCGACGCGGTCGACCTCGTTGATGCTCAGGCCGAGCGCCCGGCCAACGTCGCGCACCGCCGCCTTGGCGGCCAGTGTGCCAAAGGTGATGATCTGGGCGACGCGGTCGTCGCCGTACTTCTGCGTCACGTAGCGGATGACCTCATCGCGGCGATCGTCCTGGAAATCCAGGTCGATATCGGGCATCTCGCGCCGGCCGAGGTTCAGGAAGCGTTCGAACAGCAGGTTGTGCTTGAGCGGATCGAGACCGGTGATGCCCAACACGTAGGCGACCAGGCTGCCAGTGGCCGACCCGCGGCCCGGCCCGACCAGGATGCCCCGCTCGCGGGCGAACCGAACGAAATCCCAGACGACCAGGAAGTACGGCACAAACCCCATCTGGTCGATCACGCTCAGCTCGTAGACCAGCCGGCGCTCGACCGCCTCGGTCATGGCGCCGTAGCGCGCCAGGCAGCCCTGCCGGCAGATGTGCTCCAGGTAGCTGGCCTCGCCAAAGCCGTCCGGCACCGGAAAGCGCGGCAGACGGTGGTCGGCCGGAGCGAGCCGCAGGTCACAGCGCTCGGCGATCCGCAGCGTGTTGGCCAGCGCTTCCGGCCAGGCGGCGAACGTGGCGGCCATCTCGGCCGGGCTCTTGAAGTAAAGCTGGTCCGAGGCCATCTTCATCCGCTTCGTGTCATGCACCGAGACGCCGGTCTGGATGCAGACGAGGACATCCTGGGCGTGAGCGTCGGCCGCATCGACGTAGTGGACGTCGTTGGTGGCCACCAGCGGCAGGCCGGTCTGAGCGTGCAATCGGAGTAGGCCCTCGTTGACCCGATGCTGCTCGGTCAGGCCGTGGTCCATCAGCTCGATGAAGACCTGCTCGCGCCCGAAGATGTCCGCCATCTGGCCCAGGCTCTGGCGCGCGGCAGCCTCGTCACCGGCCATCAGGTGGCCGGGCACTTCGGCGCCGAGGCAGCCGCTGAGCGCGATTAGGCCGGCGTGATGGTCGGCCAGCATGGCCCGATCGATGCGCGGCTTGTAATAGAAGCCCTTGAGACTGGCCATGCTGGCCAGCCACAGCAGGTTCCGGTACCCGTCGAGATCCTGGGCCAGCAGGGTCAGGTGATACTGGTTCTTGTCTCGCTGCTCGACACTGGTCGGAGTGAAGTACGCCTCCATGCCGACGATCGGGCGCACGCCACGGCTGGTGCAGGCGGCGTGCCAGTCGAGCGCGCCGTAGAGGACGCCGTGGTCGGTCAGTGCGGCGGCCGGCATGCCGTACTCGGCGGCGCGCGCGGCATAGTGGTCGAGTTTGCCCAGTCCATCGAGCAGCGAGAACTCCGAGTGCAGGTGCAAGTGAACGACGTCCGCCATCCGACCTCCCGCCTGACCATCCCGGCCGTCCGACGGCCGGCTTCTCTGCTTTGCTGACGCGCACGCGGCCCGACGGATGCGCGCCGGCCACGCTCGGCCCGGCGGCGCGGGGTTGTTGTCCACCAATCAATGCCGGTGGTTGCTGCCAGTCTCGACCGCGGCGCGTTGTCTCGGCGACAATCAGGCGAGCTGCGCCGCCAGCACACGGCGTGCCCCACTGCTGGCGCCCACGGCGCAGGCGTGAGTGCGGGCACGGGCACGCTGCGGCGGCCGGTCGAGACCGGGCCGCGCCGCGGCGTCAGGCGGCGGAGCGGCCCCACTGGCGCACGAGCAGCGTCATCAGCTCGCGGAAGTTCGCCCGCGCGGCTTCCGGCAGCTCCGGGTCGCGCAGCAGGCGCGCCGCGGCCGCGATCGCCGGCTCATCGGCGAACAGGTTCGAGTCGTCGGTCGGGCGGTAGCCGGCGGCTACCAGCAGGCTGTCCGTCTGCGGCGTGTCGAGCTCCATCACCTCGCTCAGCGCCAGGACGGTCTCGCGCGATGGTTCGCGCTTGCCGGCCTCAAGGCGGCTGATGTAGCTGTGGTCGAAGCCGGCCTCATGGGCCAGGCGGCTCTGGGATAGCCCGCGCAGCCCGCGCAGCTCGGCCAACACGGCAGCGAACGAAGTCGTCATCCTGCGCCTCCCAATAACTGTGCCAGCCGGTCCGTGTGGACGGCCGGTCGCCGATCATGCCCGCATCTTAGCACGGTGTATGACACCGTGTCAAGACCAACACGCTTCAGGACTGAGAGTCATCGCTGCCCATGCATCGCTGTCATGATTTCGAGTGTCTGTGCGGCCTGCGCAAGATCGCTGTGCGATCCATGCACAGGCTGTCCATGCAGAGTGGCCGCGCAGCGGCGGCTCGCCGAGGGCATAGCGGCTCACGCCGCACGATGCCACGGCACAGAGGCCAGCCAGCCGCCGCTGCCGCCGGCTGGCCTCGATGCCGACCCGCACGTCGTGGGTCCAACGGGCCGCCGTGCGGTGGGCCGACACGCCGGTCTGGCGGCCAGCACATGAGTCCCACCGGTCGGACCAGCTCGCCTCCGACGACCTCCAGCACTCAGGGCGCCGATAGGGCGCGCTGCCAGTCGGCCAGGCTCGATGTCCCTCACCAGGGCCACCAGGCCGCCGCGCGCGGTGCTGTAACGGCGCGCCAAGCGCTAGCGGCGGCGCCGCTTGTGCCTCGTGGGTAACTGTTCAGACTTGGGCGGGAAGCGGGTCGGAGAGGAGGCGGAGACACTCGGCGAAGGGGTTGAGGCCGCGCGCCCGCCAGGTGCCGAAGGCCGTCGCCAGCGGCATCTTGATCGCCGTCCCA
>JADLAZ010000059.1 GCA_020849725.1 Chloroflexota bacterium
CTCGCCGGACTGGTAGCGCTACGTCGACGGTAACCGCCGGGCCTGCACCTCAGCCGGGTCAATTCCCTGGAGAGAAAATGTTGGCTCGGGACGCATTGGGCGCATCACGCACAGCGCAGGTTTCTCTTATTCCAACTATACGCGCAGTCACTGCCCCCGGCAACCAGCCTGATCGGGCTATCGCGGCCCGCGCCACCTGTCACCACAACGAGGCGCCGCGATGCCGGTCCCGCGGGAATAGCCAGCGCGCCACAGGGTTCCCCTATAATGAAAGCGCGCGCCGGGCGCCCGGCAGGCGCGAAGTCTCTGGCTCCGAGGACTTGATGGCTGAGTCTGCCGTCGCGCCAGATCGCCGTGCACGCCTCAATGAGGAGGCACTGTCGCACGTGGACGCGCTCTATCGCACCGCCTTGCGCATGACCCGTCACCCACAGGATGCGGAAGACCTGGTGCAGGAGACGTACCTGCGGTCGTGGCGCTCGATCGACCAGTTCCAGGATGGCACAAATCTGCGCGCCTGGCTGTTCACTATTCTTACCAATGCCTATATCAATCAGTACCGCCAGCGCAGTCGCACGCCACGTCAGGAGTCGATCGACGGTGTCGAGGACTTCTATCTCTACCGGCACATCCGCGACGCGGACGCGGCTGGCGCTGGCGGTGAGCCAGAGCGCGAGGTGCTGGATCGTCTGGTCGACGACGACATCGTCCAGGCAATCGAGGCGCTGCCCGAGCCGTTCCGCCAGGTCGTCCTGCTGGCCGACGTCGAGGGGTTCTCCTACAAGGAGATCGCGAGCATTCTGGACATCAAAATCGGCACCGTTATGTCGCGCCTGCACCGCGGCCGGCGGCGGCTGCAGCATGCGCTCTGGCCCTACGTGCAGCGGATGGGTTTGTCGATCCAGGGAACGAGATGATGACCAGTCACCACACGCGCCCGTTTGAGTGCGGCGACACGGTCGCCCTGCTCTATCCTTACCTCGACCGCGAGCTGACGCCCGCCGAACTGGCGGTCGTGCGGGCGCATCTCGATGCCTGCGGCCCGTGCGCGCGGCACTTCCGCTTCGAGGCGGCCGTGTTGTCGCTCGTCGGGCTGCGGCTCGGCCGCGTCACCGCGCCGCCAGCGCTGCGGGCGCGCATCGCCAGCCTGGCCGACGGTTGACGGCGGCGAGGCTGCGGCTTGCGATCGCTGGCGGCGGCACCGGTGGTCATGTCAGCCCGGCGCTGGCGGTACTGAGCGAGTTTCGCCAGCGGCTGGCCGGACGCGACCTGGCGCTCGACGCCCTCTGGATTGGCTCGATCGACGGCCTGGAGAGTGCAGCAGCGGTGGCGGCTGGTGTCGCCTATACCAGCATCCCCACCGGCAAGCTGCGCCGGTACCTGGCGCTCGAGACACTGCGCGACGCCGCCCGGCTGCCGCTCGGCCTCATTGCCGCGCGCCGGGCGCTGGCCGCGTTCCGGCCACACGTGCTGTTCAGCACCGGTGGTTTCGTCAGCGTGCCGGCCGTCGTCGCCGCGCGCTGGCTCGGCATTCCCTGCCTGACGCACGAGCAGACCGTCACCGTCGGCCTGGCCAACCGCATCAACGCCCGGTTCACCGATCGCGTGGCCCTCTCCTACGCGGCGTCGCGCGCCTGGCTGCCGCACCATCCCTGGCTTGGCGGCTCGCTGGACACCACACTGACGGCGGCGCGGCAACCCACGCCATCAGGACGGTTCGGCCGCCGCCCGCCCGCACCACTGGTGCTGACCGGTAATCCAGTGCGCCTCGAGTTGCACGCCGGCCAGGCCGACCGCGCTGCGGTGCACTTTGCGCTCCGACCCGACCGACCGGTCGTGTATCTCACCGGCGGCGCACGGGGCAGCCACGCGCTCAACGTCGCCACCGGCGCCGCGCTGCCGGACCTGCTCGCCGTCGCGCAGGTCGTCCACCAGACCGGCCCGGTCGAGGCCAACGGCGACCTGCCGCGCCTTGAGCGGCTGGCGGCCGGGCTGTCGGAGCCGCTCCGCGCCGGCTACCGGCCGATCGCCTTCGTCGGCCCAGAGCTGCCCGACCTTTTCGCGCTCACCAGCCTGGTCGTCGGCCGCGCCGGCGCGGGCACGATCGCCGAGTTGGCCGCCCTGGGCAAGCCGTCGCTGCTGATCCCGCTGCCCGGCGCCTCGGCCGACGAGCAGATGCGCAACGCCTGCCTCCTGGCCGACGCCGGCGCGGCCGTCGTGTTGCCCGAGCCCGAGGCTACCCCGACGCGCCTCACCGCCGAGATCACCGCGCTCCTGGCCGACTCGACACGGCTGGCGGCCATGGGCGCGGCCGCCCGGAAGTTCGCCCGTCCCGACGCCGCCGCCCGCCTCGTCGATCACCTGCTCGACCTGGCCAGTCCGTTAGGCTCATAGGAGCGGCTGCCACGAACGCAAAGACCAGTGCGGGTCGGCATCACAGCATCCGGCTCACCCCACGCCTCTGACTGGTCTACTGGCATGTTTCGGAGTGACGACCGAGACAGAGCGCCGATCGACGCACGGACCAGTCCGCTTGCGATACGCTGCTCGCGCGACCCTCATCTCCCGTCCGCTGCGAGGCGACGAGGTATTTGACGAGTTCCTGGGGTTGCATTACCGTTGCTGGCACGGCTCGCACGGGCGCCACACGGCGACATTCCGAGGCGATCGGTGGAGGCATGAAGCTATGTCAGACGAGACGAAGCGCGCGCGGGTCCTCGCTGCTGTCCGCGGCGAGCCGGTGGCTCAACTGCCGGTCAGCCTGTGGTTGCACAACTTCGCGAGAGAGAACTCGGCCGGGGAGCTGGCCGAGGAGACAATCCGGCTAGCAAAGAGGTTCGACTTCGACTATCTCAAGCCGCAGTCGCGAGCGCAGTGCTTTTCGGAGATGTGGGGGCTGACGTATCGGCCACCGGCCGAGCGTGCCACCCCCTACACCGTCACACATCACCCGCTGCAGGACGCCCGGGGGTTCCGGCAGCTCACACCCGCCGATCCGCGCACGGGGGCGCTCGGCGAGCAGATCGAGGCTCTCGCCCTGATTCGCCGCGCGCTGGGGCCGAAGATCCCCATCATCTGGACCGTTTTCTCTCCCATGATGGTGGCGAGATTCCTGTTCCCGGGCAACGAAGCCCAGGTCCTGGAACTCGTCCGAACGGATCCCACGGCCGTGGAGGAGGGGCTCGAAGCGATCACCGAAACGCTCACCGAGTATGTCCGGGCCTGCCTGGAGGCCGGCGCGGACGGCCTCTACTTCGCGGTGACCGCCGCACGCGAGGGGCAGCTCACGGCGGCTGAGTGCCGCCGCTTCCAGCGGCCATTCGACCTCCGCATCCTCGATGCCGCGAGTTCGGCTCCATTCAACGTCCTGCACCTCTGCGGCGACAGTGTGCTGTTCGACGAGTTCGCCGACTACCCGATTGCGGCATTCAGTTGGGCGGCAGGTACGTCCAACCCTTCGCTGTCGGAGGGGCATCGGCGCACCGGGCGCGCGGTCATCGGTGGCTTTCCTGCCAAGCCGATGATCGCCGCCATGCCGCCCGGCGAGGTGGCGGCGATGGGACACGCCGCCGTGGCGGAGATGCAACGCCGGTACCTGCTCCTCGGGCCAGCCTGCTCGATCAACCCGGACACGCCCGACGCAGTGATCGATGCGGCAGTATCGGTCGCGACGACAGCGTTCCCAGCGGATCGCTAGTCCGCGTTCGCCGCGATCGGGTGCCAGCCGCCATCCCGGCGAAGGCTGGTAACCTGTCACCGTCTGGCGACCTGCGCGCCGGCCGGGTCAGTCGATCGCCTCGTCGTCGGCCTCGTTCTCGTCGTCGACGGCCAGATCGTCCAGGGCCAACTCGGCCGGGTCGAGCTCCTCCAGCGGCGGGATCATCACTGGCGCGCGGCGGGTGGGGGCCAGCTCTTCGGCGCGGCGGGCGGGCCGCTGGCGGCCCGGCGTCGGCACGAGCAGCACCTGGATCGCCTCGCTCAGGCTAGCCAGCTTGCGCACCTCCAGGCCAGGGATCTTGGGCGCCTGACGGGTGGTCGCCGGGATGATGACGCGGGTGAAGCCCAGGCTGTGTGCCTCGTGCAGGCGGCGCTCGAGTTGGCTGACGCTGCGTAGCTCGCCCGAGAGGCCGATCTCGCCGACCAGGGCCGTCCGCGCCTCGACTGCGTTCTCCTGCAGGCTGCTGGCGATGGCCACCGCTGCCGCCAGGTCGATCGCCGGCTCGTTGATGCGCAGCCCGCCGACGACGTTGAGATAGACGTCCTGCTGACCGAGCGGTAGGCCCACGCGCTTGCTCAGCACCGCCGTCAGCAGATACAGCCGGCTCAGATCGATGCCGGTCGCCATGCGCCGGGGTTGGCCATAGGCCGTCGGTGCGGTCAGCGCCTGCACCTCGACCAGGATCGGGCGTGTGCCCTCCAACGTCACTGCCACGACCGAGCCGGCCGTGTCCGGCAATCGCTCCTCCAGGAAGGCTTCGGATGGGTTGCTGACCTCGCGCAGCCCCGTCTCCTGCATCTCGAAGACGCCGACCTCGTTGGTCGAGCCGAAGCGGTTCTTGGCGCCGCGCAGGATGCGGTAGTGGTGGTGCCGGTCGCCCTCCAGGTAGAGCACGGCGTCGACCAGATGCTCCAACACGCGCGGGCCGGCGACCGTGCCCTCCTTGGTGACGTGGCCGACGAGGAAAACCGGCGTCTGCCGCGCTTTAGCCCAGCGCACCAGCCGTGATGCACTCTCGCGCACCTGGGTAACGCTGCCCGTCGACGACGCTATCTCCTCGACCGACACCGTCTGGATGCTGTCGACGATCACCAGGCCCGGTTGCAGCCGGTCAGCCTGCTCGATGGCAGCATCGACGTCCGTCTCCGGCAGGATGTAGATGTGCTCACTGGCAACACCCATCCGATCGGCGCGCAACTTCACCTGATGCGGCGACTCCTCGGCCGAGACATACAGCACTGGCCAGGCCGCTTCCGGCATTCGGCCGGCCACGTCCAGCAGCAGCGTGCTCTTGCCGATGCCGGGATCGCCCGCGAACAGGATCGCCGAGCCGGGCACCAGCCCACCACCGAGGACTCGGTTGAACTCTCCAATCGGGATCGGAATGCGGTCCAGTCCGGCGCTCGGCACCGCCGCCAGCGGCTGTGCGGTGACGCGGGCGCCCGACCGCGGCCCGCCACTCTCCCGCGCCGCGGCCGGCGCCGGCCGCTCGATCACTTCCTCAAGCGTCGACCACGCCTGGCAGACCGGGCACCGCCCCAGATAGGCCGGCTGCTCGGCGCCACACTCGCGGCAGACGTACTTGACGCGCGCCCTCGCCATGTTCGACCACCCTTCCTACGGATCGGACAGCGCGAATGGACACGAATGAGCGCGAAGATGAGAACGGGGAGGTTCGTCGCGCGCGGACTGTCCCCTGGTCCCCACATTCGCGTCGATTCGCGCCCATTCGCGGTAGATGGCGCCGGCGTTGCCGCCGCCTACTGGACGGCGGCCAACTCCTCGACCTGGCGCAGCTTGAGCAGTTCGTCCTCGACCTCGACCTGGATCGTCTTGCCCGGCACGAAGCGGGCATCGAGCAGGCCCTCGGCCAGCGGGTCCTCGATCAGGTTCTGGATGATGCGCCGCAGCGGCCGTGCACCGTAGGTGTGGTCGTAGCCGCGCTTGGCCAGCAGGTCCATTGCCTCTTCGCTGACGATGAGGTCAATGTTCTGCTCGTGCAGTTGCGTGCGAATGCGCTGCAACTGGATGGTCGTGATCTGGCGGATCTGCGGCGGCGTCAGGCTGTGGAAGACGATGATGCCGTCGATGCGGTTGAGGAACTCGGGCCGGAAGGTGTTCTTGAGTTCTCCCAACACCTTGTCGCGCATCGTGTCGTACTGCTGCCGCTCCTGGCGTGCCTGATCGCTCGTCATGGTGAAGCCGAAGCCGGTGTCGCGCTGGATGAGCTGCGCGCCGACGTTGGAGGTCATGATGATGATGGTGTTGCGGAAGTCGACCTTGCGCCCCTTGGCATCCGACAGGTTACCATCCTCCAGGATCTGGAGCAGCATGTTGAAGGCTTCGGGATGCGCCTTCTCGATCTCATCGAGCAGGATGACCGAGTAGCTCTTGCGCCTCACGGCCTCGGTCAACTGGCCGCCTTCTTCGTAGCCGATGTAGCCTGGTGGCGCGCCGACCAACCGGCTGACGGTGTGGCGCTCCATGAACTCCGACATGTCGATCTTGATCAGCGAGTCCTCGCTGCCGAACATGAACTCGGCCAGCGTCTTGGCCGTCTCCGTCTTGCCGACACCGGTCGGGCCGAGGAAGATGAACGAGCCGATCGGTCGGCGCGGGTCCTTGAGGCCGGCTCGGGCGCGGCGCACGGCGCGCGCCAGCGTCGTGATCGCCTCTTCCTGGCCGACGATGCGCTCGTGCAGCGCCTCCTCCATCTGGAGCAAGCGCTCCGACTCCTCGCCGGCGATGCGGGTCAGCGGGATGCCGGTCCACATCGACACGACCTGGGCAATGTCCTCCTCGCCGACGACCGGCTCCTCGCTGCTCTGCTGCTCCTGCCAGCCGGCCTCGAGTTCGCTGATGCGCTGGCGCAGCTTGTCCTCGCGATCGCGCAGGTCGGCCGCCAGCTCGAACTGCTGATCGGCGACGGCGGACTCCATCTCCTTGCGCAGGCTATCCAGCCCACGCATCGCTTCCTTCAAGCTCGGCGGCGAGATCGAGCGATACATCCGCACCCGCGAGGCCGCCTCGTCAACCAGATCGATCGCCTTGTCCGGCATGAAGCGGTCGGGCACGTAGCGCGCGGCCAGCGTCGCCGCGGCGTGCAGCGCCTCGTCGATGATTTTGAGTTTGTGATGCTCCTCGTAGCGCTCGCGGATGCCACGCAGGATTTCGATCGTCTCCTCGACCGACGGCTCATCGACCATCACCGGCTGGAACCGCCGCTCGAGGGCGGCGTCGCGCTCGATGTACTTGCGGTACTCGTCGAGCGTCGTTGCGCCGATCGTCTGCAGCTCACCACGTGACAGCGCTGGCTTGAGGATGTTGGCGGCATCGACCGCGCCCTCGGCTGCGCCGGCGCCGACGAGCGTGTGCAACTCGTCAATGAAGAGGATCGAGGCGCTGTCCTTGACCTCGGCCACGATCTTCTTCAGGCGCTCCTCGAACTCGCCGCGGTACTTGGTACCGGCCACCAGCGCGCCGATGTCGAGCGCCACCAGCCGCTTGTTCTGCAGTGGCTCAGGCACATCGCCGGAGATGATGCGCTGGGCCAGGCCCTCGACGATGGCCGTCTTGCCGACCCCCGGCTCACCGATCAGAGCCGGGTTGTTCTTCGTGCGGCGCGAGAGGATCTGCATGACCCGCTCGATCTCTTTCTGCCGCCCGATGACCGGATCGAGCTTGTCGTTCTTGGCGGCCTCGGTCAGGTCGAAGCCGAGTGCGTCCAGATAGGGCGTCTTGCTGCTCTGCCGTCCCTGGCCGTAGCTGCCGCTCTGGTTGACGACCTGCATCACCTGGGTGCGCACCTTCTCCAGGCTGACGCCGAGGCTCTCCAGCACGCCAGCGGCGATACCCTCGCCCTCGCGTACCAGCCCGAGCAGGAGATGCTCGGTGCCGATGTAGTGGTGGTTCAGGCGGCGCGCCTCGTCGACAGCCAGCTCGATCACCTTCTTGGCGCGCGGCGTCAGGCCGATCTCACCGACGACCAGCCCCTCGCCCCGGCCGATGATGAACTCGACCGCGCTGCGCACCTTCGGCAATTGCACGCCCAGGTTGCTCAGCACGCGCGCTGCGACGCCATCTCCCTCGCGCACCAGACCCAGCAGCAGGTGCTCCGTGCCGATGTAGTTGTGGTTGAAGCGCTGCGCCTCTTCCTGGGCCAGCGTGAGCACCTTGCGCGCCCGCTCGGTGAACTTGTCAAACTTATCTGCCATCGCCTTCTCCAGTCCTCTGCCAGCTCAGGACGCACGCGGATTGGATGGTCCGTGGAACGGGCCTCGCCATCCACCGTCGGCGGTGACAGTGCAAGACTGCGGCCATGGGTACAGTATATCCCATCCCGAAAGTGGCCAGCCTCCAGGCATGGCTGGAGGCTGTGGCGATCGTCATGTTCGGATGACGCGGCGCGCCGCGTGGTGGGACGAGCGTCGGCGCTGCCGGCGTCCCGTCAGCTCGCATCGTCGCTATCCGGAGGCGCCTCGGCCTCGGGCGGGGCCTCCGCCTCGGTGACGGGCGCCTCGGCGGCCACCACCGTGCCGGCTTCCTCATCCGCCTCCCCGGCGCTCTCGGTGTCGACGTCGTCGAACGGCACGTAGCGGCCCTCGGCCGTGGCCCGCTCCAAGAACGCCTCAAACTCGGCGCGAGCCTCATCATCCTCCAGCGCCCGCCGCAGGCTGAGGCCGATGCGCCGCCGCTGCGGGTCGATGCGGATGATGCGCAGCGGCAGCGTGTCGCCCTCGCGCACCAGTTGCCGCGGGTGGGTGATGCGGTCGTCCGACAGCTCACTGACGTGGACCAACCCCTCGACGCCATCCTCGATGCGGGCGAATGCGCCGAAGTTGGCCAACTGGGTAATCGTGCCATGGATGAGTTGGCCGACCTGATATTTCTCGGCCACCTGCGACCATGGCTCGCGCTGCGTGCGCTTGATGCTCAGGGCGATCTTCTTCTCGTTGGCATTGATCGCCAGGACATACACGTCGACCTCGTCGCCCACGCGCAGCACTTCGCTCGGATGCTTGATCCGGCTCCAGGACAGCTCGGACAGGTGGACCAGCCCGTCGGCGCCGCCAATGTCGACGAAGGCGCCGAAGTCGGCGATGCTGGCCACGCGCCCCTTGCGCACCTCGCCCTCGTGGATCTCCTGGATCAGTCGCTCCTTCATCGCGTCGCGACGCTCCTGGACGGCCTGGCGCTCCGAAAGGATCAGGCGGTTGCGGTGGCGGTTGATCTCGATAATCTTGAGCGACAGCTTGCTGCCGACCAGGCGGGCCATGTCGGCCTGCTTGCTGGCATCATCGCCGCCGCGGATCTCGGTCACCTGCGACGCCGGCACGAAGCCACGAACGCCGTCGAGATTGACCAGCAGACCGCCCTTGTTGTAGTTGCTGACCTCGGCCTCGATCACCTCGGTCGCTTCGTAGATCGTCTGCAGGCGACGCCAGCTCTTCTCCTGGCGGGCCTTGTCGATCGACAGGACGGCATGGCCGTCCTGGTTCTCAGCCTGCACCACGAAGATGAGCACCTGATCGCCGATGGCCAACTGGTCGCGCTCCTCATCGGTGAGCGTCGACAGTTCCTTGTTCGGGATGACACCCTCGGACTTGGAGCCGATATCGACCAGGATCTCATCCCGATCGACCTGCATGATGTGGCCTTCGATCACGTCGCCGTACTTGAGCTCGCGGTAGTTGGCGCTCGGCTCGCTAAGCAGCTGGTCCATCAGCTCCATGCCGGCGGGCACTGTCCTGGCCGCCGTGGCCGTGGCGGCGATGGCCACGCCATTGGCCCCGCTGGCTTCGTCCGTGCCGACTACCGGTTGAACGTCCTGCATACACCTTCCCCAACCCACCGGGCGACGAGTGCGACGGGCGCATCATTCCCGTCGCGACACCCGGTCACTTATCCCGAAGTATAGTGCATCTAGCCTGGAGCGGGCAATTCCCGCCGTCTCAATCGGCGGCAGCCACAGCCGGCGCCGCGTATCCCAGGTCGTGCAGCGCCGCCGCTAGCGCGTCCAGCGCGGCGTTGATCTCTGGCTCGTGCGCCCACCCCAGGTGGCCGAACCGCACGATCCGGTCGGCTAGCGGCCCCTGACCATTGGCCAGGATCACGTCGTAGCCGATGCGCAGCCGCTCCAGCAGCGCCGCCGGCGTCACACCAGCCGGCACGTCGATCGCCGTCACCGTGTCGGAAACATGCGCCGGATCGCCGAAGACGCCCAGGCCCATCGCCACCACCCGGCGGCGCACCAGCGCCCCGAGCGCGGCATGGCGCGCCCAGACATTCTCCAACCCCTCATCCTCGATCAGGTCGCAAGCGGCCTGCAAGCCGAACATGATGCTCAGGGCCGGCGTCGCCGGGGAGAAGCCCTTGTCGTGCGCCTCTTTCGTCAGCGTGAAGTCCCAATAGTAGCGCGGCAGGGTCGCCCGTCGGTGTGCCGCCCAGGCGCGCGGCCCGACAGCCAGGAGAGCGACACCCGGCGGGCACATCCACGCCTTCTGCGACCCACTGATGACCAGATCGCAACCCCAGTCATCCATGTGCAGCGGCAGCGCCACCATGCTGCTGATCGCGTCGACGACGAACAGCACGCCGCGCTCGGCGCACAGGCGGCCGAGCGCCGCCAGGTCATTGGTGACGCCGGTAGACGTCTCATTGTGCGTCGTCAGCACGGCTTTGGCCGCGGGATGATCGTCGAGCGCCTGGCGCACGACCTCCGGCTCGGCCGCCTTGCCCCAGGGGATCGGGCAGTGCACGACGTTGAGGCCGTAGGCCTCCGCAATCTTCCCCGACCGCCCACCGAAATGGCCGATCGCCGCCGAGATGACGGTGTCGCCGGGCGAGAACAGATTGACGATCGATGCCTCCAGGCCACCCGTGCCGCTCGATGGATAGAACAGCACATCCGCCTCGGCCGATCGGTGCAGGGCCGGGACCCGGGCGCAGAGATCCGTCAGCAGCGCGGCAAACTCCGGCCCGCGCTGGTTGATCATGTCGCGACCAACCGCCGCCTGCACTGTCGGCGGCAAGGGGGTCGGACCAGGTAAACGGAGATTCTGCGCCATGCGAACTCACTCCTCCAGCAACCCGTGGCGCCACGACCACGGGCGTCCTGCGTGAGCCAGCCGACAGCCGACACTGCCACCGGCGGGCATATTCAGTATAGGTCCGCTATCGGCGTCGGTCAAACGTGCGGCGGCACGTGCTCAGGTCGGACCCACGACATCGGCGCCGAAGTTAAGCTCGTCGAGCGCCTCCTCGGCCGCGTCGCGAAGCACCTCGTCGTCGCTCTGCAGGAGGTTACGCAGCGTCGTCCCGGCCGCGCGGCCACCGAGCTTGCCGAGCGCCGCCACCGCCGCCAACTGCGCCTCTCGGTCCGGGTCGGTCAGGAGATCGATCAACAGCGGCACCGCGCGCTGGCTGCCCAGCTCGCCGCTGGCGCGGGCAGCCTCGTAGCGCAGCATCGCATGATCGCTCCCCAGCTCGTCGAGCACCGTCTCTAGCCAGCGCTGGTCCAGGTTGCGCCCCATCGCATAGAGCGCGCTCGCCCGCATCAGCAGCCGCCGGTCGACGTAGGCAGCGGCGATGTGCTGCTGCACCTCCTCATCCTCGCCATACACGGCCACCGCCTCCAGCGCCCGCCGCCGCGCCTCCACCGAGGCCGTGGCATCGCCCGCGATCGCCAACAGCACCGCTCGGAGGCGTGGCGCCCACTCGTCATCCAGATCACCAGTGACCGCCCGCAAGGTGAACCGCGCCAGCGACCGGATGATCGCCTCGCGCACGAGCGGCGCGGGATCGGCGGCGAGCATCTCCAGCAGCCGCCGCAACAGCAGCGGCGACACATCTTCCCATAGACCCTCGACCGCGATCGCGCGCACCTCTTCGTCGGCGTCGTCCAGCGCCACCTGAAAGACGCGGCCGAAGTCAAGTTCGACGCTCAACTCCGCCAGTTCAACCAGTTGGCGGGCGATCTGCCGACGGCTTGCGACCGGCAGCGCCGGCCAGACCCGGCGCACCTGGGCTTGCTGGCCACGCGACAGGTCCGACAGGAACTGCAAGCGGCCCGGACCGTCGCCGGCCAGGCCGCTGAGCTGCAGCTCGAAGCGCTCGTCGATCATGCCGGGCCACCCGAGGCTTCCGGCCATGCCACGCTACTGCGCCCGGGCCGGATCATAGGTGAAGGCCGGGCCATCCGGGTCGCGCTCGAATTCGGGATGGCTCTCCGACGTCAGCACGCTGAGCAGGTAGGCGCGGGTGAAGGGCCGCTCGATGCTGGCCGCCGCGAACACGTCGTCGACCAGGGCATAGTAGCGCGGCGTCTTCTTCTCACCGACCTGCTCGCCGATGCGCTCGAAGGTGGCGCGGATGACCGTCTCGGGCCGGCGCCGGTCGCGATCGTCCAGGGACTTGGCGTTGTTCAGGCCACCGTACTTCGTGTCACTGAGGAGCATATCCTCGTCGACCTCGCAGAAGAAAGTGACCGGCCGGAACACGAACCGGCCGCGCCGCTCATCCAACTCGAGCAGCCGGCGCTCCTGGGCGCCGGTCTGGCCAAACTTGAGCACATAGCGGCCTTCGGCATTGGGACGCTCGATGGTAATGCGCGCGCCCGGCACGAGATTCTCGGCGTAGAACTGCTCCAGTCCACTGATGAAGCCGCCACGATTGGCGGTCGGGTAGCGCACTTCCACCAGATAGGTCGTGTACATCTGCGGCACATCCAGGCGCAGCACCGCCGCGCGTTGGTCGTCGAGCATTGGACCGGGCACAAACGCGGCGAACCGCGCGTCCAGCGGCAACACGCCGTACTCGTACTCATAGAATGACAGTGCATGCTGAAGCTGGTCGCCCACCGCGACCTCAGTCTCAGCCGCCGCTGACTCCAGGAGGAAGCGATAGTCCTGGCCCAACTCGGCCGGCTTGCGCTTCGACGTGCCGATCGTCGGCAGACCGCTCGTGCTCCACAGGCGCAATTGCGGTGTGCCGACGTATTCGAAGTCGCGCTTTTCGCGGCTCATCCGCTGGTTGAGGGCAAAGCGCGTCAGCGCGTAGTCGCGGTCGTTAACGCGCCGGCCAAACACATCGGCCAGCAGCTCGTCGTCGCTGAGCGGCTCACCGCGCTCGACCAGATAGTCACGCAGGCGCTTGGTATCGCCCCGGCTGAGCCGCATCAGTGTATCGTCCAGGTACCACTCGTCGCCGAACGACACGAGGCGCAGATCGAGCGGCAGACGCTCGCGCAGCGCCTGGGCCACCGTCGCCACATCCAGACCCTCGGCCGGCAGCGGCGGCAGGACCGGCTCCGACTCGACCACCGGCGGCGCGACGGCCAGCTCCTGGACGACAACCTCAGCCGCCGGCGCAACGACCTCGTCGACGACCTCAGCCGGCGCCTCCGGAGCTGTCGCTGGCGTGGTCTGGGTCGCCAGCGACTCCACCGGCGCGCGCAACCAGACCTCAGCCACGCGCGTCGGCGGCTCCACCGGCGTCACTGGCGCACGTGGCGCGACATCGACGACCGGGGCCGGTTGGGTGAGGCGCGACTTGAGCGTGTGTTCGAGATCGGCAGCCTCATCGACCGGTGGCCGACCGGAGCGCGTTGTGGCGAAAGACACGACTCCGTCGTCGCTCACCTCACGGGCGAAGACGGCACTGTTCGCCGTCAGCGCCGCATCGAGCACGTCCGCCGGGTCGTCAACGCCGGCCAGCGCGGGCTGGCGCCCGAAGAAGGCGACCAGCGCCGACACAGGCTGCCGGATTGGCACGCTCATGCCAAAGTTGGCCCCCAGCATCCGCATCGCCATGAACACGTCCCGCGCCAGGCGCTGCTGGGCCTCAGTTCCCTGAAAGACCATCTGGTCGGTCTGCATGCCTGTGCTTCGCTCCTCCACCACGCCCACGGCCGACCGCCATCTCGGCCGACCCGCGCCCCTACCGACCC
>JADLAZ010000060.1 GCA_020849725.1 Chloroflexota bacterium
AGTCGATCGCGGCATCGACGATGTAGTCCGTGCCACCATAGCTGACGGCATCGCCCGGGCGCAGCATCAGCGGCGCGGGCGCCGGCGTCGGGTCGGCCAGCACGGCCAGCGCCTCGCCCGGCGCCAGTGGCTGACCACCGCTGAACACCTGTCCGCGCGCGTCGAGCCGTGCGTGCAGTCGGTCGATCAGCGTGATCAACTCCTGGCCGCCCGGGCCGGACAACGGCGCGGTTGGGCCATCGGCGGGCAGCCCACCCACCAGCGCGCCGGTTCGCTCGACGCCCGTGGCCAATGAAGCGTCGAAGGCGAGCACCTGATCCAACACCGCCTCGTCGACACGCTCGCGCTCGAACAAACCCCGATAACCCTCCGGCGCCGTTCGCAGCCGGTCGATCAGGTGTTGCAGGCGGCCGGTCAGGCCGTCTACCGACCCGAGCTGATCGTAGCGGCGGGCACTCGCCAGCGCGGCACTGAGGCGCTGCAGCCCCTGAACACTCGTGGTCAGGCGGCCGGCCAGGTCCTCGCGGAGCGCGCGATCGGCCAGCCGCCGCTGCTCCTTGTCATGGTATCCACGATAGCCGGGGATCGACGCCAGCCAGCTCGGCGGCTGCCCTGGTTCGGTCGGACTGCCCATCTGAATTACCCCCTTCCCGCCGCGGCCGCGGCCGACAGGAAGATCTCCGCGCCGCAGTACGGGCACCGCACCACGCCCTTGCCGCCCAACTCCACTTGCCCGCCGCAGTTCGGGCAGCGGCCACTGGCCGTCGCCTCTTGGATCTGCGACGCATCCTGGGCTACCAGCTTGCCGCCTTTCCAGTCCACGTAGCCGGTAAACAAACCCTTCCCGACGAGATCGTAGATGAAAGCCTGGATCTGATCGCGACTGACCCCCAGCTCAACCGCTGCCTGGGCGATCGACACAGTGCCTTGTGCCTCGACCATGCCAACGAGCCGCTGCTCCTGGCGCAGCGTCTCGACCTCAGCCGCCTCGTGCGTGCCCTGACGCATCAACACGATGCCACCGCCGATCAGCGGCGCGGCGATGACCACGATCACGCCGACCGCCAGCAGTGCAAAACCCGTCGGCTGCAGCCGGCCCTCGGCCATGCCCGCCGCTCCCCACGCCAGCACACCTGCAGCGATCACCGCGCCCGCGCCAATGAGGAGCCACCCGACCAACCGGCCCTGTCCACTCACTCGCCTTCCCTCCGGCCGCATGTACGGGACGCGGCCCGTCAGGTTTCACCGACTCGACAGCATATCTCCGGCCACGCCCACCACGGCATCCACCGTCAGATGTTGCAGGCAATTACGATGCGCACAGGGTGTGCGCGCCCGCACTGTGAAGCCGGCGTAGTAGCACGGCGAGCATGGCTCGTCGACGCGCAGCGCAACGCCATGCACACCCTTAATATCGGCCGTCGCGACACCGTTTTCATACCCTAGCGACACGATGCGCGCACCGGCCGGCGCCCAAGCGGCCGCGTTCGTCGGCCCAAAGATCGCCAGCGAGCGCGCGCCGACCGCGCTCGCCAGATGCACGACGCCGCTGTCGTTGCCGATCACCAGCGCGCAGCGTCGCAGCACGCCAGCGAGTATTGCCAGGCTCGTCTGCCCGGTCAGATCAACCGCGCCAGAACCGATGATCGCCGCCAGCGCCGCCGCCGGTGCGATCGCGTCCGCACCGCCAACCAGCAACACCGTCGCACTCTCGTCGTCGATCAGGCGCCGCGCCACTGCCGCAAATCGATCCACCGGCCACTGCTTGACCGGCGCATAGCCACCGACCGTCAGATGCAGCGCCACCAGCGGGCCTTCACCGCAGGGCAGGTCAGCCAGCAGCGCATCGGCCGCCGCCTGCGACGCTGGCGGCACGGCGAACACTGGCGGCCGGTCCAGGACCGGGATACCGAGTGGGCGCACGATATCCAGCCAGTAGCACCACTCGGGGCGATCGCCGAAGCCAAGGTCGGCAGCGGCGTGCGTTAGGAAGCCGCCGCGTCCGTTGTCGAGGCCCGCCACGTACGGCGCGCCGGTCAGTCTTGCCACGACCGCGAATTTGGCTGCGCCCCAGCGCGAGCTGAGATGATGGCAGATCACGAGGAGATCGTAGCGCCGTCGACGAAGGCCCATCAGGAAGCCAGCCGCCGCCCACAGCCGCGCTGGCGACAGCAGTCCGATCGGCCGGTCGAACAGGTGTTTATCGAACTCGATGATCTCGCTTAGGTGTGGGCAGGTCGCCAGCGCCTGGTGCGCGCCCGGCGTCACGAGGGCGTCGAGCCGCGCACCAGGGAAGCCGGCGCGCAGGGAGGCGAGTGCCGGCTCGATGCCAAGCGCGTCGCCGATGTCGGCCAGCTTGACCACCAGCACCCGCTCCGGCCACAGTGGCAAGACGGCTGAGCGCGTCGCGTGCCGTGGCGCGCGTGGTCGCAGCAGGTAGCCGATCAGGCCAGCCAGTCCTGCCGCCATGACAGCCATCAGCAGACGCTGTGGGGCCGGCATGCGGCACTCTCCATCCCGTCCGTCCGGAGCGCCCAGTGTCATCAAGCTATCGTACCATCGAACCGACGCCCGTTGCCGCCGCGCCGGCAGTCAGCGCGGCGCGCAGCGTGCCCAGCGTCGTCGCCGCGCATCGCTCCCAGGTGAACGAGCTTGCCCGCGCCAGGCCACGCTCTTGCTTCTCCGCCCGCGCGCCGGCATCGGTCAGCGCCTGCCGAAGCGCCGCCGCGATTGAGTCGACGGACAAGGGATCGCAGACGAACGCCGCATCACCGGCGACCTCCGGCAGCGCCGACGTCATCGAGCAGACGAGGGCGGCGCCGCAAGCCAGCGCCTCCGCCGCCGGCATGCCCAGGCCCTCGTACAGCGACGGCAACGCCACCACCTCAGCCGCGCCGATCAGGGACGGCATGACCTCGTCGGGCACGTAGCCGGTGAAATGGACGTGGCTGGCGATGCCGAATACGGCTGGCGCAGCCAGCGTCTCCGCTGCCAGCCAGCCCTGACGCCCGGCAATGACCAGACCCATGTCGTGGCCCTCGGCGCGCAGTCGGGCGACGGCGGCGATCAGGCGCGGGTAGTTCTTGCGCGGCTGCACGGTGCCGACCGCCAACACGTACGGCGAGCGGATGCCGAGCGCGGCCACAGCAGCGCGCGCGGCGGTGAGGTCGGCCGGTGGTCGAAAGCGAGGCGCAATGCCGTGGTGGATCACGTCGACCTTCGCGGCCGGCACGCGATAGCGCGCGACCAGATCGCGCTTCGTCGCCGCCGAGATGGCGATGATGCGCCGCGCCGCCCGCGCCGACCAGCGCGTTGTGAGATCGAGATAGAGACGTGCCGCCACCGGATGGGCGGCCGGGAAATGGAGATAGCCCAGGTCGTGGATCGTCACCACCGCTGGCGCCGGACAGGGGAACGGCAGCACGTGCGCCGGCACAAACAGCAGGTCCGGTGGGTGCTGTCGCACCTCCGCCGCGAGCCGCAGGTGTGTCCAGAGCCGCGGCCAGGGCATCGCCCGCCACTCGGCCCGCGCGCCGATCGGCGGCAGGTGCACCGGCGGCCGGTTGAGGTAGAGCCGGAAGCGCTCGTCACCGGGTTGAGCGAGCAGCGCCGGCAGCAGGTGTGCCGTGTACTGCTCGGTGCCGGTCCGCTCGCCAACGGCCAGCCGGCTGGCGTCGATACCAATCAGCGGCATAGTTGGCAAAGCCGGCGCTCACCGCCCATGGCCGTCAGTCGGCCGGAGCCAGCGACCGACTGACGGCTCGCTTCGATGTCAGCCCAGTCGCCGCCAGGATCTGCTGCTCGTCCAGCGACTCGTCGCGCAGCAGCGCCCGCGCCAGCGCCTCCAGGCGCGATTGCTCGCGGCGCAGCAGCTCCAGCGCCCGCGCGAAACTCTCGTCGACGATGCGCCGCGTGGCCGCATCAACGGCCTGCGCCGTCTCCTCACTGTAGGCACGCGCGGTGCCGCCCAGCAGCCCAGCCTCCAGGAAGTTGCCCTCATCGCGACTGGCCAGCGACAGCATCCCGACCTCCTGGCTCATGCCCCAGCGCGTGACCATCGCCCGCGCCAGGTCGGTCACCTGCTTCAGGTCGTTCTCGGCGCCGGTCGTGACGTCGCCGTAGATGACTGCCTCAGCCGCCCGTCCCCCGAGTGTGCTGACCAGGCGGGCGCGCAGATAGGCTTCACTGTAGTTGTACCGGTCGTCGTCGGGCACCGATAGCGTCACGCCTAGCGCCTGGCCGCGCGGCACGACCGTCACGCGGCGGACCGGGTCGCCCTCCGGCTGGAGCAGGCCCAGCAGCGCGTGGCCAGCCTCGTGGTAGGCTACACGCTCGCGGTCGGCCGGCGTCAGCGCCAGCCTGCGCTCCGCGCCCAGCGCGATGCGCTCCAGCGCCTCGGCAAAGTCACCCTGCCGGACGGTCGTCTGCCCTTTGCGCGCCGCCAGCAACGCCGCCTCATTGACCAGATTGGCCAGGTCAGCGCCGACCAGGCCAGGCGTCTGTGCCGCTACACTCTCGAGCTGAACATCCCCGTCGAGCGGCACACCCCGGCAATGCACACGCAGGATCGCCGTGCGCCCCTCCCGGTCCGGCGCCTGCACGACGACGCGGCGGTCGAAGCGACCAGGCCGCAGCAGCGCCGGGTCCAGCACATCGGCCCGGTTGGTCGCGCCAAGAACGATGACCACCTGCCGCGAGTCGAAACCATCCATCTCAACCAGCAACTGGTTGAGTGTCTGCTCGCGCTCGTCGTGGCCACCGACGATGTTGCCGGCGCCGCGCCGGCGGCCGATCGCATCCAACTCATCGACGAAAATGATCGCGGGCGCCGCCGCCTTGGCCTGGTTGAACAGGTCGCGCACGCGGCTGGCGCCGACGCCGACGATCATCTCGATGAACTCGGAGCCGCTCATGCTGAAAAAGGGCACGTCGGCCTCACCGGCCACCGCGCGCGCCAGCAGCGTCTTGCCGGTGCCGGGAGCGCCGACCAGCAGCACGCCGCGCGGAATACGCCCACCGAGCCGGGCATACTTGTCCGGCTCGCGCAAGAAGTCCACGATCTCGACGAGCTCATGCTCGGCCTCGTCAATGCCAGCGACGTCCTCAAACGTGACGCGGTTGCTGTCGGCGGCCGCGACGTAACGTTTCGCCTGGCTGCGGCCGATGCCGAACAGTCGGCCACTGGCGCCGGTGGCCCGACTGCTGACCCAGAATAACGCCGCGATCAACAAGATCGCCGGGCCAAAGGTCAGCAGGAAGGTTAGCAGCGGGTTGCGGGCCTCCTCAAGCGGCCGAGCGTTCATGACGACCTTGTTCGTCTCCAGCAGCGACGCCAGCTGGTCCGTATTGGCGAAGGCCGGCACCGTCGTCTCGAACTTGGTGTAGGCGCGCGGTTCGCGCGGGCCGAACAAACCACCGGTCGGCGGGTTCGGATCGGTCACCGCCGTTCGCAGCTGCCCCTGGATGACATCGCCGCGGCTGGTAATCTCGGCAACGTTGCCGGCGGCCACCTGACCGGTAAAGAACGTGTACGACGTCGTTAGCCGGTCGCGGTTGTCCGGCACGATCAGCGGCGCCAGGAACCAGTTGATCGCCGCGACGATGGCGACCGTCAGCCAGAAGCGCCGGGTGCGCCAGAACGGCGGTCGGGATGGCGCCTCCAGTGGGCCGGACGCGCCCGGCAGCGGTGGTGGCCCCGGCGCGCGCGCTGGCCCGGTGGCGCCACGTTGCCCATCGGTCGTTGTGTTTGCCGGCATCTCGTATCCCACCCACATCGCCGCGTCACCCGCGCGGTCCTGGCTGATTATGCCAGCTTCGCCGGTGCTCGGTCCGCGCCCGAGACGATACCGAGTCGGCGGGTCGCCACCGATCGGGAGGCTGCCTACTCAGCGCGCGCGCCAGCGCCGCCGGCCCAGGCTCCGAGCGCCATGTAGCCACCGTCGACGCAGACGTAGTCGCCGGTGATGAAGGACGCCTTATCGCTGGCCAGGAACAGCACGACGTTGGCGATATCCTGACCGGTGCCGATGCGCCCCAGCGGGTGCGAGCGACCGAAGCGCCGCAGCGTCTCCTCGAGGTCGCCGCCCTCCTGTGCGGCGACGGCGCGCACCATCTCCGTGTCAATCGTGCCCGGGCAGATAGCGACGACGCGCGTGCCTTCGCCGGCATAGTCAACGGCAAGTTGCCGCGTGAGCGACAGCACGCCACCCTTGCTAGCCGCGTACGGCGGCACGCCCGGCATTGACTGGAGACCCTGGACGCTGGCGTTGTTGATGATGACGCCGCCGCCACGTCGCCGCATCTCCGGCAGGCTGTACTTGGCCATCAGGAAGTAGCTCTTGAGATTGACGTTCATGATTCGGTCCCAGAGTTCTTCCGGTGTGTCCTCGGCCCGCAGGTACGAGTCCGGCGGCTGGATGCCGACGTTGTTGAACAGCACATCGACACCCCCGAAGGCGGCGACCGTCTCGCTCACGACCCGCTGGCAGTCAGCGCTCTGGCTGACGTCGGCGCGCACGAACAAGCCGACGCCGCCGGCCGCACGCACCTGGCCGAGGGTGACCACGCCGGCCGCCTCGTTGACGTCGGCGATCGTGACTGAGCCGCCCTCACGGGCAAACTCCAGCACGGTCGCCTTGCCCATGCCGAGCGCCCCACCGGTGACGATGATCACCTTGCCGTCGAACATGCCCATCGCCGCTTCTCCTCGCGATGTCCGCGCGCCACAGCCCGCGGCCGGCCAGATCGCCACCACGGACGTCGCCAGCCAGTGTACTCGACCGGCGGCTGATTAGCGCGCGACCGTCGTTCGCGCCACGGCGGCTGGCCGCAGGGCGGCGCACAGGACGGTCGCGGAGCGGGCCGGATCAGTGTGCGGGCCGCAGGTGAAGCAGTCCCAGTAGGCCCGGCCGTCTTCCGGATAGGTGTGCAGGCTAGCATGGCTCTCGGCCAACAGCGCCACCACTGTCACGCCGTGAGGCTGAAAGCGGTGACTGACGACGTGCAGCACGGTCGCGCCGGTCGCGGTGGCGGCCCGCGTCACCAGCGCCTGCAGCGCGGTCTCATCGTCCAGCACCTCCGGCGGGCAACCCTCCAGACGCAGCAGGAGATGCCGTGCCTCCGCATCCAGCACACCTCCCCGCTCCGACGCCAGCGCCACCATGCTGCCCATGCCATCGACCTCACCGCGCAAGCGGACCAATGGCCCGCGGTCAGGCTCGCCGGGGCGGGCCATCGATGCCGTCGGCGTTCCAGCGGACGAGCCAGTCATCCAGCAACGCCCCCAGGGCGGCCCGGTAGATTGCTTGCCCGAGCGGATCGTCGAGCGAGCCGGCCAGCGCTCCGGCCAGCGTCACGAAGCCCTTCAAGTCGTCGATGTCGCGCGGTTGGAGGCCGGCCAGGTTGCCGTTCTCCCACCAGTCGTGCAGCGTGCGCTCCAGTACAGCTCCTTCGGTGGCACTGACCAGCACCGGCGGCGCCCCGGTCAGCGCGGCGGCCACCTCGTTGCGCACCTGGGCCACCTGACTGGTCAGCAGGACGACCGTCGCCGGCAGGACACGGCCGTACTGGCGGCTGTCGATGACGGCGCTTGATCGTCCAACCGGACGGCTGGCGACCCGCCGGGCCGGCCGGGAGGCGGTGCGCGGCGCGATCAGGACACCACCGAAGATGCCGACACCGGTCAATACCACCACGAAGGCCGGCAGTGTGATCTGCCCCAGCACCCGGCTGAGTCCCCAGAGGCCAACGAAGGTCAGCAGCCAGACGCCAACGATCGCCCAGCGCCGCGCCGCCGAGAAGCGGGCCAGGCCGGTGACGACCAGGCCGGCGAGCGAACTGATACCCAGACCGATGCTTACGGCCAGAAGTCCGGCCTCCTCACCAGCCAGCAGCCGGCCCTCGCCGAGCAGAGTCGCGGCGAACTGCGCCGCCAGCAGCGCGCCGACGACATAGGCGGCGCCGCCGAGGCCGATCACGGCCGCGGTCCAGAGCCAGCGCCCGAGGAACTGTCCGGATGGCGCGGTAGGCACCGTCGTGACCACGCTACGTGACAATGGCCGCGACGACGATCGCCGCCAGCCCGATGGTCACAGCGCCAAGCTTGATAGCGGCCGCGACGTTGCCGCGCTTGATCTCGTCGACGTAGGCGATCGACGTGTCCATCAGATCATAGACGCGCACACCGACGAAGAAGATGACCAGGCCGACGGCCGTCCACAGCACGGTCGCGCCGACGCGCGCGACGAAGGCGACGATTTGGGTGTCCACGGCGCTGCATCCTCCCTCAAACGGCTAGCGCACCGGCGCCCAGACGGCCGGTGCTCCCCCGGCATTGGCTAATCCTCGTCTCCCGGCGGCCCCGGGTCGCCGGGTGCGTTCCAGTTGGCGAGCCAGTCACCGAGCAGACCGCGCAGCAGCGCGACATAGACCGGTCGACCGCGCCCGCCGAGGTCGCCGCCGGCGAGGCTCGCCGCCAGCGCCACGAAGTTGCGCAGGTCCTCGACATCGGCCGGCAGCAACCCGGTTGTGTTGTCGTGCTCGCGCCAGTCGCGCAGCACAAACTCCAGCACGATCTCAGCCGTGTCAGCCCGCGTCGCTGTACTGGCGCCGGCTGGCAGCGCCGACACGATTTCGTCTCGCACCTGGGCGACCGTGCGCTCCAGCAGGGTGATGGTCTGCGCCGGTACGCGCCCATGCCGGCCCGACATCGATAACGGGCTCATGTCCACGCTCCTTCCGAGGCCGCTCCGGCGCCGGCCACTGCGACGACGGCATCCGCGAGTCGATCGAGCAGGAACACGTCGTGCGCGCCGATGAAACGCGCCGGCACGCCGCCGAATTGTCGCTTGAAGCGCGAAAAGCCGGCGTACAGGTGCTCCGGTGCACCGTGCGGCTCGTAGCCGAACAGGTCGTACTCGCTGCAGCCGGCGGCACAGGCGGCCTCGATCGCCGCCCACTGCAGCGCGTAGCCAGCCATGGTCGTCCGCTGCCGGTTCGCCACCGCGCCATACAGGTAGGTTGCCCGCCGGCCGCAGGTCACCAGCAGCATCGCCGCCAGCGGCTCCGCATCGCGCTCGGCGATCAAGATGCGTGCCTGACCCGTCGGCGCCAGCGCCTCGACCAGCGCGGTGAAGACGCCAGCCGGCTCGACAAAGAAGTCGCCGCGCTCGCCGGCTTCGGCGAGCAGCCGCACCAGCACGGTCTGGGCATCCGGCCCGCTGGCGGCCCGCACCGTGACACCGTGCCGCACCGACAGACCGATGTTGTACCGGCCTTTCGGCCGCAGTTGCCGGCGAACGGCCGTCGGCCCGCCGGTCAGATCGAGGCAAAGCGTCTCGGTCGGCAGGAAGTCGACCGGCGCGCGGCCGAAGCCGCGCAGCAGGCGCGGCGCGGGTGGGGTCAGGCGCGGCTCGACACGCAGGCCGATCAGGCCGTGCGCCGGCGCCAGCGCCTCAACTGCCTCGACGAGCGCCCGCAGGCCGGCCCGCGCCAGCACGGGATCGTCCCACGGCAGAACCGGCCCCTCGGGCGCGACGAGCAGCGCCGGCCCCGGCCGCGCTGGTCCCAGGTAGCCGAGCAGCCCCCCTACCAGCGTCGCGCCGTCATAGAGCGCCAGATGGAGCGTGCGGAAGCCGAGACGGCGCTTGAAGGTGGCCCAGGCTAGCGTCTGCATCATGCCACTAGCCGGGTTGGCGGCCACCAGCCGCTCCCAGGCCCGGCCAGCGTCGCACGAGGGGTCCAGATTGTCGAACTGCGTGACTGACAGCATCGGGTGTCCTCGGACCGCGCACTACGGGCGCAAGCTGACCAGTGCCCGCTCGGCCAATGCCGCCTCGGCCGGCAGCCGGGCAATCTGGGTCTGGAGGTTGGAGAGACGCTGCTGGACGAGCGTCACGCTGGCGTTCGTCAGCCGCTGTGCCTCTTGCAGTGGAACTTCCTTCGGACCATATTCGACCATTGAGGTCGGCGCCTGGCTGGCGGCCAGTGAGTCGTACTCGCCCTTATCGACCAGCAACTCACTCAGTTCCTCTTGCGCCAGCGTCACCTCGCTGTCAAGGCGTGCCCTCGTCGCGTCTCGGTCGCGCACCTGCTGCGTCAGCAGCGTCGTCATAAGTGCGCGGAAGCCGTCCGGATACGGTTCCGTCAGCCGGTTCTGGCGCGCGGCATCGCGATACCACCCTTTGCCGTCTAGAATCGCCAATCCCTCCGGCCGGCGCACCGCCAGCCCCGATCCATCCGGAAGCAGCCAGACACCACTGATGACCTCGCTGGCGCCAGCGAGCGGCGGTGCGGGCAGCGGTGGCGGCTCGGCCGGCACCGAGCCGAGGATGGCGCGCGCCTGCTCAAGGCGCCAGACGGCTATCTCAAGGTTGGCCAACTCACGCTCGTCGTCGGCCTGGTCGGGCACGAACGCCAGCCAGCCCAGCCAGTCCAGCCAGGCCCGTTTGGCCTCGGCCGATACCTTCAGCCCGTCGCGCTGGCGCTCGATCTCCTTGACGGCGCGCCAGACCTGCGTCGGCTCGCGGTCCAGCGTCAGCAGCGGCTGACCCGTGCGCTGATCGACGACCAGCGACGACTGCGGCCCCAGCACGACGTAGGCGTCGTCGGTCAGCGCCGTGACGACCCGGCCGTCCGGCAGGATGTCGGTGTCGGGCGTCAGCCGGTAGACGCCATCGGACTCGTCCTCCTCGACTGGCGGCGCCACGGGCGCGGCAACCGGCGTCGCGCCCGTGGACGCATGGGAGCGGTAGTGGCTGCTGCTGCGCAGGCCGCGGTAGTGCCGAGCCGGAAAGGCTGTGCCGCCCTCGTCAACTGCGACGCGCCCCCCACTCGTGCTGCGGAAGCCGCTGCCGGCGGCCAGCACCGACTCACTAGCGCGGGGGTCGTAGACGCTGCGGCTGGTAGCAGCCAGGCCCGTCGTGGCTCCGCGCGTGGCACTCGACGAGCCTGGGTCGCCACCTTTGCCGTACACGGCATCGGGAAAGGCCAGGTTGGCCAGGATTACGACCAGCGTAACGACCGTCACCAGCCGCAGCCCCAGCCCAAGCAACCGCTCCGGGTCGAGCGACACGCGGGCGAGCAAGCGGCGCAGTGCGCGCAACTCGGCCACTAGCCGGCCCGGTAGAGTGCCAGCTCGCCGCAGCAGCCGGTCGACCAGCCCGGCCATGTCCAGCCCGGCGAGAAAGCGAGCCGGCGCGGCCAAGAATGTGGCGATCATGACGCGCGTCTGGTCTGGATGCAGCGCCGGCATCAGCGCCATCACCCGGTCGAACAGCGCGGCCTCGGCCAACCGGTGGCCGACCGGCATCGCCAGCGCCGCCGCCAGGTCCGGGGTCAGTGGCGAGCGGCCGTCGTCGGCCGGTGGCAATGGCGGCAGCGCGGCCGTCAGTCCGTCCCACTCCGCGCCAGTCGCGTCTGCGATCGGCGCGCTGTTGATCAGGTAGTGCAGCAGCATGTGGCCGCCGAGTCGAGTTGGCCGGGCTGTCGCTTGCCGGTCGGCCGAGGCAGCTGGAAACTGGAAGGCCGCGCGCCACCCCGGCAACGACCACCCACTCGCGCCGCCATGGTCGAGACCGACCAGCTCGCTGGCCGTGACCGGCGCCTGCGAGCCAAGCACGAAGCCCCAGTCATCACCATAGCCACGGGCGGCGAACGACGGGATCTTGACCCGGTACGGGACCGGTGGCAACCCGGCGGCACGCATCGCGTTGACGATCGACCAGTAGGCGTCCGGCCGGCCACACGGCGACGCGGCGTTGACCGCCACCAGCCCGCGCGGCCCGAGCAGTCGGCCAAGGCCCCGGTACCAGTCGATGGTGTGAAAGCGCGCCCCGGCCAGGTCGCGCGGCACCGTCAGGTCAACGACGATCACGTCGAACATGTGCCCAGCAGCGCCAGCCGTCTCGACCGCGCGCCAGGCGTCGTCAATGGCAACGGTCACGCGCGAGTCGAGCAAGCTGCCGCGGTTGAGCGCCGCCAGCGTGCCGCGTGCCAGCGCCAGCATGGCCGGGTCCAGGTCGACCAGTGTGAGACCCTCAACCAGCGGCGACACCAGCAGGTCGCGCGCGGCCAGCCCGTCGCCGCCACCCAGCACCAGCACCGTCAGACGCGCGCCGCCGCGCGCCGCGGCCACGGTCAGCGCCGGCCGGGTCAAAGCGGTGTGGTAGACGGCCTCATCGCGGCTGTCGAACTGCAGGTCGCCGTCGTAGTAGACAGCCAACGTGCCGTCATCGCGTCGGTCGACGAGGATCGCCATCGCGCCGGCTGTCCTTCCGCGTCAATCCCGTCACTGGGTCAATCAGGAACCAGGCCCATTACTCGTATCGAACAAAGACCGCTGCCCCTGAAGCCCGGCCTGACCAGCGCCGGTCACAGGCTTGTCCGGCACGGTGAACAGGGTGTATAGTGGCGGCGCCACTGCCCCACATAACGAAGCAGGTGAAGGAGGGTGACATGTCAATCGCATCGCCGGTGCAGGTGGATATTGACCGCTTCAACACCGAGGGTTACGTCGTCATCGAGGATGTGCTGGACCCGGTCAGCGACCTGGACCCGGTCATGGCCGAGTACATGGACCTGCTGGAGCACCTGGTGGCGCAATGGCGGGCCGAGGGCACGCTGTCAACCGACTACGCCGACCTACCCTTCCCGCAGCGCTGGGGCCACGTCCTGCAAGAGGTCGGCGCGGCCGGCTACCAGCCGTTCGACATCTCGCTGCCCTTCAGCGGCGTGACCGCCGACACGCCGATTCACCTCGGGCCGGCGACCTTCCGGTTGCTGGCCAACCCGCGCCTGCTCGACGCCGTCGAGCAGATCGTCGGTTCGGAGATTCTGTCGAACCCGATCCAGCACGTCCGCATCAAGCCGCCGGAGCGGCTGCTGCCGGAGTCGCTCAAGCGGTCGTTGGCCGGTGGCACCGGCTGGCATCAGGACCAGGGTGTAGCCCTGCCGGAGATCGACGAGACGGAGATGCTGACGGTCTGGCTTCCGGTGACCGACGCGACGATCGAGAACGGCTGCCTGTGCGTCGTGCCGCGCAGCCACCAGCAGGGGTTGGTGACGCATTGTCCCGGCGATGGCGTGCGTCAGATCGGCCTGGAGATCCCGGAGGAGATTCGCGGCACCAACTTCATGCCGATTCCGATGCGGCGCGGCAGCGCGCTGTTCATCCACCGCCAGGTGATGCATGCCGCACTGACCAACGTCAGCGACGGCATCCGCTGGAGCTTTGACCTGCGCTACCAGCCGATCGGCCAGCCAACTGGGCGACCGTGGTTCCCGGCCTGGGTCGCCCGCAGCCGCGCCAACCCAACGAGCGAGGTTCACGACCCGGCCGTCTGGCGCGACCTGTGGCTAGCGGCGCGGTCCAACCTGACCGCCAATCCACCGCAGGGCAAGTTCAATCGCTGGGAGGGTGACGAACCCATCTGCGCCTGACACCATTCCGATCCCGCGAGCCATGCTGACAAAACGGCGGCGCGGATGACTGAGTGACTATGGCCTAGCCGCGTCGCCGCAGCACAGGCATCTGGTGTGTCCTATCGCTCCTTGATAAACTGACCACGGCTCGCGCACAGTGACCAGCCAATCAGCAATGCCATCGGCGCGCGCCACACCCGCGCAGGCGTAAATCTGACTAACTTGATTTAGTTACACTGGAATGGTAGACTGGGCCGGCAGCGCGGCGCGCGTTGCCCCATGTGAGCCGGGATCGGCTCAGGGAGGTTCGCTGATGGCGCTTCTGCGATCGCTGCGACTGCTCAGCGTCGGTACCTTGCTCATGTTCGTGCTAGCCGCGTGCGCCCAGGCGCCAACGCCGACCGTCAAGCCGGTCGAGCCGGCCAAGCCGGCAGCCACCACTGCACCGGCTGCTGCTCCGACCACGGCTGCCCCCGTCGCCACCACGGCGCCGGCCGCGAAGCCGGCGGCAACGACCGCGCCAGCAGCAGCCCCAGCCGCCGGCAAGGAGATCGTCATCGGCCTATTCGGCCCGATGAGTGGCAATAGCGCTCAGTACGGCAAGAACTTCAGCCAGGCGGTCAGCCTCGCCACCGACGATCTCAACAAGGCCGGCGGCATTGGTGGCCGGCCGGTCAAGATCGTCGAAGCCGACGACCGCAACGACAACAAGGAGGCCGCCAACATCGGCGAGCGTTTCGCCTCCGATGCCAATATGCTGGCCGTCATCGGCGGCTTCTCCAGCGCCGCCAGCCTCAGCGCCGCGCCGATCTTCCAGAAGGCTGGCATCCCTCAGCTCTGCCCGACCTGCTCGCACCCGCAGTTCACCCGCGAGGGCGGCAAGGACGACGGCAAGCCAATGGACTTCGTCTTCTCGCTGTCGAACCCGCAGGCGCTCGAAGGCCCGTTCAACGCGAAGTTCACCTTCAACACCCTCGGCAAGAAAAAGGTCGCTGTCCTGTGGCGCAAAGACGACTGGGGCGTAGCGGCCAAGGACCAGTATGAGAAGGCGTTCAAAGATCTGGGCGGCACCGTCGTCTTGTCCGAGGGGCTAGCGGACGACACCAAGGACTTCAAGCCGGTCCTGACCAAGATCAAGGACCTGAAGCCCGACGTCATCTACATCGCCCTCTTTTACACTGATGCCGCCGTCATGGCGCAGCAGGCCAAGCAACTCGGCATGGACATTCCGATCGTCTCCAGTGGCTCACTCTACAATATCCAATTCCTGACCCTGGCACAGGGTGCTGCCGATGGCATGTTGCTGCCAACGACATTCTTTCCTAGCGAAGGCAACAAGCTGGCGCTCGAGTTCGCGCGCAAGTACAAGGAGCGCTTCAACGTCGAGGCCGACAACTTCGCCGCGCACGCCTACGACTCGGCGCTGGTCATGTTCGATGCACTCAAGCGCAGCGATCTGACCCGCAAGAGCATCCGCGACGCGCTGGCGGCGACGAAGGGTTTCGTCGGCACGACCGGTGTCATTACGTTCGACGCCGACCGCCGCGTGGCCAAGGACTTCACCTGGATCCAGGTCAAGAACAACGAGTTCGTCTACTTCAAGACCCCGTGACGGTCCGATGGCTCGCCACGGCCTCCCCGGCGCGCGTGACCATCACGGTCAACCGCCGGGGCGCCGGTTGGCGCTCCCGCTCCCGAGGCGCGCATGCTGTGGATTGACCAGGTCATCAATGGTCTGGCCATCGGTAACATCTATGCCCTGATCGCCCTCGGCTTCACGCTGATCTTCGGCGTCGCCAATCTGATCAACTTCGCCCACGGCTCGGTTTTCATGATCGGCGCCTATGTCGGCTGGGTGCTAGCGGTCTTCCTGGGCTGGCCGTTTCTGGCGCTGCTGCCGGTCGTCATGCTGGCGACGGGGCTGCTCGGCATCGTGATCGAGCGCTACGCGCTGCGCCCCCTGGCCAGCGCGCCGCCGATCGCCGGCTTGCTCAGCACAATTGCCATCGCGATCATCCTCGATCGCAGTGCGGAGCTGATCTTCCAGCCCGAGACCCAGCTTTTCCCGTCCCTGCTGCCTTATTTCACCATTCCACTCGGCGGCATCACGATCACCAGCCTGGACGTGATCGTCGCCGCTGTCGGCATCGCCTGCGCCACCACGCTGTACTTGTTCCTGCGCTTCCACCGGTTTGGCTGGGCCATCCGCGCCACCGCCCAGGACCGTGTCGCCGCCGCCCAGATGGGCGTCGACGTCAACCTGGTCAACACGGTGACCTTCGGCATCGGCTCGGCGCTCGGCGGGGTCGCCGGCATCCTGATCGGCCAGTATTTCGCCAGCATCTCGCCGGCGATGGGCTTTCAGTTCGGCTTGAAGGGGTTCGCTGCCGCCATCGTCGGTGGTCTCGGCCACCTGCCCGGCGCCATCGTCGGCGGGTTGATCCTGGGGGTGGTGGAGGCGGTCGGCAGTCACACGTTCTCGACCGACTATCGCAACCTGTTCTCGTTCCTGCTGCTGATCATCGTGCTGCTAGTGCGCCCGGGCGGGCTGTTCGGGCGGGCGACCGTGTTTCAGGGCAGCACCGCCACCGCGGCCTTCTTCTCGACCAGTGCGCCGGTGCGCCTGCCGCGCTGGCTGGTGGCGGCGGTGCTGGCCGGCGCGGTGCTGCTGCCGCTGGCGGTGTCCAACACCTACATCCTGCGCGTGCTGGCGACGGGCTTCATTTTCGCCATCCTGGCGGTCAGCCTGAACCTGGTCGCCGGCTTCGCTGGCCAGATCTCACTCGGCCACGCCGCCTTCTACGGCATCGGCGCCTACGCCGTCGCGCTGCTGATGGTCAATCAAGACCTGCCATTCTGGGTGGCCCTTCCAGCCGCCGCCGTCATCACCGTCGCCATCGGTATCGCCCTGGCCGCGCCTGCGCTCAGTCTGTCAGGCCACTATGTCGCCATCGCCACACTCAGCCTGGGCGAGATCGTCAACCTGCTCATCCTCAACCTGGAGCTGACGCGTGGCCCGCTGGGCGTGCGTGGCATCCCCGGTGTCGAGGTGTTTGGTTACACGCTGCAGGGGCCACGCGACTACTATTGGCTGTCGCTGGCGGCGCTCACGCTGACGACCGTCGTCGCTGTGGCGCTGGCGCGCTCCCACCTCGGCCGCAGCTTCCGCGCAATTCGCGAGGACGAGGTCGCCGCCGCCGCCTACGGTGTGCGCCCAGCCCACTACAAGAACCTGGCGTTCGGCATTGCCGCCGTGCTGGCAGCAGTTGCTGGCGGGCTGTTCGCGACGCTGACAACCAGTATCTTCCCCAGCAGTTTTGTCACCGCCGAGTCGATCCTGGTGCTGACGATGGTCGTTCTGGGCGGCATGGGCAACATAGCCGGCAGTATCATCGGCGCGCTGGTGCTGATCATCCTGCCCGAGGCGCTGCGCGACGTCAGCCTGCTGGGCCGGTCGCTGGCTGACTTCCGCCTCCTGTTTTACGGTATTCTGCTGTTGCTGCTGATCCGCTTCCGGCCCCAGGGCTTGCTGGGCAGCAGCTAATCTCCTTACTCGCCGGCCAGTCGCCCGGGTCGGCTCGCCGCTCTGGAGCCAGACCGATGGCGACTCCACCGCGCGCCGAAACCACGACCACTATCGCCACTCCCCGCCTGGAGGTGCGCCAACTCGCGCGACACTTCGGCGGTGTGCGCGCGGTCGACGGGCTGGATCTTGTCGTCTGGCCGGGTGAGATCGTCTCCGTTATCGGTCCGAACGGCGCGGGCAAGACGACGCTCTTTAACTTGATCACCGGGCTGGAGCGGCCGAATGCCGGCTCGGTGGCTCTCGACGGTCGCGACGTGACCGGTCTGTCGCCAGATCGCATCGCCCAGGCCGGCATTGCCCGCAGCTTCCAGCAGACGCGCGTCTTCGCCAACATGTCCGTCCTCGACAACGCCCTCATTGGAGGCCAGACCCGCCTGCGCCAGGTGCGCGGCGCCAGCCTGGTGCCAGCCGAGCGACGGACGATCCCGGGCCTCAACGTGCTGGCGCTGGTGGCGGAGACGGTGCTGGCGCTGGTTCGGCCGCGCGGCGTGCGCGCTGAGGAGGCCGCCCTGCGGGAGGAGGCGATGGCAACCCTGGCGATCTTCGGCCAGCGCCTCACCCCCCGGCGCAACGACCGCGCCTTCAGCCTCTCCTATGCCAATCGCCGCCGCACCGAGATGGCGCGCGCGCTAATGCTCAAGCCGGAGTTGCTGCTGCTGGATGAGCCGACCGCCGGCATGAACCCGGCCGAGACGAACGAAGTCATGAACTTGATCCTGCAGTTTCGCGACATGGGCAGCACCATCCTGCTGATCGAGCACAAGCTCGATCTGGTGATGCGCGTCTCCGATCGTGTGGCGGTCATGGACTACGGCAAGAAGATCGCTGAGGGCACGCCGCTGGAGGTTCGGCACGACGAGGCGGTAATTGAGGCCTACCTTGGCCGGCGGACCACCCAGACCCAGACGCCGACCTCGGCGACCGAGGTGGCCGATGGCTGATGCGCCGCCGCTGCTCCAACTCGACGCCGTCGACGTCTTCTACGGCTCGATCCAGGCGCTGTTCGGCCTGTCCGTGGACGTGCGAGAGGGGGAAATGGTCTGCTTGCTGGGCGGCAATGCCTCCGGCAAGAGTACGACCATGAAGACCATCCTGGGCCTGGTCAAGCCCCGCACCGGCCAGGTGCGCTTTCAGGGCCAGGCCATCGACGGCCTGTCCACGCCGGCGCGCATCCGACGCGGCATCGGCTCGGTGCCGGAGGCGCGCCGCATCTTCCCAGAGATGACGGTACGCGAGAATCTACTGATGGGCGCGTACGTGCGCACCGACCGAGCAGCCGTGCGCCAGGACGTCGAGCGGGTGCTGACGATCGTCCCCCGGCTGCGGGAGCGGCTCGGCCAGCTCGGCGGCACGCTATCTGGCGGCGAGCAGCAGATGCTGGCGATGGCGCGGGCGCTGATGCTGCGGCCAACGCTGATCTGCATGGACGAGCCGACGATGGGCTTGTCGCCGCTGTTCGTCGACCGCGTGCTCGAGTTGATCGCCACCATCAATCGCCAGGGCGTGACGATTTTCATGGTCGAGCAGAACGCCAACCTGGCGCTGCAGATCGCCGACCGCGGCTACGTCTTGCAGAACGGGCGGATCGTCATGGCCGGCAGCGCGGCCGAGTTGCTGGCCGACCCGGAAATCCGCACCGCCTACCTGGGTGAAGCCGGCGCCTCGCCCGATGATGCCCAGCAGCGCGGCGCCACCGGCCGCTAGCCGACCGCCGCCTGGTGAAGGTGAGAATGCGGGCGCATGGACCTGATCGGGCGTCTGGTGATTGGCCTGGTAGCGAGCGGCGGCGTCGCCGTCCTGGCCTGGCGGCGGCATTGGCTCAGCGCCAGCGGCGCCGCCGGCGCGGTCGGTGTCGGAACGCTTGTCGTCGTCGGCGGCGGCCTGACCTGGGGCATCCTGCTGCTTGTCTTCTTCATGCTGTCCAGCCTCCTGTCGCGGCAGCGTCGCGACCGCGCGCCGGCTATCGCGCCAGCGAAGGGCGCTACCCGCGACCTCGGACAGGTGCTGGCCAACGGTGGCGTGGTCGCCCTGCTGGCTGCACTGGCGATTGCCTGGCCGGCATCATGGATGGCCGTGGCCGCACTCGGTGCGCTCGCGGCCGTGACCGCCGATACCTGGGCCAGCGAGATCGGCGCCCACAGCACCACACCGCCGCGACTGGTGACGACCGGGCGCATCGTGCCGGCAGGCAGCAACGGCGGTGTCACCCCGCTCGGCCTGCTGGCCAGTGTCGCTGGCGGCCTGACGATCGGCGTCGTCGGCTGGGCGCTCGCGCCGGTTGCGGCGGCCCTCGGCGGCGTGACCACGCCGGCGGCCACCGTGCCCTGGCTGCCACTGGTCGGCGCGGTGGCCGGCGTCGGCGGCAGTCTGGTCGACAGCATCCTCGGTGCGACGGTGCAGGGCGTGCGCTGGTGCCCAGCCTGCGCGCTGGAGAGCGAGGCATCGGTCCATCGCTGCGGCGCGCGAACCGCCCCGCTGCGGGGCTGGCGCTGGCTCGACAACGACCACGTCAACCTGGTCGCCGCGCTCACCGGCAGTGTGCTGGCCGTCAGTCTCGGCCTGCTCCTGACGGGGCGCGGCAGCTAGCCGGCCAGGCCCGCCTACAGGCGCACCTCGGGCACCAACCGCTGCTCAGTCTCAGCCTCGACGCGCGCGACAACCTCGATGTACTGGCCCAACCCCGACGCCACCAGCTTGCCGCGCAGCAACTCGTCGACCTGGAAGACGCCAGCTGAGTTGTTCATGCGAATCTCGATGAGGACCGGCTTGGCCTCGCCGCGCCCTATGCGCACCTGCTCAATGGCCGCCGCCGACAGCGAGTGGATGTTGACCTGGCCCGCCTCAAATGGGATGCGCGACCGGCCTTTGGTCATGTCCAGCGCGTCGGCGACCTTGACGATGCCGGCCTCGACGGTCAGTGGCCGGCCACCCTTGCGGTGACTGATGATCGCGTGCAGCGTCTCGGCCAGCATGATCGTCTGCTGCTCGGCCGGGTACAGGCCAGCCAGCAGGGCCTTGATCTTTGGCGGCGCGAGGATGAGGCTAAAATGCTCGTGTTCGTCGCGGTGAATGGCGATGCCGATGTCGTGCAGCAGCGCCGCCAAAACGACCACGATCTCGGCATCAAGCGCCGTCAGGCCGTAGTCGCGCACGATGCTGGGCTGGACGCCGCGGGCGAACAGCAACCGCGCCAGCTTGAGCGCGATATTCGACACGACCTGAATGTGGACCCGGCCATGGTCGCTCATGCCCGAGCGATCGACGGCGTTGATGTTGGCGCAGCGCCACAGCGTCAAGAGTTCGACGTCGGCGTTCACCCGGCCAATGATCTGCCCGAGGCGCTCGTTTTGGCGCACCGGCAGACGGATCAGCTCGCGCGCTGGCGCTGGCGCGGCCGGGTCGGCCGCCACGACTTCCAGGGCGGCATCGGGCGCTGCGCTCGTCTCCTCCAACCGCACCGACGGCGGCCTGTCCGCGCGCGCCGGCGGCCCCTCCTGCACAGTCCCTCCCCAGCGCGCTGCCGCGCCTGCGCCGAGTATAGCACGGCGTCGTATACTGCCCGGCGGCGCCGCTCCACCACTGGACCGCGCCGGCCATGCGTGGAGGGACGTCATGCGTCGCCGCCGGTTTGAGGCCCTGGTGCGCGAAGCACTCGACTCGCTGCCGTCAGACTTGCAGGCCATGCTCGACAATATCGACATCGTTGTCGAGGACTGGCCGACCGACGACGAGCTGACGCGGGCAGGCGTCGGGCCGGACCAGACGCTGTTCGGTCTGTACACCGGCATTCCGCTCACCCAGCGCACCAGCGGCTACAACATGGTGCTACCAGACAAGATCATCATCTACCAGGGGCCGCTGGAAGACTGGCACCACAGCTATGACGATCTCGTCGCCCAGGTCCGCGTGACCGTCATTCATGAGGTCGCCCACCATTTTGGCATCTCCGACGCCCGTCTGACAGAGCTGGGTTGGGGCTGATAGTTGCCGCCGGGTCGGGTGTCTTCTCCCGCCGGTGTGAGCGTCCAATCATGGGCCAAAAGTGGCGAAGATCGGCACGATTCGGTACACTAACTGGCAATGGAGAGGGAGCAGCGCACCAGCATCATTGACACGCTGTCGTCAGCCTTTGGCCTGGTCAATCGCTGGCCGGCGCTGATGGCGCCACCGATTCTCCTCGACCTGTTCTTCTGGTTCGGCCCACGCCTGTCGATCGAGCAGCTCATGCTCAACCTGGCTGATCTGCTGGCCACCCAGGGCGAGTCGAACCAGGATGTGCTGACGATCGTGCGCCAGGCAGCCGGTCAGACGGACCTGTTCGCGCTGCTGGCGATCCAGGCGCCGAGCATGGTTCGCCTGCTCAATCCCACTCAGACGGCTTTCGGCACGCCCCGCCCCGTCATGCTGGTGACCGAGCCATTCGCCGCCATCGGCCTCGCCTTGTTGCTCGTGCTCACCGGCCTGGTGATCGCGTCGATCTACCTGGTGCCCATCGCGCGAGTCGTGCGCGATGGGCAGCCGGGGTACCGCGACGTCGCGGTGCCGGTCGCCCGCACCTGGCTGCGGCAGGTGGCATTGTACGCGCTCCTAATCGCCGGAAGCCTGGCCGTCATCGTGCCGTTGTCGGTGGTCGCGACGGTGCTGACCCTGGCCGGCATTCCCGCGCTGCTGCTGGTATCGGCGCTGCTGCAGGTGGTCGCCATCTGGCTGATCGTGCTCTTGTTCTTCAGTGTCGACGCCATCGCCCTCAGTGAGGTCGGCCCGGTCCGGGCGATGTGGTACAGCGTTAACGTGGTGCGGCGCAACGTCTGGTCGGCACTCGGCCTGATGCTGCTGACCGTCGTTATCGTCGCCGGGCTGTCGCAGGTGTTCCTCTGGATCGGACGCGTGCCGCTGGGTGTACCCGTCGTCATCGCGGCCAACGCCTACATCACGACCGGCCTGGCCGCGGCTAGCCTTCTGTTCTACCGCGACCGTCTCGCGCGCTGGCAGCAACAACGGCGTGCCGCCGCGCTCAACCGCGTCGGACCCGGCGCCCCTCGCTGATCGGTAGCTCGATGTCCCACCGCCGCGGCAATTATGGCCCCGCCGCCGACGCGGCCTCGCTCTTGGAGAGACCTGCGTGAGCACCTCGACCCCCGCGCCCACCTATGATGCCCGCTCGATTCAGGTGCTGGAGGGCCTGGAGGCGGTTCGCCGCCGGCCCGGCATGTACATCGGCAGCACCGACCAGCGCGGCCTGCATCATCTCGTCTACGAGGCCGTCGATAACGCCGTGGACGAGGCGCTGCAGGGTTACGGCAGCTTCATCGACATCGCCATCGAGGCCGATGGGTCCATCTCGGTCGCCGACCAGGGTCGCGGCATTCCGGTCGACATCATGCCCAAGGAGCGCAAGTCGGCACTCGAGGTCGTGATGACGACGCTGCATGCCGGCGGCAAGTTCGGGGGCGGTGGCTACAAGGTGACCGGCGGCCTGCACGGCGTTGGCATCTCGGCCACCAACGCGCTGTCGTCGTGGCTGCGGGCAGAGGTGCGGCGCGATGGCAAGCTCTACCGCCAGGACTACCGTCGCGGCAAGCCGGTCGCGAAGGTCGAACCGATCGGGCCAGCCGAAGGCACCGGCACGACGGTGACATTCCTGGCCGACAACTCCATCTTCGACGCGATTGACTACTCGTTCGAGACGCTGGCGATGCGCTTCCGCGAGATCGCTTATCTGACCCGCGGCCTGCGCATCCGCTTCCGCGACCGCCGAACCGACAAGGAAGTGTCGTTTTACTTCGAGGGCGGCATCACGTCGTTTGTGCGGCACTTGAACAAGCATCGCGCCGTGCTGCACGAGCGCCCAATCTACCTCCACAAGCAAGTTGATACGGTCGAGGTCGAGATCGCGCTGCAGTACAACGACTCGTTCGTCGAGTCAATCCACACCTTTGCCAACAACATCGCTACCATTGATGGCGGCACGCACCTGACCGGTTTCCGCGCCGCGCTGACGCGCACGCTGAACGACTACGGCCGGCGCAACAACATCCTCAAGGAGCGCGACGCCAACCTGAGCGGCGAGGACGTGCGCGAAGGCCTGACCGCCATCATCAGCGTCAAGCTGCAGGAGCCGCAGTTCGAGAGTCAGACGAAGAGCAAGCTCGGCAGCGCTGAGGCCGAGGGCGCGGTCAAGACCGCTGTCAACGACGGGTTGGCGCAGTTCCTGGAAGAGAACCCGTCTGTGGCCCGCAAGGTCCTCGAAAAGTCGCTGATCGCGGCCCGCGCTCGCGAGGCCGCGCGCTCGGCCCGCGATCTGGTCATCCGCAAGGGCGTGCTGGACGGTTTCGCGCTGCCTGGCAAACTGGCCGACTGTCAAGAGCGCGATCCTTCACGAAGTGAGCTGTACATTGTAGAGGGAGATTCGGCCGGTGGGAGTGCCAAGCAGGGCCGGGACCGGCGCTTCCAGGCGATCCTGCCGCTGCGCGGCAAGATCCTCAATGTCGAGAAGGCCCGGCTGGACAAAATGCTGTCGTCGGAGACGGTGCGCACGCTGATCACCGCGCTCGGTTGCGGCATCGGCGACAGCTTCGATCTGGCCAAGCTGCGCTACCACCGCGTCATCCTGATGAGTGACGCTGACGTTGACGGTGCGCACATCCGCACGCTGCTGCTGACCTTCCTGTTCCGCAACATGCTCGACCTGATCACGCAGGGTCACATCTACATGGCCCAGCCGCCGCTGTATCGCGTCAGCCACGGCAAGGAGAAAGTCTACGTCTACAGTGATGACGAGCGCGATCAGCATCTGGCGCGCCTCCGAGCTGGCGGCGCCAAAGAGCCGGCGGTGCAGCGCTACAAGGGCCTCGGCGAGATGAACCCGTCGGAGTTGTGGGAAACGACCATGGACCCGGCCAATCGAACGCTGCTGCAGGTGACGATTGAGGACGCCGCTCAGGCGAACGACACGTTTGAGATGCTGATGGGCAGCGCCGTGCCACCGCGCAAGCGATTCATTCAAACACATGCAAAAGATGTCGTCAATCTTGACATCTAGTATGCGTGAGCATCATCGGGCATCTTGACACAGATTGACACAACCGCAAGACTGACGCGCGAGAGCGGAGGCACAGCATGCCGACGTGGCAGCCGTTAGTCGTGACAGGCGCAGCGGACACCTGCACAGCAGTGACACCGGCCGGTGTGCGTGGCCACGTGCCTGGTGCGCCGGAGTTGGGCGGGGCGGTCATCCTGGTGATCGATGATGACCCGGTGGCGGTTCGGCTCGCGCTCTTGACGTTGGAGCCACTGGGGTGCCGCGTCGTGGTGGTCGGGCGGGGCGACGGTGTGGCGGCGGCGCTCGAGGTCGAGCGGCCCGCTGTGGTCGTACTCGACCTCATGCTGCCGGACATGCATGGTCTGGAGGTCTGCCGGGCCGTGCGCGCACACTCGCTGGTGCCGATCATCGTCGTGACCGTCGTCAGCAGCCACCGCGAACGCCTCCAGTGCCTGCGCGCTGGCGCCGATGACGTGCTGACGAAGCCGTACGACCCGGAGGAGCTAGCGCTCCGCGTGGGCGCGCTCCATCGGCGGGCTGAGGGCGGCGCACCGGCATCGCCTCGGCCCTATCGCTATCGCGGCCTGGTCGTCGACTCGCTGGCGCACACCGTCATCCTGGACGGCATTCCGCTGGCGCTGACAGCCACCGAGGAGCGCCTGCTCGAACTCCTGGCGAGGCGGCCCGGCGTGGTTCAGACGCCTCGGCAACTCCTGGGCGCGATGTATGGCCCACACGCCACCGACGCCGCCGCCCTGTACCTCCAGATCAGCCGGTTGCGACGCAAGCTCGGCGACCAGCGCGGGCAGCCGACGTATTTACAAACGCGCACGCGCCAGGGCTACTATCTGCCTGCGACGGAAGACGGCTGAAGCGGGGCACGAGGCCAGGGTGCCACGCACCGGCGAGCCGCAGCTGCCGGTGGCCCTGGCGTGACCGGCGCGGTTGCTGTCAGCCTGCCCGAACCGGGTGAATGACCTCGTCAACGAAGCGCTGCACCGGCCCGGTCGATGTGACATGGCCAAAGTCGAGCAGGAAGTGTTCGACCCCTTCGGCCGTCCAGGTGCGAATGAAGTCGAGCCACTCCCGCGACTCGGCGGCGGTCGTCGGCAGCGGCGCCTCGCGTGTGACGGTGATCGTGATGTCGGTCGGTTGCCGTCCCGCTGCGACTGCATTTTCGTACACGATGGTGCGCTTGCGCTGGAATGCCTCAAGTCCCCGGCCAGCGCCGGTGTTCCACATGTCGGCGCGACGACCGACCAGCGGCAGCATCAACTGCTCGCCCGACCCGCCGATCAGGATCGGCGGTGGCGGCGCGGGCAGCGGTGGCGCATAGGCATTGGCGATCTGGAAGTGCTTGCCAGCGAAACTAGGCGCCGTCTCCGTCCACAGCAGCCGGCAGATCTGCACCGCCTCCTCGAGCTGGGCGATGCGCACTGCCGGCCGGGGGAACTCAAAGCCGTAGGCGTGGTACTCCTCTTCGCGCCAACCGGCGCCGATGCCGAGGATGAAGCGTCCACCACTCAGGACCTGGAGTGTCGCCGCCATCTTGGCCGTCAGCGCCGGATTGCGATAGCCCAGACCCAGGACGTGATGGCCAAGCAGCACGTTGGGAAAGGTGGCCGCCAGCCAGGTCAGCGTCGTCCAACCTTCGAGAAACGGATCGGTCCGGCGCTGAAAGCCGTAGAAGTGGTCGCAAACCCACACCGAGTCGAAGTGGCGCAGCGCGGTCGGTAGGATGTGCTCTTGCTGATACATGACCAGCGGCACGTGACCGCTCTCGGGCGGGCCGATCACCGGCGAGATCCAGCCAAACTTGGTCGTGGCCACGGTATGCTCCTTCTACGCGAATACATCAACCCGCCGGTCTTACCATGCCGAGGCTGGCTGCGGCAAATCTCGTGCGCCGGGATCATCTGTCCCGCGCGTGGCCGTGAGTGCATGGTAGCATCCCCACGAGCGGCCAGACAGGACTGCGGGAGCCAGCGATGCGCATCCTTCTCTACGACGACTACACGGCCGGGGCCGAACCGGTCGACGCCCTCGAAGCCGCCCAAGTCGATGTCCACCGGGCGCTGGTCGCCGCACTCGCGGTCGATTTCGGGCGGCTGAATGCCCACGAGGTGCGCGTGGCCGCGCCCCCATCGGCCGCTAGCGACGCTAGCGATCTCGCCTGGGCCGAAGCGGCCGTGCTGCTGGCGCCGGAGACGCATGATCGCCTGACGGTGCTGGCCGAGTCATTCGAGGCGAGCGACGTGCGACTACTGGGACCGGATGCGGCGGCGATCCGGCTGGTCTCCGACCGGCATGGTATGGCGCTGGCGCTCGCCGAGGCTGGTCTGCCCGCGCCGCGAAGCTGGGCGATCGACGGTGATCGACTCAACCTTCTCCAACGTGTCACGGCTCGGCTGGGCTACCCGGTCGTGGTCAAGCCGCTCACAGGCGCCGGTGGGCGAGGAGTCCGGCTGGTGCGCGCCGACAGTGAGATGAGCGAGGCGTTGGCGGCCGTGGACGCCGTCGCCGGCAACGGCGTGATCGTGCTGCAGGAGCATGTGTCGGGTCTGGCGGCCGGTGTCGGCCTGGTCGTCGCCGGTGGTGCGGCGCAGCCACTGGCGCTGTGGGGTGCGCTACTCAGCGCGCCACCGGCGATGATCGTCGAGCGCTGCGCCACGCCGCTGGACCATCCCGGCGTGGAGGCTGCCGTCGACCTGGCGGTACGGGCCGCCCGGGCCATTCCTGGCCTGCGCGGCTACGTCGAGGTCGACCTGGTGTTGGGTGAGCGCGGCCCAGTACTGCTGGAGATCGCGGCGCGGCCGACGCTGGGCGCGCTGGCGCTGCGCCGATCCCGCCAGATCAACCTGGCGGCGCTGATCGTCGATGCCTGCCTCCACGAGCGCCTGCCTGACATGCGCTTCTGGCCGCCGGCTCAGCCAGTTCTCGTTGACCTGGACCACCCGGCGGCGGCGCTGGCGGCGGCCGTGCCCTTCATCTGAGACAGACGCTCCCCGTGCCACGCGCCTCATCGGGATAGGCCTGCGCCGACACTGGGAGGAGCGCTCCGGCGAGATCTCTTCCTTTCGACCGATGCTCTGTCGTGGTGAGATAGTGCGGGAGAATACAAATGGCATTGGACGGGAAGGTAGCGGTCATCACCGGCGGCAGCAAGGGCATCGGCGCGGCCGTGGCGCGGGCGATGGCCGGCGCTGGCGCGCGCGTGCTGATCAACTACGCCCACGACGCGGTAGCAGCCGAGGCGACGGTCGCCACGATCACCGCGGCCGGCGGTGTGGCGCGAGCTGTTCCAGGCGATGTGGCCGAGGCTGCCACCGCCGATCTTCTGGTCGGGGCCGCGCGCGACCTCTGGGGCCGCCTGGACGTATGGATGAACAACGCCGGCGCGGATGTGCTGACCGGCGCGGCGCGCGAGTTGCCGATCGAGGACAAGCTGCGCCGTCTGCTCGCGGTCGATCTGCTAGGCACGTTTCACGGCGCGCGGGCTGCCGGTGTGGCGATGCACGCGGCTAGCGGCGGCTGCATCATCAACGTTGCCTGGGACCACATCTGGCACGGCTACCCGAGCGACTATGGCGTGCTGTTCGGCGCCAGCAAAGGCGGCGTTGCCGGCATGAGCGCTAGCCTGGCCCGCCAGCTTGCGCCGACCGTGCGCGTCAACGTAATCGCGCCGGGCTGGATACGCACGGCCTGGGGTGAGGTCGGCGCCGGCGCGGCCCACGACGCGCGCATCGTCGGCATGACCCCACTGGCGCGCTGGGGCACGCCGGACGACATCGCTGGCGCGGCACTGTACCTCGCCAGCGACGCCGCCAGCTTCATCACCGGCCAGGTCATCACCGTCAACGGCGGCGTGGTCATGGGCTGACCGTCAGCCCGAGCGCGCCGGAGATGACCACCACGCCGCCAGGCCGTATACTCGCGCTCTGACGCCGGTGGTCGCCGGCGCGATGGCGCCGCGTCGTCAACCGAGGAGTGGTGGGAATGCGCCTGGCGTGCTCGACTCGCGGCCTGGACCTCTATCCCGACCTGTACGGGCGGTCGACGCCCGTAACCCGCGCCCGCATCTTCCGCTGGATGCGGCGCGCCGGCTTCGAGGCAGTCGAGTTGGAGGACCGGTGGTGCGACGTCGAGTACATGTCGCCGCAGGAACTGGTCGAGTTGCGCGCCGCAGCCGCCGACGCCGGCGTGGCGCTGACGCTGAAGCTCCACCATCGTGACCTGCACTCGCCGGAAGTGGCCGCCGCCAATGAGGCGTCCGTCCTGCGGGCGATCCAGGTGGCTGAGGTGCTGGACGCTTCGATCGTGTCGATCGGACTTCCAACACACCCATCGGCGCTCGAGGCCGCTTCGCGCCGGCTCGGGCAACCTTGGAATGGCACAGGCGCTGAAATGCCTGACGAGGTATTCGCCATCACTGCCGACGCGCTGCGCCGCCTGGCCGACACCGCCGCCGACGCCGGCATTGACCTGACGATCGAGCTGCACCAGGGCAGCATCGTCGACACCAGCACCCGCTTGCTGCGCCTGCTCGATCTGGTGGATTACGTCAATGTCGGCGCCAACCCTGACATCGCTAACAACCTGCAAACCGCGCCGCCGCCGGGGGAGACCTGGCGCGATCAGATCGAGCGGCTGGCGCCGCGCGCGAACTACTGGCACGTCAAGAACCTGCGTCGGGTGGAGGCGCCAGGCCGCGCGCCGGTTCTGCTGCGGCGTGCCCTGCATGAGGGTGAGATCGACTATCGGTGGGCGGTAGCCGTCATGTTAGCCAACGACTTCAATGGCTACGTCGTCGTCGAAGGGCCTGGCAGCGGCGACCATCTGCGCGCCTGCGAAGAGGGCCGGATGTACCTGACCTACCTCCTGGACGAGCATCGGCGCACCTACGAGGACTAGCCGCTGCGCGACACGCTACCCCGGCCGCCGGACGTCGCCGGTGTGAGGAGAACGAGCCTGTCGTCACACGACCCAGACATCCCCGGACGCGGCGTGGCGATCCCGACCGGCAGCTACGTCACAGCGGTGCTGACGCGGGTCGTGCGCGACCTGGCGGATCTCGGCAATGGCAGCCGGTACCTGGGCGAGCGCTGGGAAGCGGTCGGCGGACGGCAACTCGCTGCGCTCGTCGGCCAGGAGCTGCGCGCTCCGTCGGGAGAGGTGTACCAGTGCGCCGCCGTCCAGCGCCTCGACAACCACGACGGGCTGCTGGCCGAGGCGTCAGGGCGCGGTCTGAAAAGCCCGGACTGTCTCTTCGCCGGCCGCGACCGACTCGGTCGCCTCATCATCCAGCCAGGTGATTTCAAGTTCACGCTCGATGTCGCCACCCGCGACCAGATCGATCCGGCCCCGATCCGAGCGCTGCTGGAGCGCGGCGGGCCGCGCTTTCAGCAGGCGCTGGGCACGCTGCTCGACCAGGCCGGTCCCTACGCTGCTGCCGATCTCCAGGCCCAGGGCCTCCTCGATGCGCTCGACTCCGGTCGCGCGCGCCTGCTACCCGGCGTCGTGCTTGCGCCGGACGAGCCGAGCAACCGGCTGTTCCTGCGTCAGTCAGCGCGGCGGCGCAACGCAGTCGGCGAGGTGGATGTGCGCTTCCTGGCCGTCGACCGCACCTTCTTCGACGGCCTGCCGGGCGCAGAGGTTGCGCCAGCACTCCGGGCATTGGACAGCATGACCGTTGCGCAGGGTGGCTTCCCGGCCGCGACCTACTACTACCAGTTGGGTGTGGCCGTTCGCGGCGCGTTGACACTGCTGTTGCGCCCACTGCTACCGTTGCTCGGCCCTGAGCCAGCGATCGACGCCGTTGCCGGCCTGCACGCCTGGTTGGCCGAGCGCCCGCCGATGTGGGCGATCGACGCGGCGCGCGACCTGGCGGCGCCGGCCAGCCTGCGTCGGGAGCGAATGCGCCTGGCGCAGCGGCTCAGCAGCGCTGGCCTGCGCGGGCGAGCAACGTATGAGGTCATCGAGTCGCTTGGCTTGACACTGGCTGACGAGCCAGGGCCACGCGCTATCGCCAAGAGCGAACTGCGCGGCGTCCATGCGACGATCGACGCGGCGCACGACTCGACCATGCCGGCGCGGCTGGCCGAGCGGCTGGCCGTGGGGCCACTCGCCGACGATGAGGCCGTGCTGACCTGGCTGCGCGCGCTGCGCCCGACGACCGAGCAGTGGGCACGGGACATGCTCGCTGCCCTGCTCACCCAGCACGTCGCGCACTGGCCGGACCCGCCGGTCACGGAGTCCTGAGCGTGACGCCGGCCTGACGCGTCAGGCCGGCGCCAGAGCCAGTCGCCCGGTCGGCCTCGCGGTTACGCGCCGCGACCGGCCGGTGTGTTGCAGCCGCATGGCGCGCCACCTCGACCGACCGCGCCGCCCAAGCCAGCAACACCGCCGGGTCGCCGATGACCGCGCCCGGCGCCTCATAATAACCCCGCATCGTCTGGCCAGTCGACGGCCGAAACGGCTCCAGGCCCTGCGCGATGCAGTCCGCCCGGCTGGCGTCGTCGACCTTCAAGTAGAGCCGCCCGTGCGCGATTAGCCCAAAGAACAGGCTGTCGCAGTACAACCCGTAGCCGCCGAACATCGCCCGCGCCCACACCGGACCCAGCGGCGATAGCTGCATCACCACGCATTCCCGCACCGTCTCGTTAGTCGCCTCCATGCTGTCTCCCTCCACCGATCGCCTTTAGATCGCTCCATTCGACTGAAATAGAACGAATATTCTAGTCGGTGGTTGCGTGTGGCTCGCTGTCGTCCGACAACAGATCACGCGCGGTCGCGCACACCAGATCGACGGTCACCGCGCCCAGGCAATCGGGCTCACACGTCGTGGTGCGGTCGAGCATGTGGCACAGCGGGCACTGCCGGCCAGCCCACAGCGCCCGGTGCCGGTCCGCCACACCCCAGGGACCGAACTCGACCGGGTCGGACGGACCGTACAGGCGCAGCGTGCGCGGCGCGACCGCCGTCGCAATGTGCAGCGCGCCACTGTCGACGCCAAGCACCACATCACAGCAAGCAAAGACAGCGGCCAGCGTGCCCAGGTCGGTTTTGCCGGCCAGGTCGCACCGCCGCTCAGGCGGAACGGCGGCGGCGATCGGCGCGGTCAGGTCGGCCTCGCCCGGCCCACCGGTCACGATCAGCGTTGCCCCATCAGCTGCCAGCCGCGCCGCAACGGCGGCCCAGCGGTCGGTCGGCCATTGCTTGATCGAGTTACCCGCGCCCGGGTGAAGTGCGATGCGCCGGCCGACCACCGGCAGGTCGGCCAGCAACGTCGCGGCGCGCGTCCGATCCGCTGCGTCGAGGCGAAACACGAGCGGCGCGCCGGCCGGGTCGCGTGGCCCGGCGCGCCCCAGCAGTCGATCAACCAGGCTGAGGTTCCGTTGCGCGGCATGGCCGCCCGGCGCCAGCGCCAGCCCCTCGGTCAGGAACGGTGCGACGTCCGGCGTGGCGTATCCGACTCGGCGTGGAATGCCCGCCCGGTGCGTCAAGAGGGCGCCCCACCAGTGGTCCGGGCGCAGGATGAGTGCCACATCGAAGCGCCGGGCGCGCATTGCGCGGGCGGTCTGCCACAGCAGCGTGTACGGTCCGAGGCGTGAGTGGCGGGTCGTCCGGCTCACCCCGGTGAACGGGATGACGATGACCTCATCGACCGGTGGCAGGTGCCGCGTGATCGCCCGCGCCCACGGGCCGACCGCCAGCGCCAGGTGCGCGGCCGGCAATCCGGCCCGCAGCCGCGCCAGAGCCGGCGACGCCAGCACGAGATCGCCCAGGTCGTCGGGCCGGATCACTAACACTCGCGATGGCGTCGGCGGTGACGGGCGCGTGACCGGCGTCGGCAACCGGCCAGCGGCGCGCAGCATCTGGCGGCGCAGCCGCGTCTTGAGCGGCAGGCGCGTCACGATGGCCCTCCCGGCCGGGTCACGTTGGTAGCCAGTCCCGGCAGCAGCTCGACCGCCGCCAGCCAGACATCTTCGACGGTGACGGCTAGGATCGCCGCCTCGTCGGCGTGCCGGTCGCGCAAGTCGAGCGCTGGATCCTGGCGCGCACCCCGCCAGGCGACGCGCACGCGGTCGCCCGGCGGCGCATAGACACCTGGGTCGGTTGGTCCAAAAATGGCGACGACTGGAGCGCCGGCAGCGGCGGCCAGGTGCGTCGGGCCGCTGTCGTGGCCGATGTACAGGTCGCACGCTGCCGCCAGCGCGGCGTGCGCGTCGAGGTCCAGACGGCCGGCGAGGTCGGTGGCGGTGATCCTGGACGGCAGCTCGGCAAGCACCGCGTCAACCACGGCCCGGTCGGCGGCGGCGCCGACAAGGATGGGCGTTGCGCCGGCCGCGGCCAGGCGGTCGATCAGTGCGGCGAAGCGCGGCGCCGGCCAGCGCTTGGCCAGCAGCGTCATGCCCGAATTGACGCCGCCGCCCGGATGCAGCATCACCCGCAGCCCTGGCGGCAGCGGCGCCAGCAGCGCGGCGGCACACACGCGAGCGGCGGCTGACGGCTGATACTCCTCGCGGAGATCGGCCACCGGCAGACCAAGGCTGCGAACGACACCCGCCGCCAGTTCGGACTCGTGCTGGCCGACGTGTGGCGTCACCCGGTGGGTGAGGCCCAGGCCGCGCCAGCGGCTGTCGAAACCAGCACGCACTGGAACCCCGATCAGCAGCGCCAGCAGCGACCATTGCGGCGCCCGGTCGAAGACGAACGCAACATCGTAGTGGTCGCGACGAAGCTGCTGCGCCAGGCGCAGATACGCCACCACTCCGGCCGGCGCGTCGATCAGCCGACTGAGGCGCGGGTTGTGAGCCAGGCCCGCCGCCGCCGCCGACCCGACAAGGTAGTCGAGCCGGGCGTCCGGCCAGGCGAGCGCCAGCGCCCGCACAGCGGCCGTCGTCAACAGCACATCGCCCAGACAGCACGGTCGCATCAGCAGCGCCCGACCCACGGACGCCGGCAACGGCCGTGGGCGCGCCAACGGGCGCAGTGCCAGACTCAACACGGCGCACAGCGCCGTCAGCAGCGGCTGCTTAAGCCGGCGCAGAGGTCGCATCGCCCATCGCGAACATCAGATCGCCGCGGCAGACGAGTTGGTCGTCGACCGTGGCCGTCGCGGTCGCGGTGCCGAAGCCGCGCCGCAACTTGCCGACCTCTACCTCCAACCGCAGGCTGTCACCGGGCACGACCTGGCGCTTGAACCGCACACCGTCGATGCCGGCGAAGAAGGCGATCTTACCCCGGTACTCTGGCAGCCGCAGCACCATGACCGCGCCGACCTGCGCCAACGCCTCGACAATCAGCACGCCCGGCATGACCGGATAGGCTGGAAAGTGCCCGACGAAGAACGGCTCGTTGATGGTCACCTGCTTGACGCCGACCGCGCGCTCGCCATCCACCAGCTCGATGATCCGGTCGATCAGCAGGAACGGCGGCCGGTGAGGGATGATCGCCATGATCTGTTGGGTATCGAGCGTCGTCGGTGCGGTCATGCGGTGTCCAGTCTCCGCGGTCGAGTTGGCCGGCGCGAGTGCGTACCGTGCCGCGAGCCGTGGAACTCACCCCATCCTAGCACCGGCCGCCGCCCGCAGCCAGGGCCACGGGCGGCGGCTAGGGCGATTCCAAAGTCGCGAAAGCAGCAGTCCATTGGCTAGACTCCCAGGTCATGCCTACCACAGCAGTGACCGAAAAGGAGGAGCCAATGGACTGCCGGCAGTATAGCAGCTTGCAGGCTGCCCTCAGTGACGTCCCCGACCCGCGCCACGCCCGTGGCCAACGCTATCCCTGGCCGCTGCTGCTGACGTTGGTCGCCGCCGCGCTGGCGGCTGGCCAGCACAGCGTGCGCGCCATCGGCCAGTGGGTCGGTGAGCACGCTCAAGACCTGATCGCCACCGTCGACCCGCCCCAGGGCCGACTGCCGAGCGCCTCGACCCTGCGACGCGCGGTGCAGACGGTGGATGTGCGGGCGCTGGAGGACCGCATCGCCACCTTTGTGGCCGGTCTCCCGGTGACCCCGCCCGTCCCCGCCGCACGCCCGCCGACCTGCCGCCGGTGGGCCGGCTGGGCACTCGACGGCAAGGCGGTGCGCGGCGCCAATCGGCATGGCGCCCGGCTTCACCTCGTCAGCCTGGTCCGCCACGCCGACGCCGTCGTGCTCGGCCAGGTGGCGGTGGCCGACAAGAGCAACGAGATCACGGCCGCCCCCCAATTGCTGGCCGGCCGGGCCCTCGACGGGGTCGTCATCAGCATGGATGCGCTGCTGACCCAGCGCGCCTTGGCCACCCAGATCCTGGCCCAGCACGGCCACTACCTGATGGTGGTCAAGGCGAACCAACGGACGCTGTTCACCGACCTCGACCGGTTCTTCACCGGCGCGCCGCTGATCCCGTGGCCGAGCGACGCCGCCGAGACGGCCACCACGACGGGCAAGGGCCACGGTCGGTTGGAGGAACGGACGCTGGAGCGCACCGCCGCGCTGACCGGCTACCTTGACTGGCCAGGGGTGGGGCAGGTGCTGCGGCGGACCTGCCGACGGGTCATCCTCGCCACCGGTGAGGTCCAGGAAGAGACGCAGTATGGCGTGACCAGCCTGCCGGTCGAGGCCGCCGCCGCCGCCGAGGTGGAGGCATTGTGGCGCGGGCACTGGACAATTGAGAACCGGGTGCATTATCCACGGGATGTGACGCTGGGCGAGGATGCCGGGCAGCAGCGGGTCGGCAGCACGCCGCAGGCGCTGGCGGCGCTGCGCAACGGCCTGTTGAGCCTGTGGCGGGCGCTGGGCTGGGCCAGCATCGCCGACGCCGTCCGCCATTACCAAGCCTCCGCCCAGCGGGCCGTCCGCTTGCTTGCGCTCATCCCAGCACTCCCCTGATGAACGACTTTGGAATCGCCCTAGCGGCGGCTGCCGCGGTGTCAGCGCCGCGCCGTCCAGGCGGCAGAAGTGTAGCGCTCGCGCCACAGCCGGTCGGCGCCAGCCGTCTCGTCACTGGTCAGCCCATCCGGTTGCAGGTACACACCCAGCGCGGCGGCGAAGGCTGCGCCGACCGCCTCAGCAGCGGCGGCCGGCGCCAGCGAGTGGCCCACAACGTCCGCCACCGAGCCAGCCGTGCGTGCCAGGTGATCGGCCAGCCGCGCCGGGTCGGCGTGCCGCAGCAGCGTCTCCAGGCCGGTGCGCGCCGGCGCCAGGCGCAGGCTGCCGTGCTGCAGCACGATCGCGCCGCGCCGCACTTGGGCGCTTCCGACGAGCTTGCGACCCTGCCAGACGACCTCGTGGCGGGTGGCGGCGGCGAAGCAGGCGCCACTGCGCCGCGACGCCACATCACCGTCCAGAGTGCCCGCTGCCGTCTCCGCCGGCACGCCCAGCGACCATACCGCCGCCAGCAGCCCCGTCGCAAGCGCCCGGTAGGTCTCCCCGATCGTGCCACCGACCAGCGGATCGTCCGCACCGGCGATGACGGCGTAGGTCAACTCCTGGTCATGCAGGACAGCCCGGCCGCCGGTCAGCCGGCGCACAACATCAATACCGGACCGCGCACAGGCGGCCAGGTCGATGTCGGCGCTCGGCTGGGCGTAGCCGAGCGACAGGCACACCGGCGCCCACGACGATAGTCGCAGGATCGGCCGGTCACGGTCGGGCACGAAGCCAGTCAGCAGCGCCTCGTCGACGGCCATTTGCCAGGCGCCCGGCCGGTCGAAGTGGCGCAGCAGGCGCCACGCCGGGCGGGCGCCGGCAGCCGTCGCCATGGAGGCCAAATGATCGGCGTCCACGCGAAGGCGTGCCTAGACCCGGGCGCCGCGCAGCGACGCGGCCAGCAGATCTCGGTTCAGCGCGGAGATCATATCCAGCGGAACCTCTTTCGGGCAGACTGCTGCGCACTCGCCATGGTTGGTGCAGGCGCCGAAACCCTCACCCTCCATGCGCCGCACCATGCGCGCGACGCGCGCCTGTCGCTCCGGCTGACCTTGCGGCAGTTGGCTCAGATGGACGACCTTGGCGGCCGTGAAGAGCATCGCTGACGCATTCGGACAGGCGGCCACACAGGCGCCACAGCCAATGCAAGCGGCGCCATCCATCGCCCGCTCGGCCTGGCCCTTGGGCACCGGCAGCGTGTTGGCGTCCGGCGTGCCGCCGGTGTTGACGGAGATGAAACCACCGGCCTGAATGATCCGGTCGAAGGCGGTGCGGTCGACAACCAGGTCTTTGATCACCGGGAATGCCCTGGCCCGCCACGGCTCGATCGTGACCGTCGCGCCATCCTGGAAATGGCGCATGTGCAACTGGCAGGTCGTCGTCGCCCGCTCTGGGCCATGCGCGACACCGTCTATCATCAGACTGCACGTGCCACAGATGCCCTCGCGGCAATCGTGGTCGAACGCCACCGGCTCCTCACCACGCTGGATGAGTTGCTGGTTGAGTACATCCAACATCTCCAGAAAGGACATGTGCTCGCTGACCTGATCGTGCTGGTAGGTCACGAACCGGCCGGCGGCGGTGGCGCTCTCCTGCCGCCAGATCTTGAGCGTCAGACGCATCGGTGCGAACTCCCGGCCGAGCCTCGGCCACGCCTACTTGTAGTTGCGCTGTGCGAGATGGACGTACTCGAACGTCAGTGCCTCCTTCGTCAGTTGAGGCGGACCACCGTTCTCGCCCGCGTTCCAGGCGGCGACGTAGGCGAAGCGGTCATCGTTGCGCCGCGCCTCGCCATCCTCGGTCTGATACTCGTCGCGGAAGTGGCCGCCACAGGACTCCGCGCGGTGCAGCGCGTCGATGATCATCAATTCACCCAACTCCAGGAAGTCCGCCACTCGACCCGCCTTCTCCAGCTCCTGGTTCAGGTCCTGGCCGACGCCGGTGACGCGCACATCCTGCCAGTACTCCTCTCGCAGCACGCGCACCTGCTCCAGTGCGAAGCGCAGTCCAGCATCGTTGCGCGCCATGCCGCAGTACTCCCACATGAGCTTGCCCAGCGCGCGGTGGAAGTCGTCGACACTCCGGCGCCCGCCGATCGCCAGGAACTGCTTCAGGCGCGCCTCGACGCTGGCGCGCGCCGCCAGCACCGCCGGGTGGTCGGCCGCGATCGTGCTCGGCCGGCGGCCGGCCAGGTAGTCGCCGATCGTGTACGGTAGGATGAAGTAGCCGTCGGCTAGCCCCTGCATAAGCGCGCTCGCCCCCAGTCGGTTGGCTCCATGGTCGGAGAAGTTCGCCTCACCGATCACGAACAGGCCGGGGATAGTGCTCATCAAGTTGTAGTCGACCCACAAGCCGCCCATGGTGTAATGCACTGCCGGGTAGATCCGCATCGGCGAGCGATAGGGGTCTTCGCCGGTAATGCGGTTGTACATGTCGAGCAGGTTGCTGTACCGCTCGCGGATGACCCCGGCACCCAGCCGCTTGATTGCGTCGGCCAGGTCGAGGTAGACACCGAGGCCGCCGGGACCGACGCCGCGCCCCTCGTCGCAGACCTCCTTGGCCGCGCGCGAGGCGATATCGCGCGGGGAGAGGTTGCCGTAGGTCGGATATTTCCGCTCCAGGTAGTAGTCACGCTCGCTCTCGGGGATGGCATCGGGAGCGCGTGAGTCGCCAGCCTGCTTCGGCACCCAGATGCGACCGTCGTTACGCAGCGACTCGCTCATCAGTGTCAACTTGGACTGGTACTCGCCGGCGACGGGAATGCAGGTCGGGTGGATCTGGGTGTAGCACGGATTGCCGAAGGCCGCGCCATGCCGGTACGCCCGCCAGATAGCCGTGGTGTTGCAGCCCTTGGCGTTGGTAGACAGATAGAACACGTTGCCGTAGCCGCCAGTCGCCAGCACCACTGCGTCGCCGCACCAGGTTTCGATCGCGCCGGTCACCAGATCGCGCGTCACAATGCCACGCGCCACTCCATCGACCAGCACCAGGTCGAGCATCTCCATGCGAGCGTGCATCTCCACGCCGCCGAGGTCGATCTGGCGGCACAGCGCCTGGTAGGCGCCGATCAGCAGCTGCTGGCCGGTCTGGCCGCGGGCGTAGAAGGTGCGCGACACCAGCGCGCCGCCAAACGAGCGCGTGTCGAGCAGGCCGCCATACTCGCGCGCGAATGGCACACCCTGGGCGACGCACTGGTCGATGATGCTGGTGCTGATCTCGGCCAGCCGGTAGACGTTCGCCTCGCGGGAGCGGAAATCGCCCCCCTTGACCGTGTCGTAGAAGAGCCGGAAGACACTGTCACCATCGTTGCGGTAGTTCTTGGCGGCGTTGATGCCACCCTGCGCGGCGATGCTGTGCGCGCGGCGCGGGCTGTCCTGGTAGCAGAAGGCTTTGACCTGATAGCCCAGCTCGGCCAGCGTCGCCGCGGCGGCCGCACCGCCCAGGCCGGTGCCGACGACAAGCACCGTGTAGCGGCGCTTGTTGGCCGGATTGACGAGCCGCATGTCGAACTTGTGCTGCTCCCATTTGCGCTCGATCGGCCCTTCCGGCACGCGAGCGTCCAGGTGGCGATTGGTTTCGACCCACGGCTGGGCCGGGGTGACACGCGCGGGCGCCTCCGGCGCGACGATACTGGACACCATGGCTTTCCCCCCTGCCTACCGGACCAGCCCGAACAGCACTGCCAGCGGCACCACACTGAAGCCGCCGGCGATGGCGATGGCCGATACCGTCGCCAGCCCGCGCCAGGCGCCGTTGTTCTCGCGCGTGCGCAGCCCGAGTGTCTGCGCCACGCTCCAGATACCATGGTTGAGATGCAGCCCGAGCGCGATCATGGCGATCAGATAGATCACCGTGGCCAGCGGGTTGGCGAAGGCGAGCATGACATTGGAATAGGCAAACTCATGGCCCCGGTGCCCGGCCAACAGCGTGCCCGTCGTCAGATGCAGGAGGTGATAGACTAGGAACAGGCCAATGATAACCCCGCCCCAGCGCATCGTGCGGCTGGCGTAGGTCGAGGCGATGTTGCGCCGACGCGCGTAGCCGGCTGGCCGCGCTACCAGGTCCTGCCGTGACACCTGATAGGCGGCAACCATGTGCAGCACGACGCTGGCCAGCAACACGACCCGGATGATCCAGAGCAAGACCTCGTGATCGAGGAGCGGATAGCCGACTTCGCGCAGCCAGATGGCATAGTCGTTGAAGTGCTTGGCGCCGGTGAAGACTTTGAGGTTGCCAAGCATGTGGGCGATGACGTACAAGTAGAGAATGATGCCCGTCACCGCCATGATGACTTTCTTGCCGATGGATGTCTGGTAGAGCGTCAGCGCCCCGATCACGTCTTACCCTTCCTGCACCCGCGACCGCCATTCCTGCTGGCGATTATAGCCCAAGTCTTTGTCGATCACCGATCAGCGCACCGCCCGAATCGGCCACTGGTCGCGCGCCACAACACGCGCCACAACGCTGCCGTATCATTGGCGCCGGCTGCTGGGCGATCGAACCGCGTCGAACCGAGGGCACCATGTCCGTGGGCGAGGGCCTGCGCACCATGCCGCGCCGGCGGGCCTTTCTGGGGATGGCCGGTCTGACGGTGGCCGTTGTCGGCGGCCGGCTGGCGACGCTGCCGCGCGCCGTGCACCTGACCGAGGCTGAGTTGGAAGCCTACTACGCCCGCCAGGTCGTCACGCCGCACGGCGGCACGCCGCTGGACGATCGCGGCGTCTGGCGCTATCGCTTCACCGGCTTCCTACCCGATCTGCGAATCAACTCTGTCGAGGGCGAGCAGCGCGTGGACTATGCCGCCTATCGGCTCACGGTCGGTGGGCTGGTGCGGCGACCGCTCAATCTCACCATCGAGGAACTGCTGGGGCTACCAGCCGAGACCCAGTTCAACGACTTCTATTGCGTCGACGGCTGGGCGGTGCAGGGCCTCGAGTGGCGCGGCATTCGGGTGCGCACCCTCCTCGACCGAGTCGATCCGAGCCGGGAGGCAACGCACCTGGGCTTGCGCTCGCACGGCGGCGTCTACAGCGAGAGCCTGCCGCTCGATGTGGCGCTGCGCGACGACGTGCTGCTGGCGACCGACCTGCGCGGCGAGCGGCTGCCAGCCCGCCACGGCGCGCCCCTGCGCCTGGTCGTGCCGCCGATGTACGGCTACAAGTCGATCAAGTGGGTCGTGTCCATCGACCTACTGCCCAAGATCCACCTGGGCTACTGGGAGCGCCGCGGCTATCACCCAGAGGCCTGGCTGCCATTCCGTTAGACTGCCCTCAGCGTGAGGCCGAGATGCGGCGCGGCCGCGCGCAGGAGGCCGAAGCAGCCGGCCAGCATCATGTCGCCGTGCGGCGTCGCGAAGTAGGGGTGCAGCGCGGAGCCAGCCAGCAGCCCACGGCGCGGGCCAGTCACGCACAGCGCCGACGCTGGTTGCGGCGTCGGCCGCACGACGATCGCCCCGTGGCCGCTGTCGGCGTAGACTTCGGCGTTCGAGATCGTCCCATCGGCAAGCTGGCGCAGGTAGCGCTCCAATTCATCGACCGTCAACTCGCCGGTGTGGTGCTCGAACAGCCCGGCCACCTCGCCATCGATCAGGTGGAAGGACAGGCAATGGAAGTTCCCGATGTTGGCGACGATCACCTGGGAGTTACCGGCGACCACCGGGTCTTCGAGGGCGCCGACGATGGCGGCAGCGGCAGTATCCATCAGGTAGAGCGGCTGATCGCCGGGAAAGCTGTCGGCCACCGCCTGAAAGCGCGTGAAGCGCTCGGGGATGGACACGCGAGCATGCAGGAAGCCGGTCAGGTCGGCGGCGCGGCGCACATGCTGGCGCAGATAGTCGAACCGGAACACTCGGTCGCTGACACCCGGCGGCGCGTTGCCATGGTCGAATACGGCGACACAGACGGCGTCCGGTTCGTCCTCAACGCCAAACGCGCGCAGCGTCTGCCAGATCAGATCGTACTGCAAGTCGCGGGCGACCACGCGGCAAACATCGCGGAGCTGCGCCGCCTCTGCCTCGTCCACCAGCGTGACCCCCATGCGCCGCACGCCGTCTAGATCGTCGTCGAAGGTGCGGGCCGCGGCCGGGGTGGCGTAGAAGCGCAGGCCGGCGGCGATGTGATCGCTGGCGGCCCAGGCGCACGGCCCCCCGCCCATCATCACGCCCGCAAACACCACTGGCTGGCGCTGCGCGGTCGCCCGTCTGATCGCGGCTGCGGTAGTCACCGTTGGCGCCGGCATGACCAGCTTGCAGGCGTTCTCGATCGGCTGAGTTGTGTCGTAGAGGAGGATGTCCTGGGTGCCGGTGCCGACATCCACGGCCAGCACGCGCATGCTTTGCCCCCTGGTCGCGCCGGCTGCCGGCACTACGCCTTTGGTGTCGGCGTGCGCACGCCGCGCGGCCCTCGGCCCTCGTCAGCAGCGTGGTGCAGGATCTGCTCCGCCGCGTCGATGGCGCTCTCCTGCTCGGCCTCGAGCGGCAGAGCCGCCGCCAGTTCCGTGTCGCGCCAGCCTACCGGATGCTCGCGATAGACGAGATACATCGGCGCGCCATACGGATTGGTCCGACGGGGCGCTGGCGAGTTGACCACCTTGAAGTCGTCGGGGCCGAGTTCCCGCTCATTGACGAACTGCAGCAGGCCATCTAGCGAGTCGAAGTGCTTCCACTTCCACATCGACCGTCTCCATCAGGCGCGGATGATGGACAGGACCTCGGCCGTGCGCCGCTTCAGCAGGTCAGCCGAATCGGCTTCGACGTTCAGCCGCAGCAGCGGCTCGGTGTTGGACGGCCGCACATTGCACCACCAATCGGGGTAGCTGACGGTAATGCCATCGAGGTGATCGATCTCGGCATCGGCGAAATGCGCCGTGATGGCCTCCATTCTCGCGTTGGCGTCCGTCACGTGACTGTTGATCTCACCGCTGCGCGAGCGCCAGTCGATGGGGGCCAGGAGTTCGGCCGGCCGCTTGCCTTCCTCGGACAGCAACTCCAGCATCACCAGCAGCGCGATCAAGCCCGAGTCGGCGTACCAGAAGTCGCGGAAGTAGAAGTGGCCAGAGTGTTCACCGCCGAAGATGGCATTGAGCCGCCGCATGTCGGCCTTGATGAATGAGTGGCCCACGCGTGACCGGTGGGGCGTGCCGCCAGCGGCCAGGATCACCTCCGGCACCGTCCGCGAGCAGATCAGGTTGTAGATGATCGTGCTCCCCGGACTCTTCGCGAGCAGGTTGCGGCTCACCAGCGCCGTTACCATGTCGCCGCCGACCAGCTCCGCATGCTCATCGACGACGAACATGCGGTCGGCATCACCGTCGAAGGCGGCGCCCAGGTCGGCGCCGGTCTCGCGCACCGCGCGCTGAAGATCGACCATATTCTCTGGCTCAATTGGGCTGGCTGGGTGATTGGGAAACGTGCCGTCCAGCTCGAAGTAGAGCGGAGTCAAGCGGCAGGGTAGCTGGTCGAACACGGCCGGCAGCGTCTGACCAGCCATGCCATTGCCGGCGTCGACGACGATGTTCCAGGGACGCAGCCGGGTCGGGTCGACGAACGTGAGCGCGTACTCGACGTAGGCCGCCAGCGTATCCTGCCGCGTCACCTGACCGGGGCTGGCGGCCGAGAACGAATCGCGCATCACCAGCGCCTGAACCTGATCGAGACCGTCAGTGCTGGACAGGGGAATGGCCTGCTCGCGGCAGAACTTGAAGCCGTTGTACTGCTTCGGGTTGTGCGAGGCCGTGACCATGACGCCAGCCGGGAAGCCGTACCTGCCAACCGCGAAGTAGAGTTGGTCGCTAGAAGTCCTCCCAAGGTCGATCGCATTCGCCCCCTGGGCGACGATGCCCCGAATCAGCGCCTCGGCCAGCATCGGCGACGACACGCGCATGTCCTGTCCGACGGCGACCGTCGGCACGCGCAGATACTCAACCAGCGCCCGCCCGACACGGTAGGCGATATCCTCGGTCATCTGGTCGGGCACGGTGCCGCGGATGTCGTAGGCCTTGAAGATGCCGGGGTCGATCATGCTCCCCCTCCCCGAGCGCGTCGCGTGGCCAGCGGGCCGGCGCACCCGTAGGCGCTGGCTTCCCTATTCGCGGATCCAGCGCTGGTTGGCCAGTTCGTACGTGTTCAGCTCCGCCGGCGTGAACCAGAGCGCCACCTCAGCCGCGCCGTTATCGACCGAGTCCGACGCATGGATGAGATTGCGGCCCACCTCGACAGCCAGATCACCCCGGATGCTGCCGGGCGGCGAATCGACTGGGCGTGTCGCGCCGACGGTAGCCCGCACGACAGCCACGGCGCCGTCGCCCTCGATGACCGCGGCGACGACCGGCCCGGAGGCGATGTACTCGATCAGACCGGCATAGAAGCTCCGCCCCCGATGGACCGCATAGTGCGCCTCGGCCAGCGAGCGCGAAACGGTGACCATCTTCAGCGCGACGAACTGCAGGCCGCGCCGCTCCAGCCGGTGGATAATCTCGCCGATCAGACCGCGCTGCACGGCGTCCGGCTTCAGAATAATCAACGAACGCTCCACGGCCACTCCTCACATCGGTCCACGACCCAGGCGCCCGTCACTCCGGGCGGCCACCAGCAGCGCCGGCCTCACGACCGGCGCATGCCCATCGTAGCACGCCAATCGCGACCGCGCTGTGTTTCCCCCCCGCCACGCCTACACCGACGCCAGTTCGGTCACCTCCGGCCGATCCTGGGCCGGACTATTGACCAACTGGCTGACGGGGTAGGCGACCATCCACGTGGCCGGATACGGCTGCAGCAGCGTCCGCCAGGCGTCACCGGCGTCGGGCGCCGGACCGAGCCAGGCGGCTTCGAGGTCAGGTCGCAAGATCGCCGGCATGCGATCGTGGATTGCCTGTCCGCCGACGCCGCCGTGGAGGAGGAGGTCATTCGGCTCAGTCGTGATGATGGTACAGGAGGTGACGATCGCGCCGGCTGGGTCGCGCCAGTGCTCGTAGAGGCCCGCGAAGGCGACGAGGTCGCCATCCCGCTGCTGGATGAGATGCGGCACCTTACCGCGCGGACCGGCCTGCCACTCGTAGAAGCCATCGGCAGGCACCAGGCAGCGGCGCGACCGCAGCGCCGCGCGGAAGCTCGGCTTGTCGGCCAGTGTCTCGGCGCGCGCGTTGATCATCCGGCTACCGATGGCCGGGTCCTTGGCCCAGCTGGGGATCAGCCCCCAGCGGGCCATGTGGATGACGCGGCCTGCGGGCGCTGGGACGACGATCGGCACCGGTTGGGTCGGCGCCACGTTGTAGCGCGGCACGAGCGCACCGTCGAGGTCGAGCGTCGCTTGAAACCGCTCGGCCAGCTGATCAGGTCGACGCAGAGTAAATCGTCCACACATGCCGACAGTATACCGCGACTGGCGTTGGCAGCCCAGAACCAGGCCGGCCGCGACGCGCTACGGTATCTGCGCCCGCGTGGCGGTGGGCGATGCCGGCTGGGTGGGCGGGGGAATGCGGGTGTAGGCGACCAGTGGCGCGGTGATGAGCAGGCTAGTGCCCGTGCCAGGTGTGCTTTGCACCTCGAGTTGGCCATTGATGAGGCGCGCCCGCTCGCGCATGCCCAGCAGCCCGAAGCCACCGCCATCGGTGCGTTGCCGCGCCAAGGTGGCATCGTCAAAGCCGCGCCCGTTGTCGGCGATCGTCAGAATCAGTCGGTTCTCGTCGAATGCCAGGACGACGTCGACCTCCGTGGCGCGAGCGTGCTTGCGGATGTTCTGCAGCGCCTCCTGGGCGATGCGGTAAACCGCGTTCTCCGTCTCGGGCGCGGGTTTCTCCGGCTCGCCGACAAGCTCGCACTGGACCATCAGGCCGTCGTCACTCAAGCGGCTGGCCTCCGTCTCAATCGCCTCGAACAGCGACTGCTCCTCCAGCGGCTGCGGGCGCAAGTTCCAGACCGAACGGCGGGCCTCGCTGAGCGTGCTGCGCGCCAGTTCGGTCACCTTCGTCAGGCGCTGGCGCGCACGCTCCGGGCGGGTGTCCAGCAGCGTACTCGTCGCCTCCAGTTGCAGCACGATGCCCGTCAGTCCCTGGGCGATGGTGTCGTGGATCTCGCGCGCCAGGCGGTTGCGCTCCTCGATGACGCCCAACTCGCGCGTCTGCTGGTAGAGGCGGGCGTTCTCCACCGCGACGGCGGCGTGGTTGGCAATGGCGGCCATCAGATCGTGATCGGCCTGACTGAAGAGGCGATTGGGCGTGGCGATGACGATCACGCCCAACAGCCGGTCGCCGATAGTCATCGGCACGCCGAGCCACGACCGCCGGATTGGCGGATCGGGCGCAACCACGTAGTCGAACCCGTACTCCTGCACCATGGCATAGTAATCGTTGGTGACGAGCGATTGCTGCGTCCGTGCGACGACGAGCGACAGCGCCGGCTGGGCCGGCCACCGCGGGTTGATATCCTCGCGCCGCCCATCGACAACGACCAGCGCCGGCACCAGTTCCTGTCGCTCGTCATGCCAGTCGGCCACCGTGAAGGTGGCAATGCCAAAGACGCGCCGGCACTGCTCGTATATGACTGTGTACAGGTCTTCGACGTTCAGGACAGCCGAGATAGCATGGGAGATCTCGTTGATAATAGAGAGTGTCGTCACCTGCTCTTCGAGCTGATGCACCAGCGACGAGTTCTCGATGGCGATGCCGAGTTGGCTGCCGATGTTGCACATCAGTGTGATCTCACCCGGCTCGAACTCGCGGCCGCGCGTGCTGCCGATCGACAGCAGGCCAACGACCTCGCCCTGGCTCGTCAGCGGTACCGTCAGCGTCGAGGTGATGCCGTGGTCGCGCAGCAGGGTCAGCAGGCCGGCCGGCTCGGTGTCATGCGGCGTGAGCGCCAGCCACGGCAGACGCGGCCGCAACATGACCGCGTCCAGGTCACGGATGATCAGCGCCAGCGCCGCTGGCTGCGTGAGACCCTCCGGCAGGCCGCGCTGCGCGCCTCCCACCATCGTACCGTCTGCCTGGCGCAGGTGAATGCCGGCCATCTCGTCGCCGGTGAGGCCCAGCACCGTATCGAGCACCTTGGCCAGCAGATCGGTGCGGATAAGCGACGACGTGGCCGCGGCAACCGTGTTGAGCGTGATCAGCTCGCGGTTGCGGACCTCGGTCTCGGCGAGCGATGCCTCGAGCGATACCCGTGAGGCCTTCAGCGCGCTGGCCATCTGCGCCATCGTCTGGCCCAGGGTACCGATCTCGTCGGCGCCCATGGTCGGCACTTGCACGACCAGGTCACCGCTTTTCATCGCGGCGGCGATCCCAGCCAGCGACCGGATCGGACGTGTGATCGACCGGGTCAGCACTGTGGCGATCAGGATCGAGATGACGCCCGCCAATCCTACGAGACCGAGCGCCACACTCATGGCCAACACGGCAGTGGTGCGCGCCGCCGCCAACTCCTCGCCCACGATAATGCTCTGCCAACGATCGAAGGCGTCGATCTCCGCCAGCAACGCATCGCGCTCGCTCTGGCCGGTCGGCAGCGTGGCCACCCGCGAGGTGGTGCGCCAGCCCTGCTGCACCAAGATGATCTGCCGGCGCGCCGCACTGGCGAAGGCGGCGTCCAGGTCGCGCATGCGGGCCAGGTGCGCCGCCGCGTCGGGGTGGTCCAGCGTGCGCTCCAGCACCGCCAGCGCGCTGTCGAAGCGATCACGGGCGGCCTCAAAGGGAGCCAGGTCACGCTCATCCTCTGACAGCGCGTAGCTGCGCACAGCCGCCCACTGCTGCTCAACGGCCAACTGCAGACCGAGGACCTGCGTCACGATCTCCCGATCCCGCTGGGCCAGGGTCTCAAGCCGCGTGTTGACGGTCATGACATTGGCGAGCGAGACCAGCCCGACGAGCAGAGCCAGGACCGCGATCAAGCCGAAGCCGGCCAGGATGCGCGCCCCGATGTGAGTCCGGAAATACCCGACGATGCCTGCCCATGATCCGCGCATGATCGACTCCGCCACACCTAGCCGCCGATCAACTCCTTGAGCCGCGGCAGCGCCTTCTGGACCGCGGCCGCGGCCGTGTCGTTGCCCTGGAAGACCGGCGCCAGCGCCTCGTCAAGAAACGTGTTCATCTCGTTCGCGCGCGGGAAGTAATAGTTGTCGACACCGTTCGCCGTCTCGCTGAAAAAGACCTCGACGTTGTATGGCTTGCGACGGAAGTAGATATCCTCAGTGCGCACAGATTTGCGCGCTGGCACGGCTACGCCGGCTTCGGTGAACAGACCCTGGCCTTCCGGCCCAGCCAGGAATTGGAGAAAGGTCCAGGCTGCCTCTTTCTGGCTCGACCACGCCGACATGACGTAGCCGGCGCCACCAGCCAGGTTCGCCCGACGCTTGCCGCGCGGCAGCGGTGCGACGTCCCACTCCAGGCCGGCGACATCAGCCAGCGCTGGTACAATGCTGTGGTTGTCGAGGATCATCGCTACCCTGCCCTCACGAAACAATGCCCGTTGCCGGGTGGCATTGAGATCGGGGTAGGGTGGAGTGACGCGACTGACGTTGGTCAGGTCCGCCAGGAACTGAATCGCCTCGATCGCGGCCGGCTCGTTCAGCCTCACTCGCGTCGGCTGGTTGTGATGATCGAGGATGTCACCCTCGTTCTGCCAGACCCACAACCGCCACCAGTTCTGCGCCTCGTAGGCAAAGCCCCAGGATCGCACCGACCCATCCGGCTGCCGCTGCGTCAGTGCCAGCGCCACCTGGCGGAACTGCGCCCAGGTCCAATCGGCCGGCAGTTCGACGCTCGCCTCGGCCAGCAGGCGCTTGTTGTAGTAGATAACCTTCGTATCGTTGTCACGTGGGAAGCCGAACAGGCTTCCGTTGTAGCGATAGGTCTCCAGCAGTGCGGGATAGAAGTCCTGCACTGGAAAGCCGTCACGCTTGGCCCAGGCGTCGAGGTTCTCCAGGGCGCCAGAGCGGGCAAAGATCGGAACGTTGTTGAGGAACATGACATCCGGCGCCTGGCGCTGCGCCCAGCCGTTCTGCATTCGCGTGAAGTAAGTCGCCCATGGCTCGTGCTGCACCTCGACGGCGATCGATGGGTTGACGGCCTCGAACGTCTCCCGGATGCGCTGGTTGATCTCGATCTCCTTTGGGTCGCCCCAGTACGACCAGAGGATCGTCGTGCGCGGCCGGGGCTTGGCGGCCGGCGCGGGCAGGGGCGTAGCCGTCGGAGCCGGCGCGCCACACGCCACCAGGATGCCGCCCGCCAGCGCGCCGAGGACCGCCCGCCGCGAGCGCCGGCCCAGGGCGTGACAGAGCGACGCGCGTGCGGCAGAATGCCCCAGCCTGGCTGAGCCGGGCAGTGTCAGACCACACCAGGAGTCCTCATGGCAACGTTGCATGGCATCATCCCAATCGTCTACACGCCATTCGACGCTGACGGCGCGATCATCGAAGATGACGTGCGCCGGCTGGTCGATTACCTCATCGAGGCTGGCGTACACGGGCTGGCGGCTGTCGGTGGGGCAAGCGAAGCGCTCAAGCTGACGACAGACGAGCGGCGAAGGCTAGCCGCGCTCGTCGCCGAGCACGCCGCTGGCCGGGTGCCGCTGGTCGTCGGTGTCAGCGCCGTGAACAGTGGCGAGGCGGCTGCGCTCGCCGAACACGCGGCTCGCATTGGCGCGCGGGCCGTCTTTGCCACACCGGCATTATACGGGCCGGTTTCGCCCAGCGCACTCGACTATCACTATCGGGCCATCGCCGCCGCCGGCCTGCCGATCATGGTCCAGGACGCCGAGACCAGTGTCGTGCCGGCGCAAGTGGCGCGGCTGGCCGAGGCCATCCCGCTGGTGCAGTATGTCAAGGAAGAGGCGCCGCTCGAGTCCGGCCACCGCATCAGTGAGGTGCTGCGGCTGACAGAAGGCCGGGTGACCGTGCTGTCCGGCGGCTCCTATCTGCTGGATGACCTGGCCCGCGGCGCGGCCGGCGCGATTCCCGGCAGCATCGGTTGCGCCGATCTGGCGTTAGCCTACGATCGTTGGCGGGCCGGCGACCAGGCCGGCGCCCGCCACGCGTTCGACCACTTCACGCCGCTGTCGTTCTTCCGTCGCCCGTTCCCGCTGCTGGCAGCCAAAGAGGTGCTGCGCCGGCAGGGCGTCTTCTCCGCAGCTCATCTGCGCCAGCCAGCCCAGCACCGCATGGATGACCGCGACCGCGAGGAGTTGGCCGCAGTCATGGTTGCGATGGGGCCGCCATACTGAGCCGACGCCGGACGCGCCGCCCGGCGCTCCACAGGAGCAGACCCACCGGTGGACCATAGGTCACCATCGCCGCAAGCGCCTGCACCTGGAGGTCGCTGAGCGTACCCCACCAGGGCGTCGTCCACAGGTAGAAGTAGACCAGGTACGACGCCGTCGCGCTGGCGGCAAAGACGAGTGCCAGCCAGACGCGCCAGGCGCACGTGGTGGCGGCTGCCAGCGCCACCAGCGGCACGACATACCATGGCTGGAACCAGAAGGTCGCGATCAGGAGCTGACCCACCAGGATATCGAACATCGCCGCCGGCGTCGCGGCCGGTGTCCGTGGCCGACGCACGACGATGAGCGTGGCCAACGCCAGGCCGGCGACCAGGCGCGCACCGGTCAGCCAGCCCTCCCGCGGCGTCGGCAGCAGGCCGCTGTGCGCCAGCAGCGCCGCCGCTGAGGTGGTCTCCTCACCGGCCTGCCGCCGCACGCCGGCCAGGGTGTCCATCCCGGCCCAGTAGGGGAGAAACGCGACCACCGCCAGCACGCCGGCCAATGCTAGCCCGATGGCGACCAGCGCCAGCGCCGGCCGCGGCCGATGGCCGGCGCGGCCGGCCAGCCAGGCGCCGATCACGACGACCGGCAGCAGCACCAGCGGTGTGTACTTGGCCAGCACAGCCACCATCAACGCCGCCGGCGCCAGCGCCACGGCACGGCCGCCGCGCACGACCAGCCAGCCTGCCGCCAGCACAAAGGTCACGACGATGCCGTCATTGTGGCCGTTGGCGACCGTCTCAAACAGGACCAGCGGACTCCAGGCGTAGGCGACGACGGCCGGCGCGACGGCGGCGGGCTGCAGCCGGCGGGCGATGGCGGCGATCAGGAGACCATTGACCACGTTCGCGGCCATGGCCAGGCCCTTGATGGCCAGCAGTCCCGCCAGCAGGTTGTCGCCCACCATGCCCACGATCACCGCCACCGGTCCAACCCAGGCAGGGCCATAGGCCAGTTGAATGTCTCGATAGGCTGAGTAGGCCAGCCAGGGATCGCCGGCTGCATCGTTGGGCATTGCCGTCAGGGGGTTAAGGCCGTGCAGCACCGCCAGACGCCCCTGGATCAGGTAGTTGAAGACATCGGCCGCGACGATGGGATAGACGAGCAGCAACGTCGTCTGCATCGCCAGGCTGATGCCGAGCAGCGCCGGCACGGCGCGCTGGCTCAGGCCAGACGCCGCACGCCACGCCACGACATGAGCGATGGCAAGCGCGGCGAACGCCACCGCGACGCTCGCGCCGGTCGCCGGGTCATAGCCGCCGAGCTTGCCCAGATCGCGCAGCGGAACAGCGTAGTTCGGCAGCAGCGGGTAGCGCGCGACGAAGACACCGGCGTACACGACCTGCATGACGGCCGCCGCCAGCACCAGCGTCATGCCGCGTCGGGTCAACCATGGGACGGGCCACACACGCCGCGATGCAGTGTCGCCTCGTGGTCCCCAGGCGAACGGTCGCCGTCCCAACTCCATCACGCGCTCCGTCGATGCATCCGCCCCGGAACTAGATACTCGCGCCGGCTACGCACCGGATCCATGGCCGTGGCGCACCCGGCCGCGCACGCACGCATCGTGCCGAGCGCCGCCTCAGGGCTGACTACGCCGCGTGCCGCCGCCTGGCCCTGACGCCGGACCAGTGGGAGAATGGCCGGCGCCGGCGCTCGGGCCGGCCAGCGGCCTAACGGCAACGGAGCCACGAGCGATGCGTATCCTGGTCCTCCACGGTCCAAATCTCAACCTGTTCGGCCGGCGGGAGCCGGGCATCTACGGCGCCGTCACCCTCGACGAGATCAACACGCGCCTGCGCGCCGCGGCCGCCACGCTGGGGGCCGATCTGATCGTGGTGCAGTCGAACCACGAGGGCGCGCTGATCGATACCTTCCATCAGCACATCGACGCGGCCGCCGGCGCGCTCATCAACGCTGGCGGCCTGACCCACACCAGCGTGGCCCTGCACGATTGCATCAAGGCCATGCCCTTTCCGGTTGTTGAAGTCCACATGTCGAATATCCATGCACGCGAGTCATTTCGCCATCACTCGGCGATCGCGGCGGCCTGCCTCGGCTCGGTCGCTGGCTTCGGCTGGCGCTCCTACACGGCGGCGCTGCGCCTGCTGTGCGAGACGCTGGCCGACCGCGCCTGAGCGGCGTCGCTGGCGGCGGCCTCGTCGGCCCGGGTGTAGGGCGGGAAGCGCCAATCCATGCCCCGCTCCATCAGGCCGCCATGGCCCAGCGCCGCCAGGTCGGCGGCGTCCACCCGCTCGCCGGAAAGCAACCGCGGCAGCACCAGATCGACGATCGTCGCCTGCGAGAACAACGAGCACGACGCCAGGCTCACGATCGGAACACCGTCCAACTCAGCCAGCCAGAACATGCTGCCGGGGTGGACCGGCACCCCTCGCCGGATGAGGCGCGCCCCGGCCTGCGCCAGCGCGACGATGGTGGCGTCGATCGGGTCGGTCGACGAGCCGCCGGCGGCGAAGATCAGGCCGGCGCCATCGGCCACGAACCGCCGCAGCATCGTCGCGATGGCGTCCGGATCGTCAGACACCGGGGTGATCTCGGTCGGTGTCGCGCCGAACCAGGCAGCCTTGCCTCGCACTGCCGCCTCGAATCGCTGGCGCGCGGCCGGGGCCAACTTCTCCCGGTACAGGGTGGCGATGCGCACTGGCACGAAGCCGGTCACGCGGATGACGCCGTCGCGACTGGCGTTCGCCACCCGCTCTGCAGCGGTGACGCTGGCCTCCTCGATGACCAGCGGGGCGACTTTCGCCCCAGCCACCACCTGGCCAACCTCGACCGGCTGCCGGTCGTACAACGTAAAGACGGCCATGCCATCGATGGCATTGATTGCATCCAGCGACGCGCAATCGACGCGCACCAGGCCGCGATGGCGCGCCACCAGATTGTAGCGGCTCTGCGTCGGCCCGGTGATGGACAAGCCATCGCCGGCGACCGCCGCCACCAGACGCCGGCCAGCCTCATCCTCAGCCATGTCGCCCGGCTCGGGTCGCACGACGTGCATGACGCCGCCAACTGCCACGACCACCGGCAGGTCGGCCGCCGTGAGGTGCTGTCCCTTGCGAAAGGCGTAGCCCTTCGCACCAGCCGGGCGAGGCACATCTTGAGCGGCGACCAGGCCGACGATCGCATCAGTCGTGGCAGAGCGGGTGTCCAGAGCAAAGGCGCGCATGCGTCAGCTTCTCCTTGGCAGCCATGCAACAACCACGGCCGCCGGTTGAATCGTACCGTACCGGCCAGCGCGATGGCGACCGTCAGCCAACGGCACGCTGGTAGAAACGCACACCGTGCCGCGTCTCGACCACAGCCGCGCCGCGCGCCTCAAGAGCATCGACGTAGCCCAGTGCCGCCGACAGCCCGACCCAGGTCGTCGCCACGGGCGCGTCGTAGAGGTAGCCACTGACGTCGTAGGCGGTGCGCGGCGCCGCCAGGTAGGCCAGCACCTGCGCCAGCCGGCTCTCGACCCGCGCCAGTCGCTCGGCGATGGTCGCGGCCGGGCTCTCGATCGTCGGACCATGACCGGGGAAGATGCGTGACGGCGCCAGCGCCGCTAGCCGGCGCAGCGATGCCAGGATGTCCAGTTGCCAGCCGGCCGGCAGGTGGCCGTCTCCGACGCGATGGAGCGTCACGTTCGCGGCGCCGTTGCCAACCAGCACGTCGCCGCTGAGCAGCAGACCGCCGGCGGGGTCGTGCAGAGCGATCGACGAGGCAGCGTGGCCGGGCACACTCACGACTGTCCAGTCCGCGTCCCCCATGCGAATGCGGTCGCCATCGGCCAGCCCCAGATCGGCAACGATCGGCTCGCCGAGCGTGCGGTAGTGCTCACCCCAGTGGCGGGCATGATCGATCAGCGCCGCCGGCGCGCCGGCCATCGCGTAGAGGCTGAGCCGGTACGCCTGTTGTTCATCCCAGGCCGAGCCAAAGGTCGCCATGTCCGGCAGGCCCGCGGTGTCTCCGGCCACGCGCGCGCCGCTCTCGCGCACCAGCGTCGCCGCCGCGCCGAAGTGGTCCAGATGCGCGTGCGTAATCACGATCTGCTCCACGTTGGCCACCTGATAGCCATGGAGCGCCAGACCGCCGCGAAGGGCCGCCAGCGAGTCATCAGTCAGCAACCCCGTGTCGACCAACGTCAACGGCTCACCCAGCACGAGCAGGGCATTGACCGAGGCGCGGCCCGCGTGCGGCAGCGGCAGCGCGACGACCCGGGCGACCGCAGCGTCCGAGCGGCGCGGTACGGCGATGTCGCCGACCGCCTGCTGATCCACCATCTCTCCTCGCCTTGCGGCAGCTGGCGCGTGCGCAACGCCGCTCCGAGACGGCCGGCGGCTAGCGACGGCCGGCCGCCTCCCCAGACGTCAGCGCCTCGTCCGCCGGCGCGTCCAGCACGAGGCTAGTTTCGCGATAGGTTGGCAGCATCTCGCGGAACTTGTCCCGGATACCGGCCGCATCCAACACTGCGGCCAGGCGGGCCAGCGTGTCAATGTCGGCGCTGAGTTGGCGCCCATCGACTGGCGCCGGGCGCGCCATCAGGATTTTGGCATGGCTCGTCGCCGCCGGCGCCTCCTCGGCGCTGAAGACCTCTTCGTGCAGCTTCTCGCCCCGGCGCAGCCCGATGATCTTGATATCGATGTCACGCCCGACCTCCAGGCCACTGAGCCGGATGATGTCCTCGGCCAGGTCGAGGATGCGAACCGGCTCACCCATGTCCAGCACGAAGATCTCGCCACCCTCGCCCATCGCGCCGGCCTGGATTACGAGCTGGGCCGCCTCGGGAATGGTCATGAAGTAGCGTGTCATCTCCGGGTGCGTGACCGTCACCGGGCCACCGGCCGCGATCTGGTCCTGAAAGGTCAGGACGACACTGCCCTGGCTGGCCAGCACATTGCCGAAGCGCACCGCGACGAACGCCGTGGCGCTGCGCCGGGCCAGGTCCTGCACGATCATCTCGGCGATGCGCTTGCTGGCGCCCAGCACGTTGGCCGGATTGACGGCCTTGTCGGTGGAAATCAGCACGAAGCGTCGCACGCCGAAGCGATGGGCCGCTTCGGCCACAATGCGCGTGCCAAGGATGTTGTTGGTGACGACCTCCTCGACGTTGGTTTCCATCAGTGGCACATGCTTGTGGGCTGCGGCATGAAAGACGACCTGCGGCCGGAAGCGAGCCATGACGGCGTCGATCTTGGTCGCGTCCTTGATGTCCGCGATGATCGGCGTCGTCGGTACGCGCGGGTGGGTGCGGCGCAACTCCTGCTCGATCCGGTGGATGCTATTCTCGCCATGGCCCAGCAGCACCAGGTGTCGCGGTTGGAAGGTCACGATCTTCCGCGCCAACTCCGCGCCGATCGAGCCACCGGCGCCGGTCACCAGCACGGTCGCCGTGGTCAAGTACTCGGCGATCTCGCGGATGTTGATTTGCACCGCCTCTCGCCGCAGCAAGTCCTCGATGCGCACGTCACGCATCTGGCTGGCGTGGACCTGCCCACCGGCTAGTTCGTACATGCCAGGAATAGTCTTGAAGGGCACGCCGGCCTCTTCGCAGGCGGTGACGACGCGGCGCAACACCTTGCCAGGGGCGGTCGGCATGGCGATCAGCACCTCGTCGATCTGCCGCCGCGTGACGGTGACGAAGACTTCGTCGAGCGTCCCTAACACCGGCACGCCCTGGATTGACTGGTTCCTCTTGGCCAGATCGTCGTCGAGAAAGCCGATCGGTGTGAGGCCGAGGTGGGGATTGCGCCGGATCTCCCGCAGCAGCATGGCGCCCGCCTGCCCGGCGCCGGCAATCAGCACCTGCCGCCGCCGGATGGGCGCTGCACTGGGTCGCCGGCCGCCGCGGTCAGCCAGCACACGGACGGCCATGCGCGACCCACCGATGAGCAGCAGCAGAACCAGCCAGTTGATGAGGACGATCGATCGGGGAAAAGCATCGAGCCAAGTTATCCCCGGCAGCAGCAGCGTGACGATGACGACGACGCCGAGAGCCAGCGCACTGGCGGACACGGCAATGAGGAGCGCCAGCAGGTCGTCCACGCCGGCATAGCGCCACATCCGGTGGTAGAGGCCAAAGGCGTAGAAGATCCCCAGCGTCAGCGGCACGGCAACAAAGAGAAGGGACCAGTGCAACGAGAAGTAGAAGGGGATGTCGGGGTACGGGAATCGCATCGCGAAGCTGAGGAAGTAGGCAATCGCGACCAGAACCGCATCCAGCGCGAGCCAGTGCCGAATCCGCAGCCGCTCGATGAAACCTGTCACACCCTGCGCCATCGTGCCCTGTCCCTGCTGTACCGCCGCGCACTGATCCATCATCACGGACGTCAGCGGCCGCACAGCCATGAGCGCACTGGCATCCCGGTTCCCTCGGCGCGCGCCCCGTGCTCTATACCTGACGCTGAGAGCGGCGTCAAGTTCTGTCGGTCCCGACCGTTGGTCGGGCCGCGGCGCTGGCGATCAGCCGCACCGTCGCCACGAGCAGCGCCAAGTCGCCGGCAAACGTGCGCTCGCGCGCATAGGTCAGGTCGCTGGTCAGCTTAGCTGGCAGCAACTCGCGCACGTACTGCGCCTCAACATCCGGCTCGGTCAACAGCCTGGCTTCGTCGCGAAAGCGGAGCTGCGTCGGCCCGGTGATACCGGGCCGCACGCGCAGCACGGCCAACTGCTCGGGGCTATAGTGCCGCACGAACTGCGGCGCCTCCGGGCGCGGCCCGACCAGGCTCATGTCGCCCCGCACCACGTTGATCAATTGCGGTAGCTCGTCCAGCCGCGACGACCGCAGCCGCCGGCCGAGGCGGGTGACGCGCGCATCGGCAGCGCCGCTGATGGCGCTGTGACGATCAGCGCCAACGGCCATGGTCCGGAACTTCACCATGACAAATGGACGACCGTCACGGCCGACGCGCAGGGCGCGATAGAGGGCCGGCCCGGTCGAGTCCAGGCGCACCCACAGCGCGAGTACGGCGAGCAACGGTGACAGGACGACCAGCAGACCCATCGCCGCGAGCAGGTCAAAGCCGCGCTTGGCGCCCTCATCCAGGCGAATCAGGCATACCGGTCCGCGCCGGTCAGGTGGCGAAGTGAGTGACGACATCACGCACCGCGTCGATTACGTCATCGACGTCTCCATCGCTCAGCCCAGGGTGGAGCGGCAGCGAGATCGCGCCGGCATAGGCGGCCTCGGCCACTGGGAACTGGCCCGGCCGCCAGCCCAGAGCGCTCTGATAGTACGGGTGATGGTTGAGTGGGATAAAGTGCACGCTCGTGCCGATGTTCCGGCGATGCAACTCCTCGATCATGGCGGCGCGGTCGATCCGTATCGCCCCCGGCTGGACCCGAATCACATACAGATGCCAGGCGTGCTCGACCTCGGGCCGAGCGACTGGCAGGCGCAGCGCCGTCAGATCGGCCAGTCCGGCCGTGTAGCGGGCGGCGACAGCCGCGCGCCGGGCCTGAAGGACCGGCAGGCGGCGCAACTGGTGAAGGCCCAGCGAAGCCTGGATGTCGGTCATGTTGTACTTGAAGCCCGGTGCCACCACATCATAGTGCCAGGCGCCATCCTGGCCATAGCGCTTCCAGGCGTCGCGGCTCATCCCGTGCAGGGCGAGGAGACGGGTGCGATCGGCCAGCTCGGCGTCGGCGGTCGTCAGCATGCCGCCTTCCGCCGTGGTCAGATTCTTGGTGGCGTAGAAGCTGAAGGCAGTCGCATCGCCGAGGTTGCCGACCGGTCGGCCACGATAGGTCGCTCCGGTCGCGTGCGCGGCATCCTCAAGCACCTTGAGGCCGTAGCGGGCGGCGATGGCCAGGATATCGTCCATTCGGCAGGGCTGCCCGCCGAGATGGACCGGCAGCACCACGCGCGTGCGCGGCGTGATCGCCGCCTCCAGGCGGTCCGGGTCAAGCGTCAGGTCGCCGTCACACACATCGACCAGCACCGGCCGGGCGCCCTGGTGGAGGACGACGTTGACCGTGGAGCAGAAGGTGTAGGGCGTGGTGATGACCTCGTCGCCCTGCCCAACGCCCCAGGCGGCGAGCGCCAGGTGCATCGCCGCCGTGCAGGAGTTGACCGCCAGCGCGTGTGGCACGCCGGCAAGGGCGGCGAACTCGTCCTCGAAGCGGCGTGTCTTCGGCCCGGTCGTGATCCAGGCCGAGCGCAGCGTGTCGATGACCTCGTCGATCTCATCCTGGCCGATGCTCGGCGGGCTGAACGCGAGGAACGATTGGCGCATCACCGAACCTCCGAGACTGAGGCGCGTCCTGTATGCTGTCGACCATCGCGGGCCACCGCTGACGCCCGTATCCTACCTGAGAGCAGCCGGTAGCGTCAGATGGCGATCGGATCCGGCTGCGCGGGAGGCAGGCAATGAAGAAGTCAACTGGTCAACTCGCGGGCACGGTGGCGCTGGTCACCGGCGCCGGGCGTGGCATCGGCCACGCCACGGCGCTGGCGCTGGCCGCCAACGGCGCGACGGTAACGATCTGCGCTCGCACCCCGTCGGAAGTAGCCGACACGGCCGACGCCGTGCAGGCGCTTGGCGGCCGGGTGCTGGCGCGGCCGGCCGACGTTGCCGATGAGGCCGCCGTCGATGCCCTGGTCGCCGACACCGTCGCCATGTTTGGCCGCCTGGACACGCTGATTCACTGCGCCGCCGTCATTGATGTGTGCCGGGTGGTGGAGATGGACACTGCCGCCTGGGACCGGGTGATGGCTATCAACCTGCGCGGCGCGTTCCTGTGCGCGCGCGCAGCCATGCGCGCGATGGCGGCCACCGGCGGCCACATCATCCTGATCTCGTCGCTGTCGGGAGTGCGCGGGCCGGAGAAGTTTCCCGGACTGGCGGCCTACAATGTGTCCAAAGCCGGCGTGCTGGCGCTCAGTGAGATCCTGGCGGTCGAAGGCCGCCCACACGGCATTCGGGTCAACTGCGTCAGCCCCGGCGCAGTCGATACGGCGATGCTGCGGCAGGCCGGTCACGGCCTGCGCGCCGGGGTCACGCCAGAGCAGGTCGGCGCGTTCCTGGCAGCGCTCTGCCGGCCGGACGCCGCGCTGCTGACCGGCGCCAATATCGAGATCATGTCCAATGCCTGAGCCACGATCCCCAGCCGCCTCGGTCAACTCGGCGCGGGCACGGCGCTGTGGTCCAGAGGCCCAACGCCACGTCCGAGGCGCAGATCAGTTGAAGCGCGCAGCAAATCGATCACCCAGCCACGCGCCAGGGGCAGCGCCTCGGCCACTGGCCGGCCGCGAGCTAGCTGCACCGTCAGTGCCGCCGACAGTGTGCAGCCGGTGCCGCGGATATTGGACGTGACGACCCGTGGCACGGTCAGGCGCCTCATCTCATTGCCACTATACAGTACGTCTATCACCTCACCGCCGGTGGTCGTCAGGCCGCGCCCTTTCACGATAACGGCGCGCGGCCCCAGGTCGGAGATAGCGCGGGCGGCCTCTTCCATTTCCGTGACCGAGGCGACGGGTCGACCGGCGAGCGCAGCTGCCTCGCGAATGTTGGGTGTCGCGACGGTCGCCAGTGGCAGCAGCCAGCGAATGGTCGCCTCGCGCGCGGCATCGTCCAGGATGCGGGTGCCAGACTTGGCCACCAGCACCGGGTCGATCACCAGCGGCATGGCCGGCGCCGCCCGCAACTGCTCGCCCACGGCCTCGATCACCGCCGCGCCACCCAGCAGGCCGGTCTTGGCCGCGTCGGCGCCAATGTCGCTCACCAGTGCGTCGAGCTGGTCGGCCACGAACGGCGCCGGCAACGCGTGCAGCGAGCGCAACTCGGTCGTGTTGCCGGCGATCAGCGCCGTCACGACGGACAGCCCGTACACACCGTGCGCCATGAACGTCTTCAGGTCGGCCTGAATCCCAGCGCCAGCGGTGGGGTCGCTCCCCCCAATCGTCAGCAGTCGCAGCTTCGCCACGCTGAACTCCCCGGGCCGCGCCCGCTCACCCATCGGCTCAGCGTCATCAGCGCGGCCGCACGACACATTCTAGCCGCCGTAGCGCGGTTGGCGCAGCGCCAGCAGGCGGTCACGCAAGCGATCGGGCAGATGCGCCGCCAGCAGCGCCAGGCGCGCGTCCCAGCCAACGACGTAGCGCGTTCGCGGTCGGAGCGCGGTCAGCGCGTGGACGATGGCATCAACGACGACCTCGGGCGATCGGCCACGCTCGCCCGAGCGCAGCGCTCGCCGCCGCAAGTCGCCGACGACCGGACCGTAGCGCGCCCACGCTTCGGCCGGCAGCGTGGCGAGCCAGCGGTCGACCGCCGCCACCGACGTCGCCCAGATCGGCGTCGCGATCACACCCGGTTCGACGATGGCGACCGGGATGCCCCAGGGCCGCAACTCGCCGCGCAGCGAGTCAGTCAACGCTTCCAGCGCGAATTTCGACGCATGGTACGGCCCAAGAAACGGCCCCGCGATCCGACCACCCATGGAGCCGAGGAACACGATGCGACCACGGCCGGCGCGCAGCAGCGGCAGGCAGGCACGCGTCACCCGCAACTGGCCGACGACATTGACCTCCAGTTGGCGCTGGAGCCACTCGTCCGGCAGGTATTCCAGCGCCCCGGCCACGACGATGCCGGCGTTGTTGACCAGGCCGGCGAGACCGGCCTCACCGGCCACCATCACTGCCAGCTCGACCGCCGCGGCCACCGCAGCAGCATCAGTGATGTCGAGCGACACCGGACGCAGCCGGGGCGACGCCTGACCGGCCAGGCACCGCGCATCCTCGTCACGACGCACCCCGGCCAGCACCTGCCAACCCAGCCGGTCCAGGCGCAGCGCGCAGGCCAGCCCGATGCCGCTGCTGGCGCCGGTCACCAGCACTGTCGGGCGATCAGCCATAGCCACTGCTCCTGGCTCCTGGCGACGGGTGCGATCCGGACGCCTTGCCCCGGCGCACGTCAGCCCGCGCCCGTGCGGTCGCTCGAAGCCGGCGCAGCGGGCCGTGCCATCTCGAACACGCTGGCCAGCGTGGCGTACTCGTCGCCACCGAGACGCGCCACGGGGCGCAACCGTGTAGCATCGACCAACCCGTTCGGGCGCACGAGACCCTCGCGCACGTGGAAGCGCACCACCGTGCCGAGGATCATGGTGTAGTCTGTGCCCGCGACGGGCACGCGCTGCGTCAGGACCGTCTCCATCGCCACCGCCGCCTCCGCCACGCGCGGCGGCCGCACCACGTCCGACGCTATCGCGGTCAGGCCGGCGCGGTCGAACTCATCGACATCGTAGGCGTACTCGCCGGAGGTGACGTTCATCTGCCGCGCGGTCGCCTCGTCGACGAGGTTGACGACGAACTGGCCCGTCTCCTCGACGTTGCGCAGCGTATCCTTGGTCGCGCCGGCCCGGCGGCCGATGGACACCATGATGGTCAGCGGGCTGCCGACCCCGTTGAAGAAGGAGAACGGCGCCAGGTTGCGCGTGCCGTCAGCGCCGACGCTCGCCACCCAGGCGATCGGTCGCGGCACGACCACGCTAATGAAGAGCCGGTAAGCATCGCGCGGCGGCATCACCGTAGGGTCGATCGTCTGGATCGCCATTGACATACGCATGCTCCTGTCGTGGCGTCGCGCCTGCCGTACGTCAGCCCGGCGGCGGCTCCCTCGTCCCGACCGCGCGCCGGACAATGGCCGCCAGCGCCGCGATCTCGTCGTCGTTGACGGTGTGGCCCATGCCCGGATAGATGCGCTCGTCGACGTCGCCGCCAAGCCGGCGCAACACCGACGCCGACTCCTGAACGCGCGTCACAGGGATGTGGCCGTCGACGTCGCTGCAGCCGAGCAAGACCGGCGTGCCGGCGAGCGAGCCGGTGTAGTCGCGACTGCTGCCGTCGGGGCCGATCAGGCCGCCGCTGAGGCCGACCACACCGCCCAGGCGCGCGGCGTTGCGTGCCGCCCATTCTAGCGCCAGGCACGCCCCTTGCGAGAAGCCGACCAGCACGACACACTCGCGCGGCACGCCGACCTCGCCGGCCTGCGCCACGACATCGCCGACAGCGGCCAATGCCGACGACAACCACGGCTCGTTGTCCACCAGGGGCGCGGTGAAGCGCCGCGGATACCAGGTGAGAGACGCCGCCTGCGGCGCCAGCACCGCCAGGCCGGCCATGGTTACCGACTCGGCCAATGGCAGGATGCTCTCAGCGGTGGCGCCGCGCCCGTGCAGCAACACGAGGGCGGCTGTCGCCGCCTCAAGCGGCGCACCGGTCGTTCGAATCGGCACACCGGCGTGCGGCCCTGTCACGCGCGCGGCGCGCACCTGCATGACGCTCCCTCCAGCTTGCCAGCGACCGGTGCCTCGGCGCCGCGATTGACGCCACGCATATGATACCGGGCGTCTGTGTGGCATCTGGAGCAGCCGGCGGCGAGCAGCGCGATCCGCGCCTGGCGCTCGGTCCACAGCGATCCAGCCAGCAGTCAAGCCAGACGAGCCAGCGCGGATCGCCTACCGCTTGACGAGCCGCAGCGCGGGCGCCGGCCGCCGAGTCATCACGCCGTCCGGCGCCGTCCGGGCTGGCGGCACAATGATGGAACTCACGACAGGCGCCACACCCAGGTCTTGACGGACATGCTCGGTCATCTGCGCTTGCAGCCGCCGCACCTGGTGCTGCAGCGCATCCACGCGCAGCCACATTCCCAGGACAATCGCCAGCAGGCAAGCGATCAGGAGCAACTCTAGCGGTGGCATGGGCACATCCTCCGTCGTCTCATCGCCAGCTCGGCGCCGTGCGGCCGCGACCGTGCCGCCAGTCTACCGGCCGGCCGCCAGCCGCGCCTTGCGGTTCCTAACGCGGTGCGTGACAGCTTCGTCAGGCGGCGCGTACCAGTGAGCGGGCGCTAAAGAAAGTGCCAATCGTGACGATACGTCACCTGTTGGCGAACGTGGTCTGGTGTGGAGTGTTGGTAGCATGGTGGTCACGAGCCGGCGTGATGGCATCGACCGACATCTGGGCAGCGCCGATGTGCGCGAGCACCTCGTGCGTCGCTTCGGCGCGCAGCGGGCGACGACCCTCTACACCTACCATCAGTTGCTCAGCCTGCACGGGCCGGTCGAGGCGCAGCGCGTGCTTGGTCCTGAGCGCTATGTCGAGTTACTGATCGCGCTGCGCGGGGCCGGCTTCGACGTGTAATGCTGGCCCCGCCAACGGCTTGAAGCCGGCTGGCAGTGGCTGGTACCCCCCCTGGTGAGCGGACGATCACGACCGGTTCAACTATGCGTCACGATCTTCGTTCCTGCGCATCGAGAGCGATGGCATGACGATCACCCCTGAATTGACCGTCGACACCACGATCTTGCCAGTAATGAGCTACTTCGAGATCTTCCTACCGCGCATGCTGATGTGCCGGCGCGCGGCGGAGCGCCTCGGCTGCGCGTTTCACATCACCATCAACGACGTCACCCTGCTGTGATGACTACGGGACTGCGCGATTGACCACCGCCCGCCGCCCACCGATACTCACGGTGTGAGCGACTTCGACGTCTTCGCCCCGTACTACGATCCGGAGTTCGCCGGCTTTCTCGACGATCTCCCCGTCTATGAGGGCTACGCCGGCGGCGCGGGCGGACCACTGCTGGAGCTGGCCTGCGGCACTGGACGCCTGCTGGCGCCGCTAGCTGCGGCCGGTCACCGCCTGACCGGCGTCGATATCGCGCCGGCGATGCTGGCGCGGGCACGCTCGCGGCTGGCCGCCGCTGGGCTGCTGGAGCAGGTGACACTCGTGCAGGATGACATGCGCGCGCTTGAACGCCTGGACGAAGCTCGATTCCGCCTGGCCTTCTGCGCGATCAACAGCTTCCTCCATCTACCTGACCAGGCGGCGCACCTCGCCGCGCTGCGGGCCATCCACCGCCACCTCGACCCCGGTGGGCGGCTGGTGCTGGACGTCTTTCATCCCCATCCGGACGTGCTGCACGGCTACGACGGCCGGTTGGCGCATGAAGAAACACTCGTTGACCCGGTCACCGGCGACCGGGTCGACAAGTTCGTCAGCCGCACCCTCGACACGGCCAGCCAGACGATCCACACCGTCTTCATCTACGACCGCGTCGATGCGGCCGGGCTGCTCCACCGGCTCGTCGCGCCGTTCGCGCTGCGCTACATCCACCGCTACGAGCTGGGTCTGCTGCTCGACGCCGCTGGCTTCGTCCTGGAGGATCTGCTCGGCGACTACGCGCTCAACCCGTTCGGCGCCGCCAGCCTCCAGATGATTGCTGTCGCCCGCCCGCGCGTCTGAGGCGATTGTCGGGCCGGCCGGCGTGGGCGACAATGCCGCCGGCGGCCAGCCGGCCGGGGCAGGAGGAGGAGAGCGGTGCGGATCGCGGTCGGGGGCATCATTCACGAGTCGAACACGTTCAGCCGCGTGCCGACGGACCTCGCCAGCTTTCGCGTCACGACCGGTGACGACCTCATCACGCGCTGGAGCGGCACGCACCACGAGATGGGCGGCTTTCTGGACGGCGCGCGCGCCAACGGCTACGACGTGGCGCCGACGCTGATGGCCGCCGCCACGCCAAGCGGTCCGGTCACGGCCGCCGCGCGCGATGCGCTCGTGGCCGACCTGCTCGACCGCCTGCTGGCCGGCCCACGCCCGGATGGCCTGCTGCTGGCACTGCATGGCGCGCTGGTCGCCGACGACGAGCCAGAGGGGGACGCCGGCATCCTGCGCCGGGTGCGTGCCGCCGTCGGTCCAGACCTTCCGATCGTCGTCACCCACGATTTCCACTGCAATATCTGCCCCGAACTGATCGAGAACGCGACGGCGCTGATCGTCTACCGGACCAACCCGCACACCGATCAGCACGAGCGTGGTCTGCAGGCTGCCGACCTGATCGGCCGCATCTTGCGCGGCGAGGTCCGGCCGGTGATGGCGCTGGCGCAACCGCCGATGCTGTTCACCAACCTGCGCCAGCGCACGGCGGCCGAGCCGCTGGCCGACATCCAGGCCACTGCCCGGTCGATCGAGTTCCGGCCGGGGGTGCTGGTGGCCAACACTGCCGCCGGGTACCAGTATGCCGATGTGCACGCGGCCGGCGTGTCGGCTGTCGTCGTGACCGATGGCGATGCCGCACTGGCACGCCAATGCGCCGACGAGCTGGCGATGCGCTTCTGGTCGGCGCGCGCTCAGTTGCAGGTCGACTTTCCGGACGCCGACGCGGCCGTGCGCCGCGCGCTCGACGAGGGGCTGTATCCGACAGTCGTGGTCGAAACAGGCGACAACATTGGCGGCGGCTCGCCCGGCGACAGCACCTTCGTGTTGGCGGCGCTGCTGCGTCAGCGGGCTAGCGCCGCGGTGGTGACGATCACCGACCCCACTGCCGCCGCGGCCGCCGCCCTGGCCGGCATAAACGGGACGATTGCGATGGCGGTCGGCGGCAAGACCGACCATATGCATGGCGAGCCGGTCGCCATCACCGGCCGCGTGCGCTCGCTCCACGACGGCCGGTTCGAGGAGACCGAAGTGCGCCATGGCGGCAACCGCTACTTCGACCAGGGTCTGACGGCCGTAGTCGAGCTGGAGGGGCCGATCGCGCTGGTGCTGAACAGTCGGCCGACGCCACCGGTCAGCCTGCACCAGATCGTCAGCCTCGGCATCGTGCCGCAGCGCCAGAAGATCCTGGTGGTCAAATCGGGCGTCGCGCACCGGGCCGCCTACGACTCGTTCGCCGCCCGCACCATCGAGGCCGACACACCCGGCATCACGGCGGCCGACCCACGCCGGTTCACTTACGCGCGTATCCGCCGCCCGGTCTGGCCGCTCGATGCCATGCTCAATCCCTGAGATCGAGCGCCCGGCCATCACATCACCCAGCACGACACGACGGAGGATCGACCCATGAGTGCCGAGAACCGCGTCGATTCCCTGGTCACGCCAGCCTGGCTGGCCGACCGCCTCGACTCGCCGAGCGTGCGCATCCTGGACGTGCGCGGTTTCGTGCGCCATGTGCCGCAGCCGGACGGCACGGAGCAGATCGTCTACGAGGGCGCGCGGCCGGACTACGACGCCGGCCACATCCCCGGCGCACTGTTCGTCGACTGGACGACCGACATCACCGATCCGGACGACCCGGTGCCGGTGCAGGTTGCCCCGGCCACGCGCCTGGCGGCGTTCTTCGGCGCCCTGGGCTTGCGCGCCGAGGATCACGTCGTCGTCTACGACCAGGCCGGCGCATCGCTGGCCACCCGGCTGTGGTGGGTGCTGCTGTATGCTGGGCACGAGCGCGTCTCGCTGCTGGACGGCGGCTTCGATGCCTGGGTCGCCGAGGGTCGTCCGGTGACGACGGAGGTGCCCCGATTCGCCCCGACAGCGTTCTCCGTGCGCGTGCGCCCCGAGCTGCGCCGCACCGCCAACGACGCGCTGGCTGCCAGCCAGACCGGCTCAGCCCGGCTCGTTGACGCGCGCGCCGCGCACTACTACCGGGGCGAGATCGTGCGCAGCGGCCGCGCCGGTCACATTCCCGGCGCGGCCAATCTGCCGTCAGCCTCTCTCTTCAAACCCGAGGGCGGCCTGCGCTCCGACGATGAGTTGCAAGCCCTCGTCGCGGCCGCCGGCATCGACGACGACACGCCGGTGATCGCCTACTGCGGCGGCGGTGTGACGGCGACGAGCGTGCTGTTCGCGCTGCACCGGCTCGGGCACACCAACTGGGCCAACTACGACGGCTCCTGGAACGAGTGGGGGCCGCGCGTCGATCTGCCGGCCGAGAGCGACCCCGGTGTAACGCCACGCGATCCGCACTGAGGCGTTGATCGCACCGACCGCTCAGCGGCGGCGGCGTCGGGCGGCGTCGGGCGCCGGCTGACTCGGGCGCACGGCGGGGGCGCTGGCCTGGGCGACACTCGCCTCCTGGTCCTCCGAGCTGAGGAAGCGGAAAGCATAGGCCGCGACCGCCGCCGCGGCCAGGTTCGCCAGCAGGTAGATCCACAGGTTCAGCCAGGGTGAGATGCCCATCACACTGATACCGGCGGCAACGGCTGGATTGAATGCGCCGCCGGTGATGCCACCGACGGCGTAGGCGCCGGCCAGCACCGTGAAGCCAATCGCTAGCCCGTAGAACGAGTTACCCGAGGTGCCGCGCGCCGTCGCCGCGTTCAGCACGACCCAGCACAGGGCGAACGTGAACAGGAACTCGGCCAACAGCGCCTTGATCGGGTCCGGGCTGATCGGGGTGACCGCTGGAAAGCCCTTCATATAAAGTACCAACAGTCCGGCGATGATGGCGCCGACCACCTGAGCCACAACATAGGTCGCCAGGTCAATCGATGTGATCTTGCCGCGCAGGAAGACGGCCAGGCTGACGGATGGGTTGAAATGGCCGCCCGAGATGTGCCCGCCGGCAAACACCATCACCATGAGCACCGAGCCGATAGCTAGCGGCGCCATCGCCAGCGCGGCCGCATCCTTTATGCCATCCAACCCGAGGACAACCATGCCGATGGTAAGGACGAGGAAAAACGTACCGATGAACTCGACGACGATCTTGTTGAGCCCGGTTGTCATGCTCTCCCCTCGTCTCTCATGGCACGACAGCCACCCGACCCAGAATCAGGCAGCCCCACACCTGACAGCGGCATCCCACCACAGGCACGCTAGCAGCGCGAACGGGCGTCGTCAAGCGGCCAACCGGCCAGGGCCAACGGGCCATCCCTAACTGCTACCGAACAGCCCAGCCTCATCGAGCGGTCCCATTGCCGCTACAACTTGCGGATCAGTCAGTGGCAATCGATCGAGCAGCGCTCGGATGTCGTCGACGCCGACAGCTTCGACCTTGGCGACGACATCCTCGAGCGTCTCCAGCCGGCCGAGCGACAGCCACGAGTCGACCAGCGCCAGCATGCGGCGGTTGGTGCTCTCGCCGTCCATGACGACGCTGCTGGCCAGCTTGGTCTTGGCGCGCGCCAGCTCGGCCGCATCGACGCCGTCGCGCTGCATCCGCGCCAACTCCCGCTGCAATGCGGCGTAGCAGGCCGGCGCTAGCTGTGGCGTCGTCGTCGCCATCGCCAGCGTCATACCCACGCCGTCGAATGACAGCACCTCGGCCGCGGCGCTTTCTGCCAGCCCGGCCTCGCGGATGCCCCAGAACAGGCGCGAACCCGTGTCATCGCCCAGCACAGTTGCCATCACCTCGGCCGTGTAGCGGTCTGGGTCAGACCGACCGACCGACGGCATGGCGATCGTCAGGAGTTGCTGCTGCAGATCGGGACGATGGTAGACGCGCCGCTTCGGCGCCGGCCGGATGTCCGCTGTGGCGCGGCCGCCGTCGCCCGGCTCCCAGTCCGCCGTCAACGTCTCGACCTGGCGCGCGACCGCGTCCCAGTCGAACTTGCCGGCAATGGCAAAGATGATGTTGTTCGGCGCGTACCGCCGCCGGTGATAGGCGCGCATCGCCTCCAGGTCCAGGCCACCGATCGTGTCGACGGTGCCCAGCACCAGATGCGACAGCGGGTAGGCGCCGTAGTAGTCCTGCAGGAGATGCTCGAACAGCTTGAAGCTCGGCATGTCCTCGTAGCGCTTGATCTCCTCCAGGATGACGTTGCGCTCCTGGTCAAAGTCCTCCCGCGCCAGCTTCGGCCGCATCATGTCGGCCAGCAGGTCGATCAGGGCGGGCGTCTGGTCGCCGAGCACCTTGGCCCAGTAGTAGGTGAACTCGAGCCAGGTGCCGGCGTTGTTCTCGGCGCCCATCTCTTCAAAGGCGCGGTTGATCGCCTTGTAGTCACGCGTGGGCGTGCCCTTGAACATCATGTGCTCGAGGAAGTGAGACACCCCCATCAGCTCAGCCGGCTCATCACGCGAGCCGGTGTTGACGTAGAAGCAGGCCGACACCGACTCGACCGAGGGCATCATCTGGCCAAGCAGGTGCAGGCCATTGGCCTGCCGGTGCGTGTAGAAATGCGCCCCGGCGCCATTCCCGCTAGACGACATGGTCCATCAACTCCTCGGCCGTGCGTGGCCCGATCGTGACCAGCGTCAGGTTGGCGGGCGGCGC
>JADLAZ010000061.1 GCA_020849725.1 Chloroflexota bacterium
CCAAGAACCAGATCGCGCCGGAGGAGGAGGCCGACTACGTGCCCGGCGACGCGCGCCGCCTCTTCACCGTTCACGACGTGCCGTTCGGCATCGCCATCTGCCACGAGGGCTGGCGCTACCCGGAGACAGTGCGCTGGGCGGCCGGGCGCGGCGCGCGCGTCGTCTTTCATCCCCACCTGCACGGCAGCGACCACAGCGGCACGTCGCCGAGTGCCTGGGGCGCCCTGGCGGCCCCCTATTTCGAGCAGGCGATGATCGCCCGAGCCATGGAGAACACGATCTACTTCGCCAGTGTCAACTTCGCCTTCCGCTTCCCGGAGACGGCCACCAGCGTCATCGCGCCAGACGGCCGATGCATGGCGCACACTCCCTACGGCGAGGAGGCGTTGCTGGTCGTCGATCTCGACCTGGCGGCCGCGACCGGCCTGTACGCCCGCCGCCTCGCTCCGGAGCGCTACGGCGACTGAGGTCGGGCCTCGCTCACGGTCGCACGACCGACCCATCCGCCCGCCGGTCCTCGGCCATAAAGTAGGGTCGACTGGCGAGGGCCGGGTCGAGCAGCGCCGCTGCCGCCACCTCGTCGATATCCACACCCAGGCCGGGCTGGTCGTTGGCCTCCATATAGCCGCCAGCCTGCACGGCGTGGCCGGGGAAAGCCGCCAGCTCCTCCGGTCGGAAGTGGTTCTCCTCCTGGATGCCGAAGCTCCAACTGGCCAGGTCCAGGTGCATCGCCGCCGCCTGGTTGACCGGGTCGTTGTCACCGCCTTCCTGCCAGGCGGTGCTGACGCCGTACCACTCGCACAAGTGCGCGATCTTCTGCGCCGGCGTGATGCCGCCGACCTTCGACACCCGGCAGCGGATGTAGTCGATCAGCCGCTCCGAGATCAGTGGCAGCCACTCGTGCGGGTTGATGAACAACTCGCCCATCGCCTGCGGTGTCGTGCACTGCTGGCGGATCAGCCGGAAGTAGGCGATCTGCTCCGGCGGCAGCGCGTCCTCGAGGAAGAAGAGCCGGTGCGGCTCGAGCAACTTGGCGAGCGTGACGGCGTTGTGCGGGCGCAGGTGCTCGTGGACGTCGTGGGTCAGCTTCGGCGCCATGCCCAGCCGCTCGCGCAGCGCGTCGAACATGCGCACGATGCTGTCGATGTACTGCTCGTCGTCGAAGGCGCGCGCCTGCGGGCCGGCGCTGCGCGGCCGGTTGGCCTGGTCGCCGGGCAGGAAGCCGCCGCCGCCGTAGGGGCCGAGCTGGCAGCGAATCACTGGCCAGCCGCCTTCCAGGTAACGACGAATATCGTCCACCAGTTCGTCGAGCGTCTCGCCGCTGGCGTGGGCGTAGCACGGCACCGCCGCGCGCACCTTGCCGCCCAGCAACTGGTAGACCGGCATGCCGGCGACCTTGCCCTTGATGTCCCACAGGGCCATGTCGATGCCGGCCAGCGCGGTGTTGCCGATGCTGTCGTTGCGCCAGTAGGCGCTGGTCAGCGCCGCTTGCCAGTTGTCCTCGATGGCGGCGACATCGCGCCCGACCAGCAGCGGCCCGAGCCACTGCTCGACGGCGGCGACGATCGTGCCGGCGCGGTAGTGGTCGCTGGCCGAGCCGATGCCGTACAGTCCCGGCTGGTCCGTCTCGACCTTGACGATCACCCAGGTGCCCTCGCGCCGGGTGCGGATGCAGCGGATGCGTGTGATCCGGGCCATCATACCTCCCACGACGATGCATGAGCGAACCGCACCGGTCGTCGTGGCACGGCCCCAGTTTCGCGTCTATTCACGTCTATTCGCGGTTGCCGTTCAGCAACGGGGCGACCTTGGCGGCGACATTGACCACTTGCCCGGTCTCCGACGCCTCGATGGCGGCGAACAGCATCGCCGCGCTCTTGACATTGTCGGCCAGCACCGTCACCGGCGCCGGGCCGCCGTCGAGCCAGTCGAGGAACTGGGCGACGATCGCCTGGTGCTCCTCCCAGGGCAGCGTCACTGGTGGGACTTCCTCTACCCGCAGGCCACGCCCCGGCTGCCACTCCTCGATGCGCACGACGTCGTCACGGTCGATGACGACCGCGCCGCCCTCACACTCGGCCCGGTAGTACTCGTGCCGCCAGGTATTCTGCCAGCCACCAGCCAGGCCGTTGCCCTCGAAGCTGGCACGTGTGTCGTCGGTCATGCGCAGCACATACTGCGCCACGCACTCACCCTTGAAGCTGGCCCGGCCGCTGTCGGGCAGCCACTCCCAGCCGGCGATCTGGGCACAGTCAGCACCGCTCAGATGGCGCAACTGGTCGAAGTGGTGAATCGCGCCCTCGATCAGCAGCGGGTGGCGCATCTCGTGGCGGAACTCCGCGCCCCAGGTGAGGCGTTTCCGGTAGTCGGCGGCGAAGCGGCTGACGAGGTAGTGCAGCCGACCGAGCCGGCCGCTGTCCAGCACGCCCTTCAGCGTCTGGATGCGCGACGTGTAGCGGTAGTTCTGAACGATCTGCAGCTTGATGCCGGTGGCGGCGACGACGCGCCGGACGGCGATGACATCCTCCCAGGTGTCGGCGATCGGCTTCTCGCACAGGATCGCCAGCCCGCGCGCCGCGCCTGCCTCGACCGCCGGCCGGTGGAAGCGCGGCGGCACGACAACGATGACGCAGTCGGCGGCGATCGTGCCGGCGTCGAGCGCGGCGAAGGCCGCGTCCATGTCGCCGAAGCGCGCCGCTGGCGGCAGGCCGAGTGCGTCGGCGGCCGGCCCGAGGATCTCCGGCCGGACATCGACCAGGCCGGCGATCGTCAGCCGCTCCCGAAACGGCGGCAGAAATCGGTTCAGCCAGTTGCGGGCCATGCCGCCGGCCCCGAGCATCAGACAGGCGTGTCGCGATGCCATGACAGTGTCTCTCCCCTCCACGCGATTCTCTCTGCCACGAGCGGGGATTGTACAGCACTCCATGCGCTCTGGATCCGACGCCTCATCGTGAGGCGCGCCGTTCGCTCCACGCCACATTCGCGTTGTTTCGCGTCTGTGTCGACTGGTGCTGGCCCCGCTGCCGCCTGGCGTGCCCGTCCCAACGGACGCTCGACGCCAGTTGCCGTTCATGCCGGACGGTCCTGGATGCGCGCGGAAAGCCAGGTTGAGAGTTCCTCCCGACTCATGAGGCCACTGGCCACACGGAGCACGACCTGCTCCTGTTCATCGACCGACGCGACCACCTCAGCGCCGTTGAGCAGGAGAAAGATCTCCATCGCGGCATGGCCGACCCGCTTGTTGCCGTCGACGAATGGGTGGTTCGCGATCAGCGCATACCCCAGCGCGGCGGCCTGGTCCACGAGCGTCGGATAGAGGGCCTAGCCGGCATATGTCTGTCTCGGCAAGGCCAGCGCCGCATCCAGCGCGCCGGCGTCGCGTACGCCGGCGCTCCCACCCGATTGCTCAATGAGCCGGCGGTGTAGGATCAGGACTTCTGGCAGCGAGAGGTAGCGCACTACGCCAGCCGGCGATAGAGTTCGGCGTTCTTCGCCAGCACGTACTCCAGGGCCTGCCGGTACGTCGCATCGGGCCGCTCCAGCAAGTCGTCAATGGTCGCTCGGACCAGTGCCTCAGGTGTCAGCCCGACGCGTTGCGCCAGGTCAACCAGTTGCTGCCAGCGCTCCGACGGGAGATCGATGGTGAGAGTGGTCGCCATCTCCCCTCCAGCAGCGGTCGTGCCGTGCCTGACCGCTCGCGCTGATCGACTACTCGTAGATCGGCAGCGGCCGGACCTCGATGGCGTTGCCGGTGCGGCGCTGGAGCGCATCCAGCATCGGCAACTCCCACGGGTCGACGAACGAGATCGCCACGCCGTGGCGGCCCATGCGCGCGGTGCGGCCGATGCGGTGGAGGTACTCCTCCTCGGCGTCGGGCATGTCGTAGTTGATGACGTGCGTCACCGTCGGCACATCGATGCCGCGCGCCAGCAGGTTGGTGACGATCAGCATCCGGATCTCGCCGCGCCGGAAGGCCGCCACCGTCGACTCGCGCTCGGCCTGCGTGTAGCGACCATGGATCCCGGCGACCGGCAGCCCCAGCCGGCGTAGCGTGTCGGTCAACCGATCGACCAGGTCCTGGCGGCGCCGGAAGAGCAGGATCTGTGGCGCCTCCTCCTCAACCGCATTGAGGATCGTCAGCAGCGCCAGCACCTTGTCCTGCTCCGGCACCTCATAGGCAAGCTGCTGGACCTGTGGCACCGTCGCCGCCTCCGGCTCGGCGTCGATCCAGACCGGGTTGGTCAGGTAGCGGTCGACCAGCTTGCGCACGAAACCCGGCACCGTTGCCGAGAACAGGCTCGTCTGACGCTCGCGCGGCAGGTAGCGCATGATGGCGACGATGTCCTCGTAGAAGCCCATGTCGAGCATCTCGTCGCACTCGTCCAGCACCAGTGATTGCACGCTGTTGAGCAGCAGCGTGCCCCGCCGCAGATGGTCGAGGATGCGGCCGGTGGTCCCAGCCACGATCTGCACGCCGGCGCGCAGGGCAGCCATCTGCCCGCTCAGCGGCACACCACCGTAGATCGCCGTGGCGGAAACGCCCTTGCGCTTGCCCAGCCGGGCGATCTCGGCCGTCACCTGCGCCGCCAGCTCGCGCGTCGGCACCAGCACCAGCCCCTGCACGCCGTGACGCAACGGGTCAACGCGCTCCAGCAGCGGAATGCCGAAAGCCGCTGTCTTGCCGGTGCCCGTCTGGGCGCGGCCGACCACGTCGCGCCCAGCCAGCATCGGTGGGATCGCCTGCACCTGGATCGGCGTCGGCACCCGGTAGCCGGCGTCGGCCACCCCGTGCGTCAGTGCCGGACTCAGGCCCAGGTCGGCAAAGGTGATGGACGCGGCCGCACTACGCTCGTCGCCCGTCGGCACGGGTTCTACCGCCGCGAGCGCTTCCTGCTCGGCAATGACAAGGCTGATCGTCTGACGCTCCTGACCGCGCCCGCGCGCGTTACTCCCTGATGCGCCGACCTCACTATCGGACGATGCTCGTCCACAAAGCCAGCAAAATGATTGTACCATGGACCCGATCGGTCGTTTCCGATCATCGGTGGACGCGTGCCCAGGCAGAGTCAACCCTGTTGCGCGCTCGTGACGAGCTCGGCACTAATCTTGCTGAACCATCGCCGCGGGATCCCACCGCAATCGATCTCGGCCGGGTACTGGCGCCCGGCGCCATCACATCAGGAGGAGATACTGATGGGTATCCAGACACCTACGTCGCGCGCGCTGCTTACCCGCCGGCAGGCGCTGCTGACCCTCGGTCTGGTCGGCGCTGGTGCGCTGGCCACCGCCTGCGGCGGCGGAGCGGCGCAGTTGCCGGCCACCAAGCCTCCCGCCGCTGCCGCGCCGACGACCGCTCCCGCCGCGCCAGCCGCCACGACCGCCGCCGGCCAGCCGACGGCCGCGGCCCCTGCCGCCAAGACCGGCGGCGCCGTCGTCCAGGTCTGGCAGCAGAAGCTATTCACCCAGGCCGCCAACGATCTGTCGAAGAAGCAGATCACCGACTTTCTGGCCACGCAGAGCATGACCGCCGAGGTCAGTGACCTGCCGACCGACTACATCGCCAAGCTGATCCCGGCCATCGAGGCTGGCAGCGTGCCCGACCTGGTCCAGACCAACCAGGATATCGCTCAGATCGCTGCCACCGGTGGCCTGCTCGACATGACCGAGCAGGTCAAGGAATTGATCACGCAGTACGGTCAGCCCTTCAAATTGATGGAGCGGCCGGCGCTGCTCGAGGGCAAGTGGATGGGCGTGCCCTGGTTCCACTATGCCGACGCCTGGTTCCTGCGCAAGGATATCCTCGGCGCCGCCGGCCTCAAGCCGGAGACCCTGCGGACCTTCGACCAACTGCGTGACGCCGCCCTCAAGACGAGCGCGCCCGATAAGCAATTGTGGGGCTGGGGACTGACGCTGAAGTCGAACACCGGCGACGGCGATATCCTCGCCCGCCTGCTGCTCGACACGCACGGCGCCACTATCTCCGACGAGACCGGCACGAAGGTCATCGTTGGCACGACCAATAAAGAGGCGGCCATCAAAGCGATCGAGTGGGCTTACGACACCTACACCAACAAGAAGTGGGAGGCCATGCTGCCGCCCGGCGTCATGGGCTGGACCGGCTCCAGCAACAACGAGAACTTCCTCGGCGGCAAGATCGTCATGACCCAGAACGCCTCGTCGGTCTACTGGGCAGCTAAGAATCAGAACAGCCCCTATTTCAAGGACACTTTCGTCGGGCCACTGGCGAGCATGCCCGGCAAGGAACTGAGCGGCGGCTACCCGTACTACCACATCGTCTTCACCAAGTCGAAGAACCGCGAGGTCGCCGTCAAGACCAGCAAGTTCATGTCGGAGGAGAAGCAGACGATCGATCGGACGAAGGTAGCCGAAGGCCAGTCGTGGCCGGCCTTCACCAAGGTGCTGGAGAGCCAGGCGATCAAGGACTTCGTCAAGTCCGATCCTGGCTACGAGCAACTGCTGAAGAACTCGACTCACGAGTCCGGCTGGCTGATCGGCTATCCTGGCCCGATGACACCAGCGGCGGCAGCCGTCTCGAACCAGTTCCTGCAGGCCAAGGCGTTCGAGTCGGTCATCGGCGGCCAGGTGAAGGCCGCTCAGGCCGTCGACGAGTTGCACAAGGCCGCGGTCGAGATCTACAAGAGCTTCGGCTTCAAGCAGTAGCGACGCTCCTGCCCTCGCGCGCCGCACACGGCAGACCACCTGCCGTGCGCGGCGCTGGCCGTCCGAATCGCATCCAGCCACTACTGGATGTGAGACTGAAACGTGGAGGCCCTATGGCTACGACCACGCGTCCGGCGTCGGTGACGGCCGCGGGGCGTTCGGGGTGGCGGCATTTCCTGGGGCGGGTTTTTCTCACCGGCTACACCTTCCTCCTGCCGGTGCTGATCTTCGTTCTCGGCCTCATCGCTTACCCGACCGTCTACGGCATCTACATCAGCATGACCAACAAGATTATTGGTCGACCGGAGATGTTCGTCGGCCTGGACAACTATATCGCCCTCTGGCAGGACCGCATTTTCCGCCAGGCCGTCACCACGACGCTCTACTATACTTTTCTCTCCGTCGTCACCAAGTTGCTGATCGGCCTGGGGCTGGCGCTGCTGCTCAACCAGCGCATCGCCTTCCGCAACGTGCTGACCGGCATCATCCTGCTGCCCTGGGTCGCGCCGCCGGTGGTCGTGGCGTACATCTGGAACTGGCTGTACGAGCCGACGTTCGGCGCGCTCAACTACATCCTCGTCTACGTCCTCAATATCAACGGCGTGTTGTGGCTGGCCGACCCGAATCTGGCCATGCCCAGCGTCATCGGCGCCACTGTCTGGCGCGGCTTTCCCTTCTTCACTGTCATGTTGCTCGCCGGGCTGAAGAGCATCCCGCCGGAGTTGTACGAGGCGGCTTCGGTCGATGGCGCCAATGTCTGGCAGCGCTTCCGTCATGTCACGCTGCCGGGGCTGGAGGGCGTCCTGTTCATTGTCGTGCTGCTGCAGACGATCTTCACCTTCAATGACTTCACCATCATCTACAACATGACCCAGGGCGGCCCAGCCGGCGTGACGCGGGTCTACTCCATCCTCACCTACGAGGTCGCGTTCCGCAGCTTGCAACTGGGTAAGGGCGTGGCGATCTCACTGACGATGGCCCCGATCGTGATCGTGATCGTCGCGCTGCTCGCGCGCCGCATGAGGAGGATCTGACGATGGCCAGCGCCACCCTTGCGCCCGGCACGGCGTCCAGTCGCATGGCCGGCAGCAATCGCTTCAGCCGCATCCTCCTCTGGATAGTGATCGTGCTGGTGCTGCTGATCGTGCTGTTTCCCTTTTACTGGATGGCGATCACCTCGTTAAAGAGCTACGAGCAGATCCGCAGCCTGGTGACGCCGTTCATTCCCAACCCAGCCAGCATCGACGCTTACGTGCGGCTATTCACCGAGCGCGACTTCGGTCTCTGGTACTGGAACAGCCTGGTCGTCGCGGCCGTCGTCACGCCGCTGACGGTCGCCGTCAGCACGCTGGCCGCCTACGCGCTGGTGCGCCTGCGCTTTGCCGGCGCCGGCTTCTGGGCGACCGTGATCCTGATCACCTACCTGATCCCAGGGTCGTTGCTGGTCATCCCGCTCTATCAAATCATCCGCAATCTGGGGTTGATCAACACGCTGGCCTCGCTGTGGGTCGTCTATCCAACCTTCAGCATTCCCTTCGCCACCTGGCTGCTGATGGGCTACGTCCAATCGCTGCCGGTGGAGATCGACGAGGCGGCTCTGATCGACGGCGCTAACCGCCTGCAGACACTCTGGTACGTCATCCTGCCGATGATGGCGCCAGCGCTGCTGGCGGTGTTCCTGTTCACCTTCACCGGTGTCTGGAATGAGTACTTCTTCGCCTTCGTGCTGCTCTCCAGCCAGTCGAACCTGACGCTGCCGGTGGGCATGACGTTCATGGTCTTGAACGACATCTTCCAGTGGCCAGATATGATGGCGGCAGCAGTGCTGATCACCGTGCCGGTCGTCATCCCGTTCATCTACACCCAGCGCTACATGGTCGAGGGGTTGGCGGCCGGCAGCGTCAAGGGCTAGTCCCAGCCGACACGGCCAGGGCGCTCCGGCGATCGTCGCCTCGCCATGCGCCCTGGCCGTGCCGGCGTGGTACACACGGGACTGACCCGGCATCAGTCTCGGGGCTGCAACAAAACTGCAATGAGCGCGCGCGCGCCTGTTACCGCGCTGTTGCCGGCGCCCCCCTATGATGGTCGCAGCCGTTCTGGAGCGGCCGCGACCATCATCAGCCACCGAGCGGCGACAACGAGCGCAAGATCCGGCGATGCCGGGTCGTGGCCGGCGCGCACATCAGGCAGTTCACACTGGCGCTTGGTAGATTGTCGACAGACAGACTGTCGAGACGCGGATAAGGAGGTATCACATGGACAAGCCCATGACACGGCAGATCGGCGCCGCGATCATCGCCCTCGTCGGCGGGTATATGCTCTATCTCGCCGCGGACAACACCGCCAGCTTTACGCAGGCGTTCACGACTTTCTGGCTCGGCCTCGTCCTCTTCATCGTCCTGGCCTGGTTCCTGCTGCGCTTCTACCAGCCCGGCAGCGACGTGCCGAGCGGGGACGAGGTCAACATCCGCGAGTGGAAGTTCGTGCGCTTTCTGCGCTACGGCAAGGACGCCGCACCCTTCTATCTCGGCCTGCGGCTGTTCCTCGCCTATGAGTGGATCGAAGCCGGACTGCACAAGATCTTCAAGTACGATGCGCCTACCAACACAATCTACTGGGGAGTGTGGAACGAGGGCTGGCTGCTCACCGGCGCCGCGATCAAGGGCTACTGGGGGAACGCGGTGGCCGTCAACCCGCAGACTGGCGCCGGACCGATCACCTATCCCGCCTACCGCGCTTTCATCCAGTACATGCTCGACAACAACTGGCACACCTGGTATGGCCCCCTCATCGCCTGGGGTGAGTTGTTCATCGGCCTGGGCTTCCTGTTCGGCGGGCTGATCGGCTTCGCGGCCTTTTTCGCGCTGCTGATGAACTTCGCCTTCCTCTACGCCGGCTCGACCAGCAGCAACCCCACCCTCGTCATCCTCCAGATGGTCCTGATCTTTGGCTGGCGCGCCGCCGGCTGGTGGGGTATCGACCGCTACTTGCTGCCGATGATCGGGACGCCGTGGGCGCCCGGCCACCCAACAGGGGAGGTGCGCCCCCAGATGGCCTCGGACTGAGCCGGGTGTGCCTGGGAGCGCCGGCTCCGGGCAGGCTCGGCCGACAGTCGATCGGCCAAGGCCGCGGCGCGTGGCCGCGGCCTTGGCGTGGGCGGCGCGCGTCTGGCTGTTGCGACCGCGGGCGGCTACAATCGTCCAGGGCGCCAGTGACGGCGCGCACAGCCGCAGAGGAGGAACGCCGTGCCAATGGCCGAACGATCCGCCGAGGTGACCTGGGAAGGCAATCTGACGCAGGGCA
>JADLAZ010000062.1 GCA_020849725.1 Chloroflexota bacterium
CGCCTGCGGAACGGGGTGGATCACCGGAAGGTCCACATGGCCGTGGTCGTGCAGCAGATGGTCTTCCCGCGGGCGGCCGGTATCCTGTTCACGGCCGACCCGGTCACGGGCAACCGAAAGGTCGCCTCCGTGGAGGCCAGCTTCGGCCTCGGCGAGGCCCTGATCTCCGGCCTGGTGAATGCGGACGTCTACACGGTGCGGGATGGTGAGGTCATCACCAAGGCCGTTGCCACCAAGCAGCGTGCCGTCTACGCCTCGCCAGGCGGTGGGACGCAGGAACAGGCGATCGAGCAGCAGCAGCAGCAGCAGCCAGCGCTGACGGAAGCACAGGTCGTGCGGCTCGCGCACCTGGGCCGGCGGATCGAAGCGCACTTCGGCCGCCCCCAGGACATCGAATGGTGCCTGGATGACGACGGCTTTCAGATCGTCCAGAGCCGGCCGATCACTACGCTGTTCCCCATCCCCGCGGCCGGCGACCGAGAGAACCACGTCTACGTCTCTGTCGGTCATCAGCAGATGATGACCGACCCCATGAAGCCCCTCGGACTCTCCATGTGGCAACTGGCAGCCGTCCGGCCCATGTATGAGGCTGGCGGGAGACTGTTCGTTGACGTCGCCAAGGAACTGGCGTCGCCAGCGGGCCGCGCGGGCCTCCGGGGGCTTCTGGGGAGAGGCGATCCGCTGATCGGGGACGCGCTGCAGACCATCACCGACCGCGGCGACTTCATCCCGTCACTCCCGGACGAAGGTCCCGGCGGAGCGCCGGCGGGCGGCGCACCAGTCCCAATCGAGACCGATCCAGCTATCGTCACCGAGCTGATCGGGCGCGGCCAGGCCTCCATCGCCGCCCTGAAGCGCGACATCCAAACGAAGTCCGGACCGGCGCTGCTTGACTTCATTCTGGCGGACATCCAGGAGCGGAAGCGGATCGAGTTCGATCCGCAGAGCCTCCAGGTGATCATGGCGGCAATAGCGGCCTCCTGGTGGCTCAACGAGCACCTGCAGGCGTGGCTGGGAGAGAAGAACGCGGCCGACACGCTCACCCAGTCCGTCCCCCACAACGTCACGTCGGAGATGGGACTGGCGCTCCTGGACGTTGCGGACGTTATTCGCCCGCATCCGGAGGTGGTGGCCTTTCTGCAGCAGACCGCGGATGAGCGTTTCCTGGACGAGCTGCCCAGGTGCGCGGGTGGACGGGAAGCGCGCGATGCCATCCAGACCTGGCTCGACAGGTATGGCATGCGTGGTGTCGGCGAGATCGACATCACCAGGCCGCGTTGGCGCGAGCGTCCCACCACACTCGTGCCCCTGATCCTCGGCAACATCAAGAATACCGCGCCGGGCGAAGGCGGGCGGCGCTTCCAGCACGGACTGCAGGCGGCTTGGGAGAAAGAACAGGAGCTGCTGGAGCGCCTGCGGGCCTTGCCGGATGGGGAGCGAAAGGCCGACGAGACGAAGAGCATGATCGACCGGGTTCGGACCTTCATCGGGTACCGGGAGTATCCCAAGTACGTCATGGTCAGCCGCTACTTCGTCTACAAGCAGGCCTTGATGGGAGAAGCCGAGCACCTGGTGCGCACCCACGTGCTGCGTGAGAAGGAAGACATCTTCTACCTCACCTTCCAGGAGCTCCGCGATGTCGTGCGCACGAACCAGGTGGATGACCAGCTCATCCGCCAGCGCAAGGATGCGTTCAGGTCATATCAAGCGCTCACACCGCCCCGGGTGCTCACGTCGGATGGCGAGGTCATTGCCGGGGCGTACCGACGCGACGGTGTGCCGGCCGGCGCGCTGGTCGGCATACCGGTTTCCGCCGGAACGATCGAAGGGCGGGCCCGCGTCATCCTGAGCATGGAAAAGGCCGATCTCGAAGCGGGCGACATCCTGGTCACCACCTTCACGGATCCCAGCTGGACGCCCCTGTTCGTCACCATCACGGGCCTGGTGACGGAGGTAGGGGGCTTGATGACCCATGGCGCGGTGATCGCGCGGGAGTATGGCCTGGCGGCCGTCGTGGGGGTAGAGCATGCCACCAAGCTGATCCGAGATGGACAGCGGATCCGCGTGCATGGGACGGAGGGGTACGTCGAGGTCCTGTCCGCTACGGGCCAGCCCGACAGGTAGCAGGACGGCGGCCCGCTGCACGTCTTCACTCTGCTGCATCGTGCTCGGCCGGTGCGACCCAACCTCGGCGAGCAGAGCGGCATCGACCAGCCACGTCGGACCTGACGACTCGCCGCTAGCGGAGCAACTGCTGGATGTCGGCGGCCATCTCGGCCGGCGTTGCCTGCGGTGGGTAGATCAGCCGAATGCGGCTCTGCTGGTCGACCAGCGTGATCGTCGCGCTGTGGTCCACGAGGTAGCCGACGGCGCTGTTGGGCACGTCGCGCCGCTCCGCGATCGCGCCAAAGGGGGCCATCACCTGCGCCAGCTCGCTCGGCGTCCCCGTCAGGCCGACGATGGACGGATCGAACGCGCGCGTGTAGGCGGCCAGGCGCTCTGGCGTGTCGCGCGCCGGGTCGACGGATACGAAGTAGACATCCAGCGCGCCAGCGTCCGGGCCGAGCAGGCGGCGCACCTGTGTCACCTGGGCCAGCGTCATCGGGCAGACATCGGGACAGGTCGTATAGCCGAAGAAGAAGAGCGATATCCGATCGCGCGTGGCGTCGGTCGAGAAGCGCCCGCCGCTGGCGCGCTGCACATCGAGCGGTGGCAGCGCCGTCGCCGGCTCGATGATGCCGCCGTTGAACACCGGCGGCGACGGCTGGAGGAGCAGGAACCCGACCACGGCCAGCATGCCTACTGTCAGCGCCGCCAGCCCCAGCGTCAGCCACGACCGGCGGCGCGGCGACGGAGCCACGATCGCTGCTTGGATAGCCTCGTCGGTCAACGTCGTCGTCATGGCCGCACTCCTGGCCGCGTCAGCGACCGGCCGCCGGCGTCACCTCGACACTCAGCGAGTCGAAGTCTGCCACCGAGCAACTGAGGAAGCCACTGTAGCCGAACATGCCGGCCTGGCTGAAGGTCTTCTTGAAGATCTGGCCGGGCGCGATCGGCGCGTAGAAGAAATAGTGCATCGCCGCGTCGTTGTTGCGGACGACAACGGTCTGGCCGACCGTCAGCTTCATCTGCTGCGGCACTGTCACCACCGACTCGCCGCGCATGCGGGCAGCCGCGGTGCCGGCGGGAATGGTGTAGACCACCTCGGCGGGTGGCGCCACCGGCACGGCCAGCGGCCGGACCATCGGCGCGGCACAGGCGCCGACCATGGTCACCATCACTGTCAGCGCGCTAATCCCGAGGAGCGACAACCAGCGACGGCGCGACGAGGGCAGGGTGGGTCGGGCCAGCCAGGACCGCCGGAGATACCGTGTGAGCGCTGCCATGGTGAACCCTCCCGCCTGCCGTTTCCGCTCGTGTCGCCACTGCTTTGGATACCGGCGGGGAGGGACGCTGTGGACGTCCCTCCCTATCTGTGTCGCCCTCATGCTTCACGGTACTGCCAGGACAACGGACCGGACGGAGATCATCGCGAACCGTGGTCGCCTCGACCTAGTGACCGGTCTGCTGAGCGGCCGTGGCCGGCGGCGCCTTGAAGATCTCCGGGTTCTCGGGGCCGGTCACGTCGAGGAAGGCCGCGCCACCCTTTTCGAGCCGACCGAGGCTGTGATCGACCAGCACGTAGCGACCGGGCACGTCGACCTTGAACTCGACGATCGTCGCCCCACCGGCCGGCACCAGCGTCGTCTGGACGTTGGTCGACACCTCGCTGGCGCCCTCGGTATAGACGCGATCGAAGATCTCGCCGATGACGTGGAAGCTGCTGATGACGTTCGGGCCGCCGACACCGAAGAAGATGCGCACCGTCTCGCCGACCTTGGCCTTGAGGGCGTTGTCGCCGGTCAGGGCGCCGACGCTGCCGTTGAAGACAACATAGTCGGGCTTCTCATCGAGCATCTTGTCCATCGAGTAGCCGCGGTGCCCCTGGGTGCCACGCGCGCCCTGGGCGTAGAACTCACCCTGCACGACGTAGAACTCGTGGTCGACCTTGGCCAGACCCTGCTCCGGCTCGACGACGATCATGCCGTACATGCCGTTGGCGATGTGATGGGCGACCATCGGCGTCGCGCAGTGGTAGATGTAGACACCGGGGTTGAGCGCCTTCCAGGTGAAGGTGGTCTCGCCACCGGGCATCGTCTGGGTCGCCTTGGCGCCGCCGCCGGGGCCGGTCGCCGAGTGGAAGTCGATGCTGTGGGCGACGCTGCTATCCTTGGCGTTGCGCAGCACGACCTCAACCGTGTCGCCCACCCGCACGCGCAGCATCGGACCCGGCACCGTGCCGTTGAAGGTCCAGTAGGTGTAGGTCACACCGTCGGCCATCGTCGCCGTCAGCTCCGTGGTCTCCAGGTCGATCTTGACCGTGGCCGGCTGGGTGCGGTTGATCGGTCCCGCCATTACCGGCAGCGGCAGCCGCGCCACGTTCTTGGCGGCGGCGGTGGGCTGGGCCGGCGGGTTGGCCTGCGCGGGCGCAGCCTGGGCCGAGGCCGAGACAGCGGTCGGCTTCGCCGCGGGTGCGGACGAGACCGCCGCCGCCGCCACGGGCGCGAGCGCCACGGCCGGACCTGCAGCAGGCCGTACCGCGAGTTGGGTGACCCCGATCATGGTGCCACCGACGAAGAGTACCATCATGCCACCGAGCAAGACCGCTAACAGCTTACCTGGCATCTCCCCATCTCCTGTCCTGGCCCCGCCACTTCACCGGCGCCACCCGCCGGTGGAAGGCACATCCCTCGCGGAAGCGGAGTCGTGTCGTTCTGTCGGGGGCCGCTGCCACCATTGCTCGCTTCCACCAGTAGTGTAAAAAATCACAATCGGCGACTCTGTGACTTTTGTCACAATTTCGGTCTCGGTCTCGAAATCACGCTGGACGGTGACGAAAGTCACAGCGTCAGCCGGCTTCGCGAGCTAGCCTCAAGGATGGATAAGTCACCTCACCCGCCCTCCAGTCATCGCGGGAGCACCGATCATGTCGCCGTCCCCTCCGATCGCGTTGCCGGAGATCGACCTCGCCCGTTGCCAGGGGTGCGGCGCGTGCGTGCGCGCCTGCCCGCACTGCGTGCTGGCGCCCGGTCCGGATCGGCGCGTGACGCTCGCCTTTCCGGAGCGCTGCGACTACTGCGGCGCCTGCGAAGCCGCCTGTCAGTCGGCCGCGATTCTCTGCCCGTTCGTGGTCGTGCTCGCCGGCACGACGGTGCTGGATGTGATCTGAGCGCTACACCAACCGCTCCAGCAGCTCAGGTTGGATGATCACGACCTGGCCGCGCTGGACCTGGATGGCGCCCTGCTGCTCAAGCGTGCGTAATGACCGGGCCACGACCTCTCGTGCCGTGCCGATCATGGCGGCCATCTCCTGTTGCGTCAGCCGCTGGCTGCCGTCACCTGGCTCGCGCGCGCTCTGCAGCAGCAACTTGGCGACGCGCGAGGTGACCTGTCTGAACGACAAGTCCTCGATCAGGCGGGTTAGATGGCGCAGGCGCTGGGCGAAGATGCGGATGACCGCAAGCGCGATCTCTGGCGACGAGCGCACCAGTGCGATCAGATCGTCCTTCGGAAACAGGTAGGCGATCGATGGCTCCATCGCATCGGCGCTGGCCGGGTTCGGCCCGCCATCAAAGACGGGCACCTCAGCGAAGGACTGGCCCTCACGGGCGATGGTCAGCACCTGCTCGCGCCCCTCGGGCGATGCCTTGTAGACGCGAACCCGCCCCTGGTAGACCAGATACATGCCGCGGCAGGCTTCGCCCTCCAAGAACAACACCTGCCCAGGCGTCAGGCGCAGCTCGACCGCCAGCGCCAGCAGCCGCCGCAGGTCGGCCTCAGTTAGATCACGGAAGTAGTCGACGCGGCGCAGGAAGACGATGTCGAGCATGCAGGGGATCCTTCGACGGCACGGTTGCCGGCGTGTCGCAGCAAGCGCGTGGAACCTCGCTGGAGGATACCATGGCCACCGACGGCCGGCGAGCCACGATCGCTGGCCGTGCGTGACTGACGTCACAGCAGCCAGGCCCGTCAGCGGGTACCCTTAGAGAGACTACGGCCGGGCAGAGGGATGCCCCGGCCGGCGCTGAGCACGAGGAGCAGCAGCATGGCACACACGACCATCATCGCCGATCTCGCCACCCACCAGCCGATCCCGCCGGACGGCATCATCAGCCGCACCGTCTACCGCGACGAGCAGATCAAGACGTTGCTGTTCGGCTTCGACACCGGCCAGGAGTTGTCGGAGCACACGGCCTCGATGCCGGCCATCATCCAGATCATCCAGGGTCAGGCGCAACTGAGGCTTGGCGATGAGACGATCGAGGCCGAGCCGGGGGCGTGGATCGCCATGCCGGCCGGTCTCAACCATGCCGTCGTCGCGCGCACGCCGGTCGTGATGCTGCTGACGCTAATCAAGGACCGCACCGGCCGCACCACCGACGACTGAGCAGGCTGGCGCCAGCCGCGCTCCAGGTTTGAGTCACATGTATCAGGTGCTGGTGCTCACGCACGTCCTCAGCGCGATCATCTGGGTCGGCGGGCTGCTCTTCTTCGTGCTGGTGGCGGTGCCGGTCACTCGGCCGCTACCGGCAGCCGAGCGGGCGGCGCTGCTGAACGCGCTCGGCCGCCGCTTCCGGCTGATCGGCTGGCTCTGCGTTGTCCTGCTCTTGACGACCGGCACACTCATCGCCGGCTACCGGGGCGTCACCTGGGAGGCTGTCGCCAGTGGGACAGTGCTGGCGAGCGCCTTCGGCCAGGTGTTGACGCTCAAGGTCGGCGTCGTGCTGGCCATGGTCGCGGTCACGCTCGTGCACGACCTCTGGCTTGGCCCGACCAGCACGCGCCTGCTGGCTGATAAGACGGCGACCGCGGCACAGCGTACCCGCGTGCGACTCGCCTCAGCCTGGACGGCTCGCGCCAGCCTGCTGTTCGGTCTGCTGGTCGTGTACCTGGCCGTCAGCCTGAACCGCGGCCTGCCATGAGCGCGCCGCCTGCCGCGCCCGCGCCGGCCGGAGCACGCCGCGCCCGAAACTTCCACAGCCTACCGTTCGTCTGGGCGGCACTCATCGCCGGGCTGGCCGGCGGCTTTAGCCTCGGTGGCGCGCTGGCGCTGACACTGGCGCTCGGGCTGCCGATCGGCGGCTGGTGGCCGGCGGCGGTCCAGGCGCACGGTCGGGCGCAACTGGTCGGCTGGGCCGGCCTGATGGTGCTGGGGGTAGGATTACACGTTCTGCCCCGACTGCGCGGCGCACCGCTGGCCCAGCCGGCGCGGGCGCGCTGGGCGCTGGTGCTGCTGGCGACCGGGCTGGGGTTGCGCGTCGTCGGGCAGCCCCTGGCGGCGTTGCCGGGCGCGCCACCAGCGCTGGCATGGGTTGGCATGGCGCTGGCCGGGGGGATGATGGCCGCCGGCGCTGGCCTGGCGCTGGCGCTGCTGCTGGCGACACATCGCGCCGGCCCACCGTCTGGCGAGCAGGCCGGCTTCGCCCACATCCAGCCGTTGCTGCTGGCCGGGTTGGCGAGCCTGCTGGTGGCCCTGCTGTTCGACACCGGGCTGGGTGTCCTGGCCGCCGCCACGGCGCGACCGCTGCTGCTGCCGGCCGCCAACGGCGCGGTCGTGACGCTGCTGCTGCTGGGCTTCCTGACGCCGGTATCGCTGGCGATGTCAGCCCGCTTCCTGCCGCTCTACCTGGGCCTGCGCCCGGCGCCGGCGCTGGCGCTGCGGCTGGCATTGGGGCTGCTGCTGATCGGCCTGGTGATGCGTCTGATCGGCCCGGCGCTGACGCCGCTGGGCGGTGTGCTGACTGGTCTGGGGATGCTCACCGGCCTGTGGGCGGTTGGGCAGCGGGTGCGAACGCCGCCGGGCACACCGCCGCGTCTCAGCCCGGTCGAGGCGCTGCCGACCGGGCTGTTTCGGCCACAACCGCCGCCGCCCGGTCGCGGCCGTCCGGTGACGCTCGGCCAGCGCGCCGCCCGGCTTCTGGTCCGCTGTGCCTATGGCTGGCTGCTGGTAGCGGCGCTGCTGGCGCTGAGCCTGGCCGGGCCGTCGCCGCCGACGCCCGATCTGGAGGTGCACGCGCTCGGCGCGGGCTTCGTGACGCTGCTGATTCTGGGGGTTGGCGGGCTGGTGTTGCCCGGTCTCCTCGGCGGCGTCGCGCCGGACCGACCCCTGGTGGCGGCGCTGGCGCTGGGTAACGCAGCGGTCTTGTTGCGCCTGCTGCCGGGGCTGGCCGGCTGGCTGGCGCCCGCGCTGCTGCCGGCCTCGGCCGGCCCCGGCCTGATGGCGCTGGGCGGCCTGGCCGGCGCCGGCGCCATCGCCTGCCTGGCGCAGGTAGTGTGGGGCGCTGCTCGGTCTGGCTGAAGGCGGTTGCGCTAGAATGATCCAGGCCACGCCGGGTCGGACTTAGGGATATGACGCGCCACGATGGACGACCTGACGCTGATCGAGTACTTCGTGGCCGAGCGCGGCCGCCTCGGCGATGGCGCGCTCGGCCTGCTGGCGGCGCGTGGCGCGCTGCTCGGCCATGCCCGCTGGCGCGATCGGTCGGCGTATGCACGCTGGCACGCCCGCGTCATGACCAAGGTCGTCCTGGGCGCAACGGCCGCCGACCTTGCCCGCGTGCGCGCGGCCACCGAAACGCTGCCGCTGACGGTCGGCGGCGACGAGGCAGTCGGTGATGTGCCCGTGGCGCTGCTGGTGCTGCCACCGCAGCCGAAGGCTGCGCTGCGCGACCTGCTCGGCGCATTGCGGCTGGCGCCGAAGCAGCGCGGCCTCGCGCCTGAGCCGATCGAGCGGCCGGCACTGGTGCTGGTGGCCGCCGGCGACCTGGGCATGCACGGCGGCAAGCTGGCGGCTCAGTGCGCGCACGCGGCCCTGCTGGCGCAGGTCGCCTTCGGACGCCATCCGGGTTGGGCGACCTGGGTTGCCCAGGGGCGCCCGCTGGCGCTGCGCCGGGCGCCGTCGACCGAGTTGGCGGCGCTGGAGGTCACTTATCCCGGCGCGGCCGTCCACGATGCCGGTCACACCCAGGTGCCGGCCGGCGCGCTGACTGTGGTGGCCCTGCCGCCATGGTCGACGACGGCCGCGCGCTGGCTCGGTGAGGAACTGCCATGGTGACGCGCGCCGCCAACAAGCCGTGCCCATGAGCGGCGCACTGCTGCTGGGGCTGCTGTCTGGTCTGACCTGGGGCGTCGGCGACTTTCTGGGTGGGCTGAACGCCCGACGCCTGTCGCTGCTGACTGTCACCTTCTGGAGCCAGTTGATCGGTGGGGTGGGGTTGCTGGTGATTCTGCTGCTGCTCGGGCAGCCGCCCGAGCCGGCAAGCGTCGGCTGGGGCGTGGTCGCCGGCATCGTCGGGCTGGGGGCGTTGCTCTGCTTCTACCGCGGCCTGGCGATCGGCGTCATGTCACTGGTGGCGCCGCTGTCAGCCGGTGGCGCGTTGGTGCCGGTGACCGTTGACCTGCTGAGCGGGACGCCGGTCGGCCCCGTGGCGGTGGCCGGCATGCTGGCGACGCTGGCCGGCATCGTGCTGGTGTCGATGCAGCCGAAGGCGGGCAGCGACCTCGGCCGGCACACGCGCGCGACGGTGCTGCTGGGGCTGGGGGCGGCGCTCGGCTTCGGCATCGTGCTGGTGCTGATGGATCGGGGCGCGGCCGGCGGCCAGCAGGCGGCGTTGTGGACCGTGGTCGGCGCCCGGGCCGGCGCGGTCGTCGTTCAGGCGCCGATCGTGCTGCTGCTGCGCCGGCGGCTCACCTGGCCGGGCCGCCGGCTCGGCGGTGTGGCTGCGGTCGGCCTCTTCGACACCGCCGGCAACGCCGCCTTCGCGCTGGCGGCCGCGCTGGGCGACCTCGGCGTCGCGGCCGTGCTGGCATCACTCTACCCGGTGACGACGGTGCTGCTGGGCCGGCTGGTGCTGGGCGAACGGCTGGCACGGTTTCAGCAGGTCGGTGTGGCGCTGGCGCTAGGGGGTGTCGGTCTGCTGGCCGCGGGATAGCCACGGCGACATCCGGTCCGACCCGTCGGTTGTACATGGCATGAGGATTCGTAACGGCCAGCCATTGGCCCGCGACCGGAAGCCGGTCAGCGGCGTTGTGCCAGCGGATGCAGATGGCGGGGTACGGACAGGTAACGGAGGACGGACATGGGGCGACATGGCGGCGCGACGGGGCGCGTGGGACGGCGTCGGCTGCTCGGGCTAGGCGTTGCCGCCACCGTGGGCGCCGCGGGCGCCCTGCTGCCGGCCGCGGACCGCTACGGGAGTCACCTGGCGGCCGTAGCGACCGGCGCCGATGCCGCCGACCGCCTCCAGGCGGCCGCAGCCGCCTATCTGACCGGCGCGCAAACGCTCACGCTCGGTGATCAGGCGTGGACGATCGACCGGCAACCGCTCGGACTGGCGCTGGCACTCGAGCCGGCCGCCGCGGTCAGCGGCATCCTGCCGCTCGGCCGCGCGCCGGTGATGCTGGTCGCTAGCATCGATCAGGAGGCGCTGACGCGGGCACTCGCTGGCATCCCCGATCTGGATCGGGCGCCAGTCGATGCTCGCCTGACGCTCGCCGGCGTGGTGGCGACCGTCGAACCCGACCGACCGGGTCGCCGGCTGGATGCGCCGGCGCTAGCCGACGCGCTCGTGGAGCAGGCCCGACTGCTGAACGACGCGCCGGTGGCGCTGCCGGTGCTGGCCGTGCCGGCTACGACGACAGCGGACGCGCTGCGCGATCAGGCCGCCTGGCTCAACCGCATCCTCAGCCGGCCGCTGGCGCTCGTCAACACACCGGAACCGCGCGTGCTGGACGCGGCGGCCATCGCCGCGACACTCCAGGTCGAGCCGGCGGGAGCAGTGACGCTGGATCGGGCCGCCTGGGCAAACCTGCTCGCGCCACTGGCCGCCGCAGTCAAGGCCGAACCGGGCGAGCCACGGCTCCGCCTGGCCGGCGGCAGAGCCGAGATCACGCCGCCCCAGCCCGGCCGCGTACTCGATATAACCGCCACGATTGACGCTGCTTGGGCCGCCTTGCTGGCCGAGCAGCCGGCCGTCGCGCCGGTGCTGAGCCCCCTGCCGGCGCGCACCAGGGAGGCGGACCTTGTCCTCGCCGCAGCCGTCGCCCAGCGCGCACTGACTCGGCCGCCGGTGCTGGTGGCCGGCGCGACGACCCATGCCCTCACCACCGCCGATGTGGAGCGTCTTCTGCGCGGCGATCTCAGCATCGACCCGGCTGCGGCCGACGCCATATGGCAGACCCTCGCGCCACGGATCGACAGTGCGCCACATCTGCCGCTCTATCGCTGGCGCGACGGGCAGGCCCTGCCCGAGGGCGATGCCACGCCCGGGCGCCACCTGGACCGTGACGCGGCGCTGGCGGCGCTGACGGTCGGGCTTCGCGAGGGCGAAACCCTCATCTCGCTGCCACTTCAGACGATCGTGCCCGCCCCACCGACCGGGTTGACCTTTCCTGATGTCCTTGCCGAGGGCCGCACCTACTACGGCGACTCGGCCCGCGAGCGGTTCACCAACGTGGCACTCGGGTTGCAGCGCATCGACGGGGCCCTGGTGCCGCCGGGCGGCGTCTTCTCGTTCAACCAGGCCAGTGGTCCGGTAACCTACGCCACCGGCTTTCAGCGCGGCTACGGCATTGCCATCTCCAATGGCCAGGTCACGACGCTGCCATCGGTCGGCGGAGGTATCTGCCAGGTCGCGACGACCATGTTTCACGCCGCGTTCCGGGCCGGCCTGCCGATCCTGGACCGCAGCTGGCACCTCTACTGGATGCCGCGCTATGGGCGAGCGCCCAGCGGCATGACCGGCCTCGACGCCACCGTCGACGATCAGGTGGGCCTCGACTTCCGCTTCGTCAACGCGACCGACGGCTGGCTGCTGGTCGAGGCCGGCAGCGAGGCCGGCAACGCGGTCGTGCGCCTGCGCGGCACCGATCCCGGCTGGCAGGTCGCCATCCAGGGACCGCTGATCACCAATGTCGTGCGCGCCTCACAGGCTATGACCGAGCGCAAGGACCCGTCGCTGCGCCGGGGCACGCGCGTCTGGGTCGAGCACGCCGAGGATGGCAAGACCGTGACGATCTCTCGCAGCGTCCTCGATGAGGGTGGCGCACTGCGGGAGCGGCGCGCGTTCGTGTCGCACTACGCGCCCGCCGCTAACGTCACCCTCGTCGGCACCGGCTGACCGTCGCGCGTCACGACCGGCAACTCACGGCTCCACCCGCTCCAGATACTGGTCAGGCACCCAGCCAACCTGACCGCTGGGCGCTCGGACGCGCCGCCAGGCCACCGATTGCGTGCCCGACGAGCCACTCGACTGGCCGCCGGCATCCTCGACCGTCGAGCCGGGCGGCAGCCGGACGATCAACTGGCCTTGGGTACTGGGCTCGGCGCGCATGTTCAGATTGTCGCCGTTGGTGCGCGTCACCCGGTAGCGCACGATGGCCGGCGTCGCCGTCGGCAACTCGGGCTGCGGCGTCGGCTCGGGCGCCCTGGCCGCCGCGCCCGGCGTCGGCGTCGTCGCGCGGGCCGTACTCGCCGGCGGCACGGTCGGCACCGACGAGACGACAGTCGGTATGCCGAAGATGTCGGTGCGGACGTCGTCTAGCCGCTGGTAGAGCACCATGCCCACGCCCATGCAGATGAGCAGCGCCAGTCCCATACCACAGCCGAGCAGCGGGCCGCTCCGCTGCGATTGTTGGTTCAGCCGCTCCGTCAATTGGCGCTGGGCCATGCCGCGACTCCACTGCACCGCGCCCGAACCATCGCCGGGCAGACCGCGAACCCGCCCAGGGACGGCCTCGATCATGCAGTATACGCGAGGAGGTCGAGGAGGGCCGGGAGAACCAGCAGGCCAGAAGGAGGCGATTGTTGATCACGGTTGAGCGGGGACGGTAGCACGGGAACCACCGTGGTGACCGCCGGCCAGCTCACCTGTTACACTGCCCGCAACGCCCCGACCACCGGCCGATTGCGCGGCCGCTCGGGCCCACTCGCCCATCTGGCTCTACTGGAGGAATGATGGCGCAGACGTTCTCCTTCGACGTCGTATCGCAGATTGATCGGCAGGAATTGCGGAACGCGCTGGACCAGACGACGCGGGAGATCATCACCCGCTATGATCTGAAGGACACCGGCACGACGATCGTCGCCGACGACGACAAGCTGACGATCAATACCGCCAGCGAGTTCATCCTCACTGCCGTGCGCGACTTGCTCGAGTCGAAGGTCATCCGCCGTGGGCTGTCGCTCAAGATCCTGGACTACGGCAAGCCCGAGCCGGCCAGCGGCGGCCGCGTGCGGCAAGTCATCACCCTGCGACAGGGCATCGGTGACGAGCTGGGACGGCAGATCGTGCGCCGGCTCAAGAGCGACCACAAGAAGGTGCAGGCGCAGATCCAGGGCGACGCCGTGCGCGTCACGGCCAAGGTCAAGGACGACCTGCAGGCCGTCATCGGCGATCTGAAGGCGCAGGACTACCCGGTGCCGCTGCAATTTATCAACTACCGCTGATGTCGGGAGGCCCGCGGCGGTCGGGCCGGTGGCGGGTTGGCCGATGCCTGGTCGGGCCAGAGCGGCTCGAAGATGACCCACTGGTCGGGCCAGGCGCGGATGACGCGCTCGAAGACCCCGACCAGCGTCGCCATGTTGACCGCGAGGTCGTGGCTGGCGTCGCCGCTGCGCACCAGCGGCACCTCCTCGGCCAGGAACCGGTAGCGGTCGCCGACCCGGGGCGTGAAGATGGCGATCAGTGGCGCGCCATGGTCCATCGCCAGCCGCACCGGCCCGACTGGCAGCGTCGTCACGCGGCCGAAGAACTCGGTCGGGCGGCCGTTGCGCTGCATGTCGCGGTCGGCGACGAGCGCGATCAGGCCGCCGCGCCGCAGGTGGCCGACGATGCGGCGCAGCGAGCCGGACGAGGCGGGCTCAACCTGGCTCCCCCAACTGCAGCGCAGCCAGGTGACCACCTGGAAGAGCCAGTCGGCGGTCGTGCGCGTGGTCAGGATCAGTGGCCGCGTCGGCAGGAGCGCCAGCAGTTGGCCGCCGGAGTCGAACGCGCCCAGGTGACCGGTAATGACGACGACACCCTTGCCGCCCGCGACGGCGTTCAGAAGGATCGGCCAGGTCTCCGGCGCGACGTCCATGGCGCGCAGCAGCCGGGTTGGGCGCGTGTGCGGCAGCGAGCACAGATCCCAGAAGTTGCGCCCACTGGTGAGGAAGCTCTGGCGCGCTGCGTGCCGGACGAGCGGGTCGTCGATCGGACGGCCGAGCACCTGGCTGACGTTGGCGCGCGCGGCGGCCCGGTAGCGCCGGCTGACGGCATGGGCGATCAGGCCGAGCAGATCGACCAGCGCGTAGCCGGCCCGGCGCGGGATCAGCCAGGGGCCCAGGCTCGCCAGCGTCGCCAGCAGCCGGCCCCCCGGCTTCACCGGCGCGCGCGCCGGCCTAGACGAACTCCTCAACTGGCCAGCCATTGCGCCGCGCCAGCAGCCGCAGCCGCTCGCTGGGATTGACGCACACCGGATGTCCGAACAGGCGCAGCAGCGGCTCGTCGGTGTGGTGGTCGGCGTAGCAGTACGAGGCCGGCAGGTGCAGTGCCCGCTCCCGCACTAGCCGCTGCACCAGGGCTGCCTTGGCCACGCCATAGGGATGGAGGTCAACCAGCCCGCCCGCCACGCGGCCCTCCCGCACCCGCACCTGGCTGGCAATGGCGATGTCGACGCCCAAATCGGCGGCCATGGGCTGGATCAGTTCCGCCAGCGACCCCGACAGCAGCACCGTCAGCGCACCGGTTGCCCGGTGCGCCCGCAGGCGGGCGACACCCTGCCGCGCCAGCCGCGGCCGCACATCCTCCAGGAAGCACTGCCGCGCCAGCGCGACTACATGGTCATGGTCCAGGCCGACCAGATAGGGGCGCTGAGCGCGCCAGTCGGCCAGCAGCGTCGGCCCAAGCCGTTGCAAAGAGAAGAGCAGGCCGGCCAGCGCCTGGCGCCAGCCGAGGAGCCGCTCGCGCCAGAGCCGTCGCACGAAGAGCCGCTCGGCCGTGGTGCCCGGCAGCAGCGTGCGATCGACATCGAAGACCGCAGCCACGCTCATGCTCGCCCTCGGAACAGGTCAATCGAGTCGTAGATGACGGGTAGGCCGCGAACGATAGTGAGCGCCAGCGTGCCGTAGACGACGGCCCAGCCGAGGACGCGCACCACATCGACGGCGTAGACGCGGCCAAGGAGCGAGTCCGGCGCGACCTGCGCGGCGACGACGCCGCACAGGAAGCAGAAGGCGACAGCCTTGACCACGCCGTACAGCCCGCGCATGAAGCGCGAGCCAGTCAGCCAGCGCGTGAGCGCCGAGCGCATCATCGTCGAGCTGCCAAAAGCGGTCTTGCCCTCGCCGTAGGAGAGCGACCGCAGCGAGTCGACGGCAAAGCCGCGCGTCATCACGATCAAGGGGAAGGCGACCGGCACCAGTTGCAGATTGGCGAACACGATCCAGTAGGCATTCTCGACGACGCGATCGCCGGCGATGTCAAAAATTGCGCCGAACTGGCTGTCGCTGCCGCGCCGGCGGGCCACCCACCCGTCGAGACCATCCGCGGCGAAAATGACGATCGTCAGCAGCAGCGCCGTCAGCGCAAGCGCGGCTGAGCCGCTGTAGAGCAGCCCCAGCGTCAGAAACAGGAGTACCAGCCGTCCCAGCGTTATGAGGTTGGCCATCCGCCCTCGCCGCCCAATCACACTCCGCCACGCTCACAACAGGCAGATTGTAGCATGCACTGGCCCGTTCGCGGCGCGGCGGCCGCTGCCCCGCAGCGCGGCGCGCTACAGCACGTTGACCACCGCCACCCAGGCTACGCACCCCGTCAGGATCGGGCCGCCAAGCAGGAGGCGCGCGGCGAAGGCATCGTAGCGCTGCACGCTGAGCGCCAACAGTGCATTGACCAGGACGACGCCAAGCATCAGCGCCGGCAGCAGCAGGATCTCGCGCGGCTGGCCGATGCGGTCCACCTGACCGAGTGCGTTGAAGTGCAGTGCGATGCGATCCGGCTGCCCCGGTAGTTTCCAGAAGATGTAGGCGACCATCGACAGATTGATCGCACCGGCCAGACCCAGCAGCAGCCGGCCGGTGCGGTCACCTAGCACGCCGAGCGGCGCGCTGAGCCGGCCGCCGGTGGTTGCTTGCTCGGCTGACGACGCCGGCTCGGTCGCTTCGGGCCGGCGTGGTCGTCGGCGCCGCTCCGGGACCGGCGCGACGACCGGCAGTTGCTGGGTCGCGCCGACCGGCAGCGCCGCCGGGTCGGGGCGCTCGACGGTCGCCGGCGCCTGCGCAACCCGCTCGCGCAGGCGAACAAGCTCTTCCATGAACCGCACTGGCCGGTCGGGAGAGAGCAGGTAGATGGCCGTACCGGTGCAGACGGCGACCTGTCGGTGCAGCGGCTGAGTAGCGAAGGTGCGCACGCTGGCGCCGTCGGCCAGCGGGAAGGCTTCCAGGTAATAGCCGGGCCACGGCACCGACGGCCCGGACCGCTGCCCTTCAAGCACGTGCTGCGCCGGCCCGACGAACTCGATCTCACCGAGCGGCACGACGAAGCGCGCCCAGCCCCAGCGGATCGTCAGCACCTGCCGGTCCAGCACGTAGATGAGCGTGAAGTAAGCGTACAGCAGGTAGGCCAGCGATATCGCCAGCGCCGCGCCGACGACGACCGCCACCACCAGCACCGCCCGCATGCCCGGCGTCTCCTGGCTCGGCAGCACTCGGTAAAAGAGGAACAGCGTCAGCGCCAGGCATGCCAGCAGGCAGAGCAGCCCGATCAGGCCGCCGGGTGAGGCAGCCGACCGCCAGGTGGCGCGCCCACGCAGCGACGCCCTAGTCGCCGACACGGGCGGGGGTCGCGGCGTACACCGGCGTACACCAGTGGTGGTAGGCGTTCAGCTTGCCGCGCACCGCGCCGAAGTAGACGTCCTGGATGCGCTGGGTGATCGGCCCGATGGCGCCGCTGCCGATCTGGCGACGGTCCAGCTCGCCGATGGGCGCGATCTGCGCGCCAGTGCCGCACATAAACACTTCCTCGGCCACGAACAACTCGCTGCGGTCGATCGACCGCTCGATGGTGGGCAGGCCCAGCTCGCGCGCGGCTAGCTCGATGATGGCGGCGCGGGTAATGCCGACCAGAATGTTGTCGCTCACCGGCGGTGTCACGAGCTGGCCGTTGAGCACCATGAAGATGTTCTCGCCGCTGCCCTCGGAGACGTGGCCGTCATGCGTCAGCATCAGCGCCTCATCGAAACCATTCAGGTTGGCCTCAGACTTGGCCAGCGCCGAGTTGACGTAGATGCCGGTAACCTTGGCCCGGGCTGGTGCGACGGTGTCATCGATGCGCCGCCAACTGGAAGTGGCGATGCGCAGCGGCCGGTCAGTATCGACGTAGTTGCCGAACGGCACGCCAAAGAGCGTGAAGCCGTCCTGCAGCCCATGCAGCTTGACACCGATCGCTTCGGACGCCTTGTAGGCCAGCGGCCGCAGGTAGGCATCCTCGCGCCAGCCGTTGCGGCGCAGCATCTCGATCGTGATGTCGCACAGCTCCTCGACTGAGTAGGGCAGGTCGATCATCAGGATGCGGCAAGAGCGATGCAGGCGCTCCATATGCTCGGCCAGCCGCAGCACGTGGAGCTGCTGCGCATCGTCGTTCCAGTAGGCGCGAATGCCCTCGAAGCAGCCGGTGCCGTAGTTGAAGGCGTGCGTCATCACGCCGATCCGAGCCTCGCTCAGGGGCATGTACTGGCCGTTGAAGAAACAGATGCTGTCGCCGCTCATGCGCGCCTGCCTCCACATCCCCGCCAAGATCGTGCCGGCGCACCACCGGCCGCCGGAGCATGATACCAGGCGTGCGCGCTGGCGCGACAGCCGCGGCGCTAGCCGGCCGGCGTCTCCTCCGGCTCGGCATCCGTGTCCAGTCCGGGCGTGGGGGTGGGGCTGAAGGCGGGCAACGTCACGATTGAGGTGACGGTTGAGGTGGCGCGCTGCTCCTTGAGCCACTTCTCGTAGGCGCTGCTGCGCACTTGCTCGAGCAGGTTCGGCGCCACCGGCCGGCTTTCGGCTCGCTCCAGCACCTTGATCAGGTGCCAGCCAAACTGCGTCTTGACCGGGTCGCCGACGACGCCGACCGGCTGGGTAAAGGCGGCCTGCTCGAACTCCGGCGCCATGATGCCGCGCGGGAACCAGTCCAGGTCGCCCCCCTTGTCCTTGTTGCTGGCATCGCTGCTGCGGTCGCGCGCCAGCGTGGCGAAGTCGGCGCCCTTGTCCAACTCCGCCTTGATGGCGCGGGCGGCCGCTTCGTCAGCGACAAGGATGTGGGCGGCCCGCACCTGCGGCTGGTCGGTCGGGATCGACTCGGCCAGCTTCTTTTTCACCGCGTCTTCCAGCAGCTGCGGGCGCACGACCAGCTCGCGATAGTCGTCGGTGGTCATGCCGTACACCTGGCGCAGCGAGGCGCCCTGGTCCCGGAAGCTGGCGTTGGCGGTGGCGCGTGCAGCCTCGCTCATCGGCGACGGCGACACGGTGGCGGTGGCGGTCTGGAACGGCGTGCTGGTGGCCGTCGGCCCGAAGGTCGGTGACGACGTCGGCGCGACGGTGCCGGTGACCGGCGCTGGCGTCGGTGGGACCGTCGGCTGCGGGGTCAGGGTTGCGACGGCGGTCGCGGCGACTGCCGTTTGCGTGGCCTCGACCGTGCTGACCGGTGTGAAGGTCGCCGGCGGCGGCGCGAACTGGCGCTCGACCTCGGCTGCGACCTGCGCGTCGGTGACCTCGACGCCGAGCGATGGCGCACGCTGCCGGAGTACCTCGTTGGTGGCCATACCCTCCAGCGTCGGCACGTCGATCGGCGCGGTGCGCACGACGCGCAGGTCGCGCTGGAGCGACTCCATCCGCTGCTGCACGAACTGGGCATTCTGGCCGCCCATCTGCGCCTGGAATTGCAACTGCTGCAACTGACGGCCGATGTCCAGCCGACGCACCTTCCAGTACGTCTCACGGATGATCGGCACGCCGTTGACGGTGGCGATGGTCTCACGCGGCAGGAAGACCTGATCGCGTAGGAAGCCGAAGGCGATCAGCGCGACGATCACGGCCACGGCGCCACCCATGACGACGAACAGCACCGTCCGCTGCTGCCGCTCGCGCTGTGCGCGGGACACCTGGCGCTTGGTCAGCCTGGGGGCAGCCGGCAGGGGGGCCGCCCCGCCGCGGTCGCGCTTGGCCATCGTCTCTCTTTGCGCGTAGAGCCTGTAGAGCGGCGGAGAACCAGTCGTGCCACTAGAACGAGGAGAACCGGCGCTCCGCCTGCTGGCTCTCCTCGGCCTACTGGGTCTTACGGCCGCCCGTGCTGGGTAGTGAAGGGCAGCAGTGCCATGTGGCGGGCACGCTTCACGGCCACCGCCAGCGCCCGCTGATGCTTAGCGCAGGTGCCGTACTTGCGCCGCGCCTCAATCTTGGCCCGCTCGGTCACGTAGCGCCGCAGCCGGCTGGCGTCCTTGTAGTCGATGTAGTCGACGTTGTCGGCGCAGAAGGCGCAGATCTTGCGCCGTGGCGCCATCCGACCACCGCCGCCGCGCCGGCGACCACGTGGACCGCCGCCGCCGCCACTGCCGCGCGGCCCCCCGAAGCGACCACCACCACCGCCGCCCTCGCCACCGAAGCGACCACCACCACCATCGCCGCCAAAGCGGCTGCCGCCACCACCTGGCCCGTCACCGCCCGGTCGCCCGGCCGGCTGTCCCTCAGTCACCACGCTGCGTCCCCTCTTCCGTTCGTCACACGATGCGTCGCCCTAGAAGGGCATCTCGTCGATATCGTCGCCGCCGTCGGCCTCGGGCGCGCCGGCCGGCCGGCCCTCGCCGATGGCCCGCTCACCACCGCCTCGGCTCTGGTCACGCGAGTCGAGCATCATCATTTCGTTGGCAATGATCTCGACCGCCGTACGCTTCTGGCCGTTGCGGTCATCGTACTCGCGGGTGCGAAGCCGACCCTCAACGTAGACGCGCATACCCTTCTTCAGGTACTCGTTGCAGGTTTCGCCCAGGCGGTCCCAGGCCTCAATGCGGAACCACTCCGTCTCCTCGCGGGTCTCGCCCTCGGGCGTGCGCCAGTTGCGATTGACCGCGACCGAGAAGTTCGCGACCGGCTTGCCGCTTGGCGTGTAGCGCATCTCCGGGTCGCGCCCCACGTTGCCGATGATCATGACCTTATTCAGTCCCCTCGCCATCGTCATCTCCCTCTGCTTCTGGCGCCTCGGGCGATGGGGCTGGCCGTCGCGCCGCCGCCTTCGCCTCGGCCTTCATCGCGTCATCCCGCCGGACAACGATGAAACGAAGCACCTTGTCATTTAGCTGCAAGTCCCGCTCCAAGCTCGTAATCTGGCCGGGATCGAGGTTGAGATGCAGCACGGCATAGTAGGCGTCGCGATAGTCACGAATGGGGTAGGCGAGCTTGCGATGGCCCCACGGCGGGTTCGTCAACGTCTGAGCGATCTCACCGCCGCGGTTGGCGACCGTCTGGCTCACCTGGGCGAGCGCGCCCGGAAAGCCGTCATCGCCACCCTCGGGGCTGAACGCGAGCATCAACTCATAGTCACGCACGGACCAGGCTCCTTTCTCTGGAGATGCCCCGGGTCAACGGCTGGGCGCCGGGCCTGAGGCAGAAAGGGGGTGGGCGATAGGTATCGCCCCATCGCGTCGCGGTCAACAGCCGCGTGCGGCCTTGAAGTATAGCGCGAGCGCGCGCCGCTCGCCAGCCGCGGCCATGGCCCATGGCCCGCTCCGCGCTCCGGCCAACGCGTGCCACAGCCGGCTATCCGAGACGATACTGGCCCCGCCGGTCCCGCTGAGACCGGACATCCAGCTTCAGACGGCCCGCCACCGGCGGCGGCTGCACCGCGAGAGCCAGCCAGCGGATGAGCATCTCCCGCCAATCAACCTCTTGCGCACCGCGCCCACCTCAGGCACACTATTTCCGCTAGTCCACGTCCCCGTGCGGGCCAGCCATTGACGGCTGGCAACTGACTATCGCTCAAGTTCGGCTGCGCCAGTTCGATGTAATGGAACAGGAGCACGCCTATCGGGCGACGCCCTCAGACGGGCTACCACGGCCTTCGTTTTATGTTGCCCTGGTCGCAACTCGTGGCCGGCGATAGACACGGCGTTGGTTCGCGTCACCCATCACGAAGAGGAGATCAGCGTGCGAGTCTTATCATCATGCGGATTGCCCATCCTGGTGATAGTCGGCCTCGTTCTGACCGGTTGCGGCCAGCCAGCGCCGGCGACGTCCACACCGGCCGTGGTGGTCGTGACGGCGACACCCGACACCAAGCCAGCCGCCACCAACACGACCGCGCCGGCCGCGACCGCGACGACGGCCGCGGCGCCGACCACCGCGGCCACGGCGGCGGCAAAATCCGGCGATTCGATCAAGCCCGCTGGCACGCCAGCGGCCGGCGCCACGCCTGGCTCGCTCGGCATCAGCACGCCGGCAGCCCAGAGCGGCGGCAAGACGCAGGTTGAGGCGCTCTGGTTCGCCAGTGGGCCGCAAGGGTTCAGCGGCGGCACCTCCAAGGTCGCCGTCTCGGTCGAGAAGAACACCGGCGGCGGGACGAGAGAGCTGCGTGTCGGCTTTTTCGAGTCCGAAGTCGGCGGCTCGGGTGGGATGTGGCGCGCCGCCGGCTGGATGGCGGTCATCACCTCCGGCCTGCTGCTCGGTGTCGACCCGGCCGATTACCGCTACACCTACGATGTCGGTGGCCGCATCGACGGCCCGTCGGCCGGCACGCTGATGACCGTCGCCACCCTGGCGACGATCCTGGGCCACCCCGTCAAGAGCGACGTCACCATGACCGGCACAATCAACCCGGACGGCACGGTCGGCCCGGTCGGCGGCATCCCGCAGAAGATCGACGGCGCCGCCAAGGCCGGCAAGAAGACCATCCTCATCCCTGCCGGGCAGCGCCAATCAGTCGACATGGCCACCAAGCAGAGCGTCGATGTCGTTGACCGTGGCCGCCGCCAGAGCGTCGATGTCAAGGAAGTGTCCGATATCTACGAAGCCTACGAGCTACTGACCGGCCGACCGCTGCCGAAGCCGACCGGCATGAAGGAGGTCCGGCCGGCGCTGCCTGGCGCCTCCTTCGAGCGCACGCGGGCCAAGGCCAAGGAGTGGTACACGCGCTACTGGCAACTGCAGGGGCAGTACAACGCGCTGCCCGAGGCCGTGCGCCTGGAATTCACCAATGGCCTCATGGCGCAGGCGGAGCAGATGGGGAGCAAGGCCGATAGCCTCTACCAGCAGGGCGCGCCCAGCGCCGCCTACAACCGAGCATTCAATGCCGCGCTCTATGCCGCCATCGGCTACCACAGCTCGAAGGTGGTCGAGGCGTTCGTGGCTGGTGGCCTCGACGGGGGCGTCAAGTATCTCCAGGCGATGCGATCGGTCAATCTCAAGATCGACGGCTTCCTGGACCGGCTCGAAACGCAGCAGGCCGCCAGCCTGGGCGACGTCGCCGCCATCTCCGGCGCCTACGGTGATGCGACGCTGGCGATGGGCCTGATCAGCCTGGCCGAGTCGGCGCTGCAACGCGAGGCCAAGACCGAGGACGCGATCATCACCAAGTTGACGGAGGCGACGCTCTACTACGTGCTGGCCGATCAGGTGGTCGAGGCGGCCAAGGATCAGACCGACATCGGCCTCGGCTTCAGCAAAGCACCCGCGCCGTCGCAGGCGACGGTCGAGAGCCTGGCCGAGTTGTTCCGCCGCGCGGCCGAGGCCAATCTCAACTACTTCGAGAACGTCGTCATCAACGAGATCGCTGACGGCGTCGGCGCGCACCCGAACATCATCAAGGCCCGCTTCGCCTCGCGCGATTTCACCTACACGTTCGCACTGGCGTCGCTGAACGCCATGGCGTCGCTGAAGAAGCGCGCACCGTCGGGGATGCAAGGCGCCTACGCAACGCTCGGCGGCGCGGTGCAGTCCTATTCGATGTCGTCGGTGCTGGTGGCCAAGTACTACTCGCTGGGCGCCATGCTCGACGACGACGGCAACATCACTGAGGTCCGCAACGAGCGGGCGATGATCAACATGCTTGACTTCGCCGAGAAGCGGGCCAAGGAGATCATCGGTCTGAACATGGCGATCGGCGCCGATGCCGTTAGCCCAGTGATCAGCTACGAAACCGCTAAGCTCGATCGCGAGGGCAACGTGGAGGGCAAGTTCAGCGCGCTGCAAGGCTTCTGGTCGGCCGCGCTGCAAGGCCAGATGCTCGGCATCCTCAGCGGCAAGGCATCGATCGTGAAGTAGCTGGAGCGGAACGCGTGGGCCACGTAGGGGGAGTCCTCGTAGACAACTCCTACTGGCTCTACTGGCTCTACTGGCTCTACTGGAGGGACCCATGAGCCTGGTGATCTGGCCGCCACAGAGCGCGGAATGGGTGACCGCTATTCGCGAGGCGGCGGGCGACACGCCAGTGCTGACGCCGGCCGATGAGGCGGCGGCGCTGGCGGCGGCGCCGGCGGCCGAGGGCTGGGTCGGGCGGCTGACGCCGGCGCTGCTGGAGCGCGCACCCCGCCTGCGCTGGTTGCAGGCGCTGTCGATCAGCCTGGAACACACGGTCTTCCCGGACCTGATCGCGGCCGATGTGACGTTGACGAACATGCGGCACATCTACGACGACCACATCGCCAATCACGTGCTGGCGCTGTTCCTGGCGCTGTGCCGCGACCTGCCACGGCTGACCCGTCGCCAGCTGGCGCGCGAGTGGGCGCCGCGGACGGTCGAGGTGCGCGATCCGGCGGCGATGACGGTGCTGGTGCTGGGTCTGGGCGGCATCGGCGCCGAGGTCGTGCGCCGGCTGAGTGTGCTTGGTCCGACCCTGATTGGCGTGGACCCGAAGGTGATCGTCCTGCCGGAACTAGCGGAGCTGGCCCGGCCGGCGGCGCTGCCGGACCTGCTGCCGCGCGCTGACGCTGTCATCATCTGTGCGCCGCACACACCGGAGACCGAAGGGCTGTTCGACGAGGCGATGTTTCAGTGCATGCAGTCAACGGCGCTGTTCATCAACATCGGCCGCGGCAAGATCGTGCGGCTGGCGGCGCTGGAGCGGGCGCTGGCCGAGGGCTGGATCGCCGGCGCGGGACTGGACGTCTTCGAGACAGAGCCGCTGCCGGCCGACAGCCCACTGTGGGCGATGGAGAACGTCATCATCACACCACACACGGCCGGCTTCGGGCCGGCGGTGGAGACGCGGCGGCTGGCAGTGGTGCTGGAGAACGTCCGCCACTTCGTCGCCGGCCAGCCGCTAACCAACGTCACCGATAAGGCGCGCTGGTACTGAGCCGGCGGCGCGGCGTTAGTCGCCGGGCTTTTCGGCTCGCTCGTCACCCACCAGATAGCCAACCGCGGCGCGGCCAGCCGCCAGCGCCTCGGCGCCGGTTGGCAGCGGCGTCTCGTCGGCGCGCGTCGTGTGCAGCTCGTCGATCAGAATGACGATGATGACGACCACCGGCATCGCCAGCAGAATGCCCAGCACACCACCGATCAGATTGCCGATCATCAGCGCAACGATGACGGTCACCGGGTGGACGCGAGCCGCTCGGCTGAGCAGGTAGGGCGCGATGATGTTGCCGCCGATGATGCCGAAAACCATGCTCCCCAGCCAGGCCAGCAGCGCCGTCAGCGGCGACACCGTCAGGGCGGCGGCGGTGGTCAGGATGTTGCCGACGATGTTGCCCAGGTAGGGGATGAACTCCAGCAGGCCGCTGACAACGCCGATCGGCACGGCGTACGGCACTCCCAGGACGAGATTGACGACGATATAGGTGACGGTGTAGTAGGCCGAGATGCCGAGCTGCGCCACCATCCACCGGCCCAGGCCGCGGCCGATGTTGACGGTGACGCGCGCGATACGCGGGCGGTGCTGGGGTGGCACGGCCGTGCGCAGCAGAGACGTGCCGATCGTGCGGTCGCTGACCAGGAACAAGACCAGCACGCCGATGATGAGCAGGTTGAGAAACAGGCCCCCGAGCGACAGGATCGCCCGCAGCAGCGTGCCGGCCGCCTGGCTCAGCAAGAGCGTCAGGCTCGCGCGCTGGCTCACGACCGGTTCGGCAATGATCGGCCCGACGATCTGCTCCAGTCCCGCGATCAGTTGGGCGATCTCCTCGTCCGACTGCGCGGTCAGCCGCGACAGGCCGTTCAGCAGTGGGCCAAGCACGAGAAAGACGACAACGCCAGACACCAGCGCGATCGCCGCGTACACCCCGATCACCGTCACCACGCGCGGCACGCGCCGCTCCTCCAGCCGGTTCGCCAGCGGCGAAATCAGCAGCGTGATGATGACGGTCACGAACAGCATCGTCAGCAGTCCGAACAGACCGCCGAGGATCGGCAAGAAGCCGATGAGCAAGAGCGCCGTGATGAGCAAGCCGGCGAGCGCCAGCCCCAATCGTGTCAGGTACTGCTGGTCCCTCAGCATCACGGTCTCCGTTCTGCACCAGCGTCGATTCCAGTCCACGTCTCGCGAACGCGGAACCGGTCAGGATGCCGCGCGAGGCCATTCTAGCAGCACATTCTTTGGCCCGGTGCATCACCGGCCTGGTCAGCCGTGCGCCGTTGTCAGCGTCGCTGGCCGCCCCCAGAACGCCCCGTAGCGCTCGGCGGCGGCGGCGAGCATCTGCTGCTGGCCATCATGGAGCGTGGTGAACAGGTTGGTTTCGATCGACAGCCCCCGACCGCTGATGGTGCGCCGCCAGGCGCCGGCACGGCGCTCGTCGATCAGAATCGGACGGTAGAAGGTATCCTGCCAGGCCGGAGCATGGCACGAGCCGGCGGCGGGCGCCAGTCAATCCACCCCACCTGAGGGTATCATGCCCTCACGGCCGGTGAGCGAGACCGGGCAGCGCGTGGGGAGAGCGAGCCAGGCGTGGATGACCGGGAGACCCAACGACGGGCGCTGCGTGATCTGCTCGGCGACCTGCCGCCACGCGACCGCCCGATCGGCGCGCGCCTCATTGGCCAGGAGGAGCGCGACGGCTACGTGCTGGAGACGCTCGTCCTCGACCTGAACGGTCTGGAGGCCGTGCCGGCCGTCTTCGTTCGGCCACGCGCCGCCACCGGTCGGCTGCCGGCCGTGCTGTACAACCACAGCCACGGCGGCAACTACGTTCTCGGCAAGACCGAGCTGTTGACCGGCCGCGAGTACCTTCAGGCGCCGCCCTACGCCGAGGCGCTCGCCAGCCAGGGGTACGCCGTGCTGGCCATCGACCACTGGCTCTTCGGCGAGCGCCGCGGCCGCAGCGAGTCCGAGTTGTTTAAAGAGACGCTCTGGCAGGGCCGGGTGGTGTGGGGCTTGATGGTCTACGACAGCCTGCGGGCGATTGACTACCTGGCCACGCGCGACGACGTCGACCTGAGCCGGTTGGCGACGCTCGGCATGTCGATGGGCAGCACGATGGCCTGGTGGCTGGCGGCGCTCGACGAGCGAGTGCGGGTGTGCATCGACCTATGCTGCCTGACCGACTTCCAGGCGCTGATCGACACGCGCGGACTGGACAGCCACGGCCTCTACTACTACGTGCCTGGACTGCTCAAGCACTTCGACACGGCGGCGATCAACGCGCTCGTCGCCCCGCGCCCACACCTCAGCCTGGCGGGCATCCACGACCGACTGACGCCACCGGCCGGCCTGGACCGCATCGACGCGGCGCTGACAGCGGTGTACGCCGCCCACGGCGCGCCCGAGGCCTGGCGCCTGGGGCGCTACGGCGTCGGCCACGTCGAGACGGCGGCCATGCGGGCGTTGGTCCTGGCCTGGCTGGCGCGCTGGCTGTAGGCCGTTCCGCCCACCGATAGACCACGTCGCCGCTGCCGTGGGCGCTGGCGCGTCCACGGCTTCAGCCAGCGCCGGATGATGGCTCTACCTCCCCGGCGCCGATCGGAGTGGCGCCAGGACGCCGGGCCAGGCCGCGCACCGCCAGCCCGGCGTACGGCAGAGTGCTGGCGGCCACCAGCACGTACAGCCAGATCGCCGGCCGGCTCCAGTCGAGGGTGTCGGCGTAGCGTGCCACGACCACCAACTGCAGGAGACCTAGCGCCACGCTGCTGACCAGGCCGGCGCGCGTCCGGTAGATGTCGTTCTCCCAGACGATCTGGCCGGACACGATGCCGATGCCGACCAGCCAGGAGCCGACTGCCCGCGCCGTCAGCGGCGTCAATGTCCACGGCCAGAGCGGCGCGGCGACGGCCGGCGCCGCGAACAGGAGGAGGCCGACGACGACCAACAGCGCACACTGCCCGGCCAGCAGCAACCGCACCCAGGTCGGCAGTGGCGTCTGACGTGGTGGGTCGGGCCGGCGGTCGCGCTGCTGGGCGACGGCGATCGCTAGCTGCCAGACCAGCGCCACCACGTAGACCACGAGCCAGGACCATCCGGCAACAACCGCCGACACCGGCCGCTCGCCGCCCAGATGAAAGCGGTCGAGGTGCAGGAGGGTCGCCGCCAACATCAGGGCAGTGAAGGCCAGCACGCCGTAGAGGGCGATCCGCGCACGTGCCCAGGAGCGCTCGCGGCTGGCCAGAAATATCAGTATGCTGCCGGCCCAGTAGTTCGCGCCCAGAAAGGCGGCCGTCACCGGCGGCGCGATCGTCCAGGCAAAGAACGTGGCCGTCGCTTCGGCCAGGACGAACAACTGGACGCCAGCCACCACGTCAAGTGCGATAGCCGCCAGAAGCCAGGCACGCGTCAGCGGCAGCGTCGGCCGGAATGACCCAGGAGCGATGCTGGCGTTCATGGCCCTCCCTGTCAGCGCGCCTGCCGCCTGGTCGTAGTGGCGGCTTCTTGCGGACCACGCCCGGCGGCGCGATCTACCTGGGACACGATCCAGGCCATCGTACACCAAGCCGTCATGCCTGAACCCCGCCCGCCACGTGAGCGTGGCCCCTATACCGAAGCGCACATGGGAATAGTATACTTCGTATTGCGTAGCGTAAGGGCGGTTCGCGAACCGCCCCTACGGTGGCCTGGGCATCCCGTCTGGGCTTCGGTTTAGAGGTGGACGGCCCGTCCCTCGGCCGCCGAGCGCTCGACCGCCGTCAGCAGCGCATGCCGCGTCACCGCGTGGGCGAAGTCGGGCGCGTACCGTTCCCCAGCGGCCATGGCGCGCGCGAGACGGGTATACGCCTGGGCCACGTTGCGCGGCGGCCCCGCCGGCACGCTCGGCGGGACCAGCGTGAGCCGCGCGGGGACCTCCATCATCGTCAGCGGTCCGTCGCCGCGCGCCCCATGCAACTGGTTGGGTCCGTTGTTGGGCGACCCGCCCGATATCACCAGTGTGCCGTCGCGCCCGTAGATCTCGAAGTGGTGGCCGCTCGGGTTGAGCGGCACGGTCGTGGCGAGGAATGACACCTCGGCGCCCTGGCCGAGGCGACCGGACACGCTGATCCAGTCGGGCGCATCGACGGGCATGGTCGCGCCGGTGTCGGTGTTGTGCCACTCGGTGATGCGCGTCGCCAGGCGCGCTGAGACGTCCTCGAACTCGCCCAGCACAAAGCAGAGCGCGTCGATCGCGTGCCCGCCGGCAATCGTCAGCGTGTTGGCGCCGTTGCGGCGGTCACCCTGCCAGATGCGGCCCAGCCCGCGCCGGGTCACCGCCTGACTGACCGCGCTCATGCGCGCCGAGACGACCTCACCGATGTAGCCCTGCTGAACAAGCTCGCGCGCGTAGATGAAGGTGGGATCGCTGCGCGCCTGCAGGCCCACGGCCGTGGCCACCGAGCGGTCCCGGGCCAGGTTGGCCATCTCCTCGGCCTCGGCGAGGTCTGCACCGAGCGGCCACTCGCAGAAGACCGCCTTCCCCGCCTCGAGCGCGCGCATAACCAGGCGGTGGTGCCCGGGGACCCGAACGACCACGGCGACGAGGTCGATCTCCGGATGGGCGATCATCTCCTCGAAGTCGTGAAACGCGAGCGCGGCCCCGAAGGCCGCCGCCGACGCTTGCGCCGTCTCCGCATGGGCCGTGCAGACGGCTCTTAATTCGTAATCAGGCAGTGCACGCAGGGCGGGGACATGGGCATTGGCGCCCCAGCCGCTTCCACCAGGGGTAACGGTCGCGCCCACGATGCCGACACGGATCGTCGCTGCCATGCTTCCTCCCTATCGCCAGCCCCCACGGGGGCGTCTCGACCAATCCCATCGCCATGACCAACCGATTGTATACCGGGAGATGATCGTCGTGGTCACTCGCGCCCCAGGAGCCGCATCCAGCCGCGTCCGGCCAGCAGCACCAGTGTGACGGCGCCCAGGATGGCGCCGATGATGGCGACCAGATACCCGCCGAGGCCGACGAACAGCAGGACCGTCTCGGGCCAATAGAAGTCCCGGTCCCACGTCGTGTCGTCGACCAGGACCGACCGGTCGCCGAAGTGGCAGGTAGCCCGCTGGGCGAGCCGCCCAGTTCGGCTCAACCTGAGCTTGGTGAAGGCAGTCGGCCGCTCGACGGTGTTGGCCAGGCGCTGGCAGGGTGCGGCCACCAGCGTGGGGGCGATTACCACATCGAGCGCCGTGCCCCAGGCTGCATTCAGGCCGGCCCAGAGCAACACGAAGCAGAGGCCGCCTCCGAGCAACCCCAGGCCAAGCTGGAGGAGCAGGAGCCAACCCGGTGTTCGGCTGTTTTCCGGCAGATCGGGGCGGGGCGGTCGCGTCATTACCACCATGAACGTTGGCGGTGGCATGTACACGGGCGCTCTTGGTGGCGCCCGCTCGACTCGTATGCTATCGGTGGCTAGTCAGTGGCGAGTACACCTGTCGTGACGGATTATCCTGGCTGCGTTACTCCATGCGAAACATCTCCGGCAGGCGGCGGAAGCCGCCAGTCGCCGGGTCGACTTCGATCGAGATGATGTCGCGCATGTACACCTGCCAGCGGGCGTTGACCGGGTTGGCGGCCAGGCTGGCGACGGTGGCGGCCTGGTCCTCAGTCTTGTAGCTGGCGAACAGCGTCGTGCCGTGGCGGAAGATGCTGTAGTCGGAGATGCCGGCCTCGGTGAGCGCCGCCAGCATCTCTGGCCAGATCTCGTCGTGCCGGCGCTTGTAGTCCTCGGCGTCAGCCTCGCTGCGCAGGTTGATGACGAAGGCGACCCGTTCCATGCCCGCTCCCTCCTGATGACCGTGGCCGCGCCCTGCGCCGCTGTGCGCGCTCAACCGCCGCGCAGGTAGCCGCGCAGCGCATCGCGCAGGACGATGCTCTCCGAGATCACATCGACGTTGTCGCAGCCGCGCCACTCCTGCCAGGTGTACTCGACACATAGGTAGCCATCGTAGCCCGCTGTTCTGAGCCGGCCGACGATGTCGGCGAAGTCGAGTGTGCCGAGCCGCTGGCTCGTCTGCAAGAATCCTGGCGCGGCCTGGCGGGCGTGGAAGTGGCCGGCGTGCGGCGCCAGCGGGTGTACCCGCTCCGGCGGCAGCCCTTGCGCGACGAAATGCGAGTAGTCGAGCGTCAGCCGCAGGCCCGGCGTCTGCTCGACCAATGCCAGCGCCTGCTCCGGCGCCTCGGCGACGCTCTCCAGGTGCGGTTCGACGCTCAGCCGCAGCCCGGCCTCACCGGCGATGGCGGCGAACTCGGTCAGCGTCGCCACCGACAGGTTGAATGAGCCATCCGGGCCTAACTCATCCCACGGCACGCCCGGCAGCAACGTGATGCCCGGGCAACCAACCGCCTGGCTGAGGATGGCATACGCCTCGAAGCGACGGCGGTTGGCGGCGCGCACCGCCGGGTCCGGATGATTGACCGGCCGGTCACGGAAGCCATATCCGAAGGTCGGGAACAGATCAGCGGCGCGTAGCCCGGCCACGTCAAGCGCCCGCTTGACGCGGTCGGCCACCGCCGCCGGCCGCTCCTCGATCGCCTCCGGCTCGAGGTGTCCACCGCCCGCGTGCGCGCCCAGATCCACCGCCGGGATGCCCAGCAGCGCGATCGCCCGGCAGGCATCCTCGAACGACAGCTTCGGGAAGGAAAACGACGTGCAGGTGAGCTCCATCGCTCCTCCGATAGTTATTCGTCAGTACGTCTGTGTCTTCTTGGTTAGGCCCATCAGTTCCTTGAGGCCCTCGACGCTGAAGTCCTTCGACTGGTGGTAGTTGATGATCGGGCGCTCGCGGCGCTCCATCTCCTCGCACATCGCCGGCACCTCGGCCGCGACCTCGTGCGGGATGCGGCAGATGCCGTGCTTGTCGGCGTGCAGCAGGTCGCCGGGGTTGACCCACAGCCCACCGACTTTGACCGGGATGTTGAAGTCACGCATGTGGACGTAGGCGTGCGACGGGATGACGGCGCTGGCGAAATACTGGAAGCCCATCGCCTCGACCTCGTCGCAGTCACGCACGCCGCCGTTCGTGATGACGCCGAGGCAGCCGAGCGCCTTGTGGCGGCTGCCGTTGACCTCGCCCCACAGCGAACCGATGGCCGGCGGCTGGTCCAGGTCCTGGACGACGACGATGCGCGGCGCGGGCGTGGCCGCGACGTAGTCGAGATAGGCGCCCATGTCGGCGCGGCGGCCGGCCGGCGGCGGTTGGTCGGCAGCGATGGTGACGGTGACGGCGTGCCCGACCATGACGCCCATCTGCGGAAAGACGCACCTGATCGTCGGGTCCATGAAGCCCTCGTTGCGCGGCCAGCGCTCGAACAGCTCCAGCGCGTTGCAGATCGTCGGCGTGTTCCACTTGGCCAGCTCATCGAGCAACGACTGGGGATGAGCGATAGACACGGCGTCCTCCTCCACGGTACAGGTCTACGACGGTGCGAGGCCGCTCCGATGGCGGCAGACTGGGCCCGGCCAGTATAGCACCCAGCCCGTTCCGTCGAGACCCGTGGTGAGTGTAGGCTGGGAGCATCCGAACCAGTCTCTGCGCCACCAATGCTGATGGTAGTTGCACGCGCCTGCGTCTCGGTCATCTGTCCGACATCACCTCAGCCAGGTCGTCCTCGCCAACGTGGCGGCGCCAGAGGGTGTCGGCGAGCGCCACGGGGTCGTGGTGAACGCCCTGGTGGGCGAAGTAGTCGCACACGCGGGCCAGGTCGCGGCCGAAGATGGCGCGGGCGTGCGGGTTGGCGGCCACGTCCACGACCTGCGGGAAGTCGATGACGGTGATCGCGCCTTCCCAGTAGAGGATGTTGTAGGCCGACAGGTCGCCGTGAACGAGCCCGTGCGCCAGCAGCACCTCGACGGTGCGCAGTGCCTCGTCCCAGAGGGCGGCCGCCTCCGCGCGCGGCAGCCGCACGGCATTGAGCGTCGGCGCGGCAGAGTCGGCATCTCCGACGTAGCCCATGACAATGGCGTTGCCGGCGGCGGCGATCGGCTCCGGCACGGCCGCGCCGGCGCGGTGCAGCCGCTGCAGCGTCGTGAACTCGTGCATCAGCCAGGACTGGTGGCGCACCTCTTCGCCAAAGTCGGTCTTCTTGGCCAGCGCCCGCATCACCCGATGCTCCTCCGGACTGATCGGCTGGCCACGACCCGACAGCACCGCCCGACCCTCGCGGTAGAGGGCGTCATTCCGCAGGTTGCGGAACTGGCGCGGCCGGTAGACCTTGACCGCCAGCAGCAGGTCGCCCAGGTCGGGGTGCGCCTGGCAGCGGTAGACGTTGGCCTCCTTACCACCCTTGATCTGCGCCAACACATCGACGATCAGGCGATCGTCGTAGAAGGTGCGCAACGCCTCGCGCAGCCAACCTATCTCAAAGCGCGCCGGTGTGTATGTTGTCTTGAAGTCGCCGGCCGTGTCGCTGAGGTCAGTGACCTCGGCCGATGAGCGGCGCGGTGGGCGGCGGGTCTTCAGGCGCTGGTCCTGATAGCGGCGCACGCGCGCAGACCCAGCAGCGCCGCCTGTCAGGAAGAGTTCGTCGTCAAAGAGCGCGTCGTCCTCGTAGTGGGACTGTGTCGGCACCCGGCAACTCCTTCAATCGGGTCAATCGGATGAACCCGACGTGGAGCAGCCGCGATGCCGGCACGACCACGTCGGACGGAGACGGTCGGTCGAGGTGAGCCAACTGAGGTGTGTTCATAGCCCCTCGCTCCTTTCTGGTCGAACCCGACGCCCAAGCGCCGTGCCGGCCACACCGCTTTCGCCCGACTGGCGGCCACCACGCACTATCGATGCCGCGCAGCATACCGCACCCTGGCGACGACGTCCAGGGGCATGGCCGCGCCACGGTCCTGGATCGGCGATACGGGTGCTGATCGATGGCGCCATGCGTGACCCGACCCTGGGCGCCACGATGACGCGACCGCACGAAGGGACGCCATGCCGCTCTCCATGGGTCAGCTCGCGCACACGCCCCAGGCCTGATCCGCGCGAACCAGGCACCCCGGCCGATCGACGCGGACCGCGGGCCGCGGCTGCCGAGAAGGTCGGCGTCCACCCGGTCAGTCGGCCCTCCTGCGTGGCCGAGGGCGAAGGCGTCGTGGCGACCAGCCACATCAGCCGCGTTCGAACTATCCGGCTGATGGAGGTTGAGGAGGCGATAGAAGCCTTGCGCCGCGCCGGCACAGCCGCCTTCGCCGCGCCGTCCGGCGATGAGCGGCCGGCTAGCTGGCGATCGGCGCCGGCGTTACGGGGTCGGGCCGATCCGCCTCGGTCGCCTTGCGGAAGGTGAGGCCGACGTTTGTCTGGCCATCGACCTCGTCGACGAAGCGGTCGAACACCAGCCCGTCCAACCGGCCGGCGATGTCGCGCGCGATGATCAGCACCGGCCCGGTGTCGTCGGTCAGCACCGTGTCGCCATCAGCGGCCGGACCGACGGTCATGCTCAGGCCGTTCTTGCCGTTCGAGATCAGGCGCACGGCCGAGTCGGCCTGACCCCGGCTGTGCTTGATGATGGCGCGCAGGTGCGCCGCCGCGGCCGCCGTAATCGAGATCATTCCCGCTCGCCTCCTCGGTGCGCCCAGTGGGCAGACGGCGGGGCCAGGAGCACGTCTGCGAGTAGCGGGCCGCCTGAGTCTACCACGCC
>JADLAZ010000063.1 GCA_020849725.1 Chloroflexota bacterium
CCGGCCACGGCCGGGCCGACGACGCGCTGGCGGTAGAAGGCGGCCGTCTGGTGCGGGTTCTCGCCATAGCGCAGGTCCTGGAGCTTGTCGGCGGCGACGCTCAGCTCGGCCGGGAAAGCCGGGTCGTCGCCGCGCAGGTAGGCGGCGATGAGTGTGTCGTAGGCGGCGACGTGCTGGAAGGCTTTGGCCGCCAGCACCCGCCGTGCCGGCAGCGACAGGTCCTCGTCCCGCTCCAGCGCGCCAGCGACCGCGTCGTAGTCATGCGGGTCGACGACGGTCAGCACGCTGGGGAAATTCTTGGCCGAGGCGCGGATCAGCGTCGGCCCGCCGATGTCGATCTCCTCCAGCGCGTCGAGCAGCGCGACCTCCGGCCGGGCGACGGTGGCGGCGAACGGGTACAGGTTGCAGACGACCAGGTCGATCGGCGCCAAACCCTGCTGGTCGAGTGTCGCCAGATGCTCGGGGCGGTCGCGCCGCGCCAGCAGTCCGGCATGAATGGCCGGGTGCAGCGTCTTGACCCGGCCGTCGAGGATCTCCGGATAGCCGGTCAAGTCGGCGATCGAGCGCACCGGCACGCCGGCGCCGGCCAGCGTCCGCAGCGTGCCGCCGGTGGAGTAAAGATCGACACCAGCGGCAGTCAGCCGGGCCGCGACATCGGCGACGCGGGTCTTGTCGTGGACGCTGATGATGGCGCGCATGCCGTCGTTCCTCCTGGCCGGACGAGCCGGCGTGGCACGAAAAAGGGCACCGACCGACCGGCCGATGCCCCAGCCCAGGCGAGCGGCTGTGGAGCGGGCGTCTCCGGGCTCCCCCGTGGTCGCTGCCACGTTTGATCGCCAGTCACCCGGAGCGCGTCACTGCCACCTAGTGTCGGGCGACCGGCCACCGCTGTCAAGGCCGGGCACAGTGCTGGCGGCACGTCGGCACTTTAGCGCTCGTCTACCGGTTGCGAGTTGCGGGTTGCGGCCCTGTATTGACAGGCATCGGCACGCCTGCTACTGTTTCGCCATCCCGAACGCTAGTTCTTCATCATGAACAGCGACACAGGACATGGCATGGCCACTGGCTCGGTGAAGTCGGCTGAGCGCGTACTCGACATTTTCGAGCTGCTGGCCGACGCCGTCGATGGCCTGACCCTCAGCGATGTGGCCCAGCGTCTGAGCCTGCCCAAGAGCAGCGCCCACGGCCTGCTGCACACCCTGCGTCAGCGTGGCTACGTGAGCCTGGATGACGACCGGCGTGCCTACCACCTGGGCGGGCGCCTCTGGGAATTGAACCAGGCTTTTCGTTTGCCCGATGTGCTGGCACGTCAGGCGCTGCCGGTCATGCGCCGCATCGTCGACGAGTTCGACGAGATCTGCCAACTGGCGATCCGCGACGGTATCTTCAACGTCTATCTGGCGCGGGTCGATTGCCGCCAGCCGATCCGGCTGATCTCGCAGGTCGGCGTGCGGCTCTACTGCCACGCCACCGGTCTGGGCAAGGCGTTGCTGGCCTGCGAGAGTGAGGAGGCGCTCGATCGGCTCTACGCCGGGTTGACGCTGCACCGCTTTACTGAGCACACGATCGCCAAGCTGGACGAACTCAAGCGCGAGCTGCGGCAGGTGCGGGCACTGGGGTACGCCGAAGACCGCGGCGAGTACGTGGCCGGTCTGCGCTGCATCGCCGTGCCCGTCGTCACCGCGGCCGGCGCGCCGGTGGCGGCGCTCAGTTTTTCGATCCCGGCGCAGCGCGCGACCGCCGCGCGCCGCACGGAGGGGTTGCAGCTGCTGCGAGCGGCCGCGAAGGAGATCGCCGGCGGCCTGCCGCTCACGAGGGGCGACTGGCGCACCGGTGCGCCGGTGGAGAGCCGCTGGGTGTCCGGCCCGGTGGCCGAGTAGCGAGGGGACGATGACGATTACCCGCGTGGAGACCATCCCGATTCGAGCGTCGGCGGCGACGCCGGGCTGTGGACCGGCGCTGAGCGATGCTTTAGCGCGCGGGCGTGCCGACCGAGATGGGTCGTGCGCCGCGTCACGAGGAGAAACACCATGACGCCGCATCTCGATCGTGTCTCTGCATCCATGGTGAGCCGGCGGCGGCTCCTGGGGCAGTTCTCCGGCCTGGCGCTGGCGATCACGGCCGTTGCCTGCGGAGGGCCGGCGGCCTCCCCGACCAGCGCCCCCGCGCCTACGACGGCCCCGGCGCCGGCCAAGGCGCCCGAGGCCGCCAAACCGGCCAGCGCCGCGACGGCGGCGGCGCCGGCGGCCAAGACCGGCGGCGCACATCTGCGCTGGATGGTGCTGTCGGCGCCGTGGGTCGACATGCTCAAGAGCAACCAGGCCGAGTTCGAGCAGCAAACGGGTCACACGGTGACCATCGACTCGCAGACCTGGCAGGAGAAGTTGCTGGCTATCCTGACCGCCGGCTCCGACGAAGTCGACTTCTACATGTCGAACAAGGGCACCTACGGCCTGCGCTACGCAGAGTCGGGCTGGTACGAGGACATGCAGCAGCACGTAGCGACAGCCGGGTCGGACTACGACTTCAAGGATTTTGCCCAGGCAGCGATCGATACCTGCACCGTCAACGGCAAGCTCATCGGCATTCCCACCTGGGCCGATCATAACTTCTACTACTACCGCAAGGACCTGTACGAGAAGGCCGGCATCGGGCCGCTGGCGACCGACAAGGCCATCACCTTCGCGCAGTTCGCCGAGCACATGGGCAAGCTGACCAAGCGGGACGCGCAGCAATACGGCGTGGTGACCCGCGGCGGCGCGCGGGCGCTGATCCCGATGTGGGTCTCCTGGTTCGTCCAGGACGGCGGCGCCTGGAAGGACGCCAGCGGCGCCTGGGGGCTGAACACGCCGGCCGCCATCAAGTCCTACATGGACTACGGCCGGATGCTGCGCGAGTGGGGGCCGCCCGGCATCACCGAGCAGACCGATCTCAACGAGATCTACTGTCAGGGCAAGGCCGCCAGCTACATCAACACCGTGGTGATCACGCCGCAGATGCTCGATCCACAGAAGTGCGGCAAGGCCGACACGACCGCCGTGGCGCCGATGCCGGGCGGCCGGCCGTACTTCTTCTCCTGGTACATGTCGATCAGCCCCTTCAGCAAGCAGAAGGCGGCAGCCTGGCAATTCATCGAGTGGGCCTCGAACAAGAAGAACAACGTCCGCACCGCCCTGATGGGCCTGCCGCCGGTGCGCACTTCCGTCTGGACCGACCCGGCGTTCGCTCAGTCCGACGCAGCCACCAAGAACAAGTCGCTCATTGAGGCACAGCGCACCTCGATCGCGGGCGGCGTGGCCGACTGGCTGCCGCCGGTCTTCCAGGTACTCGAGGCGCGCGACGCCATCGGGGCGGTCGTCCTCAAGGCGGCCGAGGGCGCCAGCGAGGCCGACGTCAAGGCGGCGGCCGACAATCTGGTGAAAGAGATGCGCGAGATCGAGAAGAGGCGGTAAGGATGGCCGGCGGCTCCAACCAATTGGGCCACCTGGCCGCCTACCCGGCCGGCCACCGGGCGCGCGCGCGGCTGCTGGCCTGGCTCGATCGCCATGCGGCCTGGATCATGACGGCGCCAGCCGTTCTGGCCGTGCTGCTCTTGCTGCTCTTCCCGCTGGCCTACACCTTCTACCTGAGCTTCACCTACTGGTTTCTGTCATCCGTCAGCCAGCCCGAGTTCGTCGGGCTGGCCAACTACGCGCGGCTGGTGCGCGACGAGCGCGTGTTGAACGCACTCGGCAACACCTTCTACTTCACGGTGCTGTCGGTCGCCGTCGAGATGCTCATCGGCTTCTGGCTGGCCATGCTCTTCAATCGCAACTTCCGGCTGCGCGGCGTGCTGCGCACGCTGCTGCTGCTGCCGATGCTGTCGACACCGATCGCTGTCTCACTCGTCTGGGCGCTGATGTATGAGCCGACTCTGGGTGTCTTCAACTATTTGTTGAGCGGATTTGGCCTGCCACCGGTGCTCTTCCTGGGCGACCGGCGACTGGTGATCCCGTCGCTGGTGCTGGTCAATGCCTGGTTCTCCGTGCCGTTCGTGATGCTGGTGCTGCTGGCCGGGCTCTCGTCGCTCCCGGGCGAGCCGTATGAGGCGGCTCTGATCGATGGCGCCTCCGCCTGGCAGACGCTGATCTACCTGACGCTGCCACTGCTGCGCCCCACGATTGTCGTGACACTCCTCTTCCGCACCATCAGCGCGCTGCAAACCTTCGACCAGATCTTCGCGCTGACTGGCGGTGGGCCTAGTCGAGCCTCGGAGACAGTCAATTTGCTCGGCTATTTCCAATTGATAGAGAACAACGACATGGGGTATGCCTCGGCCATCCTCATGCTGCTCTTCGCCATCGTGCTGGGCGCGACCCTCGCGCTGCTCAAACTGCGGAGATGACGATGGATCGGGCAGTCGCCGGCCAATCCCGGCTGGCCAGAGCCGGGCGGACCGGCCTTTTCGCGGCGCTGGTGGCGCTGGTGATGATCGCCTTCCTCTTCCCCCTCTACTGGATGGTCGCCTCGGCCTTCAAGCCGGCGCCGCTGATCTCGGCCAACCCGCCGGCCTGGCTGTGGACGCCGACGCTCGACAACTTTCGCACGGTCTTCCTCAAGGTCGGTTTCCTGACCTATGCCTGGAACAGCCTCGTCATTGCCCTCGGCGCGACCGTACTGTCGTTGGGACTGGGGCTGCCGGCGGCCTTTGCCATCGCCCGCTACCGCCAGTACTGGCTGGCGACCAGCATCCTCGTCGTGCGTATCCTGCCGGGCATCGCCTTTCTCATTCCCTGGTATATCCTCTTCAGCCGGGCCAATCTGTTAGGACAGCACGGCTCGGTGATCGTCGTTCACATGCTCGGCACGTTGCCGCTGACCATCTGGATCATGATCTCCTTCTTCGAGGATGTGCCGAGCGAGCTGAGCGACGCCGCGCTCATCGACGGCTGCTCGATCTATGGCGTCTTCTGGCGGGTGGCGCTGCCGATCACGCTGCCGGGCACGATGGTGGCCGCCATCTTTGCCTTCAACCTGTCGTGGAACAGCTTCGTGTCGTCGGTCCTGATCGGCGGCATCAAGCTCAAGACCCTGCCGGTGATCGCTGTTGGCATGCGCAGCGAGTACAGCCTCGACTGGGGCGGCACGATGGCGGCCGCCACCGTGATCGTCCTGCCGGTGCTGCTCTTCACCCTGCTCGTCCAGAAGCACATCGTGCGCGGCCTCAGCTTCGGCGCCCTCAAGGGGTAGGCCATGTCGTCAATTGGGGCCGACTGTGCGGGCGGTGAGCCGCCGCCGACAGCGGGAGTGGACAGGACACACTTCTCCGTCGGACTTTCCAACCGCCTCCCGTGTCAGGATGCCGACCGGCGCCGCCCAGACGCTCTGATCATGGACGCCGGGCGTGGATGGCGGGTCAGGCGCCCCTCAGTCGCCGTCCGGTACGGGCGTGCGCGGCACGACCGGCGGCAGCGTGGCCGGCGGGGCGCACATCGGAAGGTCGGAGGCGCGGTAGGTGAAGACAGTGAACTGCACGCCGCTGTCGGGCGGTGCGGTTTCGACCGGTGTCAGCCGCCGCATCGTCGCGGGCGACAACTGCGCGATCGTCGGCGGCGTCACGATGGCGACGACGACGTCACCGCGCGCGCGCGCGCCGGACAGGTTCTCGACGTCGCGCAGCGTCTGGTCGTGGTAGCGCGCCGTCTGGTGCGGGATGCCGGCCAGATCGAGCGTCATCCGCAACGCCCGCGTCACCGTGCCGCCACCGGGCGCCGTCTGGCCGGCTAGCCGCTGGTCCAGCACGACCTGGATGCAGCCACGCGACGGCGCCAGCCGATCGGCCACAGCCATCACGACCGCGTTGTAGTCGCCGCTGCGCTGCCCTTGGTAGCTGGCCGTGGCGGTCAGCGGCAGCAGCGTCAGCAGCCCGGCCAGCGTGATGGCGAGCAGTGGTCGTCGCAGGCCGATGCTGGCAAGCGCGACGCTGGCCAGGACGGCCAGGATGCCGACCAGTGGCGCGGCGTAGCGATCGACGAAGATCTCGCCGGTCTGCGCCGTCAGCGCCGGCAGCGCCAGCCAGGGCAGCACGCTCAGCGGCAGGAGCGGCTCGCCCCGGCGCAGCAGCGCCCACGCGCCCACTCCGGCCAGCCCGAGCAGCAGCAGCGTCGCCACCACCACCAGCGGCGCACTCCAGAGCGGCAGCATCGCCGGGTCGGCCACACCGGCCGCCATGCGCGCCTCGTTCCACCACATCTCCGGCGCGCGCGCCAGGGTCGGGAGAATGCCCCAGCCCAGGCCGCGCCGGCCGCCAATGAAGGCGACCTCGCTGGCGGTGCGCTCCGGCGCGACGACCAGCGCATGCACGAGCACCGGCGCGTACGCCACCACCATCGCCGCCAGCGCTGCCCACGGCCAGGGTGAGCCGAGCCGTCGCCAGCCGTCGCGCCCCCACACCAGCGCCAGCACGATGCCGCCGGCGGCGAACCCACCGGTCGGGTGCGCCTGACCGGCCAGCCCCACGAGTGCGCCGGCGGCGACCAGCCAGCCGCCGCGCCGGGCCGTGAGGCGTGGCAGCGGGGCATCCACGCGCGCCCGCGCGCCCGCCTGCGGCGCGGCGCGGCCGAGTGCGATCTGGGCGCACATTAGCGCGGCCATGACGTAGGTCGGCGCGGTGTTGGCCGACCAGGCGACGTGGCTGTTGTTGATGACCCACATCGGCGCGATCGCTGCCAGCAGGCCGGCCACGACACCGGCCGTGCGCCCGGCGAGACGGGAGGCCAGTAGGCCGGTGAGCGCGACGGCAGTCAGATTCAAGACCAACACCAGCAGCCGTGGCGCGAGTACGCTGGCGTCGGTGAGCGCCAGCGCCGCCGCGGTCAGGTAGACGTGCAGCGGCCCCATGTAGGTGTTGATGTTCGTCCAGACCAGTTGCTCGCCACGCGCCACCGACAGCGCCAGCACCACCTCCCGCGTTTCATCGGTGAAGGCTGGCCAGTGCCAGAGCGCCGGCCAGCGCATCATGAACGCCACCGCCGCGACCAGGGTGACGCCGCCCAGCGTCACCAGCCGGCCGGCCGACCACTCCACCCGATCGCGCGCGCGTTGACCAACCCAGACGGCGGCGCTCGACCGCCAATCACCCTGGCGCGCGGGCTGGCTCACGCGTGCGGCTCTCCTCGGTGTGGGCGATAATTAGAGGCAGCGCGACGATGGAGTGATGGGCGCGGGCCATGGCCGCCGGTCACGGGACCGGGGCAAGAGGAGCGTGGTCGGTGGTGGCGGCTGGCTTGTCGGCGGCCGGACCGGCCGGCCGATAGCCGAGGAACAGGATGTCGGTGTAGGGCCGGATCGACGGCAGGGGGATGATCGCTGGACGCAGACCGGCCTCGCGCAGCGCCGCCAGCGACTCCTCGCGGTCCAGGAAGTGCAGGCCGGCGCTCAGCGTCGGCCCGAGCCGGGTCATCAGCCACTCCTGGCCGTAGGTGATCGCATATTTCCAGCGCGGGTGGCGAACCTGTGTCTTCCAGACCAGCACGCCGCCCGGATCCAGCACGGCGGCGATCTGTCGCAGGATCACCTGCTGCGTGGCCGGCGGGATGGTGTACAGCACATCGGCGATGGTGACGGCCTGGAACGGGCCAGCCGGCAGCGCGGCGGCATCCCCGACCGTGAAGCGGATGTTGTCGCGGCCGCCAACCGTCTGCTGGGCCGCGGCGATCTTGGCCGGGTCGAGGTCGACGCCGAGTACCTGACGGCCCGGGCCGGTCAGCGCCAGAATGTTGGCGACCAGGCCGTGGCCGCAGCCGAGGTCCAGCACCCGCCCCTGGGTCGGCACGTAGCGCTCCAGCCGGTCGAGGTCGCTGAGCAGGAGGCGGGCGCGGACGAACAGCCGGTCCTTGACCGGCAGCGGGTCGTACAGCGCCAGCAGCGACCGGCGCAGATCGGCCTGCATCGTCCTGGTTCTCCCCGGCGGCACGACAGCCGCACGCCGCACTGTCACAGCAGCGCGGCGCGCGCATTATACATGGTAGGTGATGGGTGGGGGTGGTCGTTCCGGGCGCGGAGCCGAAGGGAACCGGACGCTGGCATCACTCAGCCAGCGCCCCCATCCCCGATCAGCGCTCGCCGGTCGGGCGTGCCGGCACAGTCTGGAGGTGCAGCCAGAGGGCGCGAATCTCGTCGTCGGTCATCTTGGCGGTGGCTTCCCAGGGCATGAACGGGTTGAGCGTCGAGCCGTTCGGACGGCGGCCGGTGCGCAGCGCGCGCCGGAAGTCCTCCTCGGTCCAGCCGGCCATCGCGCCGCCAGGCGTCAGGTTGGACGCCGGCGGCAACTCTGGTGGCGTACCCGGCACGCGACCGCCGGAGAGGGCGGCGTTGTGGCAGCCGGTGCAGCCACCGACGTTGACGAGGTAGGCGCCGTAGGCAGCCGTGGGGCCGGCCGGTGGCGCGGCGCCGGGGTGGACGTTGGCGTGGTCGATGCGCGCCGCCGCGATCAGCGGCAGTTGACCGAAGGCATTCAGCACGTGGCCGAGCGGCCGGACCTCGGAGGGTGGTGGCCGGTTGTCCACCGGGGGCACGCTCGTGACGTAGGCGAGCAGCGCCCCCAGATCGTCATCGCTGAGCTTGGCGAGCTCGTCGGACGGCATGAGCAGCAGTCCGCGACCACTCTGTCCGACGCCGTGCCGGATAGCTCGCGCCCAGTCGGCCGGCGTGTAGGTGGCGACGACGCTACCCTGGCCACGGGTGATGTTCGGCGCATACACCACGGCGACGGGGCCGGCGTCAAGAACCTTCGCGCCGCCCAGGTTCTGGCCGTGACAGTCGACGCACTTGGTGATGGCGACCGTCAGATGCTGACCGCGCACGATCGAGGCCGAGTCAGTCGGAACCGCCACCGTCGCGGCCGCGACCGTGTAGTGCTGGTTGAGTTTCTGATTACTGACGACGAAGATGCCGACAAGACCGAAAACGACTACCGCCAACAGACCACCGACGACGATGCCGACCCAGGTGAGTACGCGACGCATGGGGCCTCCCTAGAAAAGAAAGCTTCCGGGTCCGCTATCGGCGTGTACCGAACGGACCCTCACGCGGCCCCTCGTGGACCGCTCCTTTGAAAGTACGGCCGGCGACCGACGTTTGACAAGGGGCAAACAATGGTCGTGACCGAGCTACCGCACGTCGTTAACGGGATACTGGGGCAGTTGGCCGCGCGCGACGCGCAGCACTTCTTCCAGCGTCATGATCGCCGCCCGCCGTCCGGCCGTGTGCGTGCCGCCGGCGCTGTGGGCGGTCGGCAGCACCTTCGGATGGTCGACGATGAGGCGATCGATAGGCGGCTCGTGATCGAACACATCCAGCGCCGCGCCGCCAACCTGGCCGCTGTCGAGCGCGGCGGCCAGCGCATGCTCGTCGATCAGTGGGCCGCGGGCGGTGTTGACGATCAGCACGCCGCGCTTGCAGCCGGCCAGCGTGGTGGCGTTGAGGATGTGGCGCGTCTCTGGCAGCAGGGGCGTGTGCAGCGTGATGACATCGGCCTGGGCCAGCGCCTCGGCCAGCGGCAGGTAGGTGACGCCGGCGCCGGCGGCCCAGGCGGCATCCTGGTAGACGTCGTGAGCGATGACGCGCATGCCAAAGCCGCGCGCCCGCGCCGCCGTCTCCTTGCCGACCCGGCCGGTGCCGATGATCGCCAGCGTGGCGTCGCGCAGCTCCAGGCCGGTGACGCGCTGCCAGCCACCAGCGCGGGTGTGATTGACACTCGTGACATAATCGCGAGCTAACGTCAGGATCTGCAGGAAGGCGAAGTCGGCCACGGCATCGTGGTTCGCACCCGGCGTGGTGGCGACCCAGACGCCGTGTTCGGTCGCGGCATCCAGGTCGACCGAGTCGTAGCCGACGCCGGAGCGGACGATCAGCTTGAGTGTCGGAGCACAGGCGGCGATGACGCGCGCCGTGTACTCGTCGGGCATGGCGATGACGGCCAGACAGCCGGGCAGCCAGGCGAGCAGCTCAGCCTCGGTCTTGGTCTGTCCCAGGTTGGGTGCGTAGACCAGCTCGACGCCAGCCGCGCGCAGGTCACCGGCGAACTGATCGGCCACGGCGGCGATATTGCGGGCCGTCACCAGGACTCGGCTCATCGTTCTTCCCTTACCGTATTGCGACCGTGTTGGGGGAGTATCGCTATGCCCAGCCGCCATTGGGCAGCCAGGCGCCGTCGATCACCAGCGTGTGGCCGTTGATGTGGGTGGCGTCGTCGGAAGCCAGGAACAGGATGCCGCGCGCGATCTCGTCCGGCTCGGCCAGCCGGCCGCTGGGGGTGCGCCGCACCAGCGCGTCGACGTCGACGCCGCCGCGCGCCTGGGCCTGGCGGAACATCTCCGTCCAGGTGTAGCCAGGGGCGACAGCGTTGACGCGCACGCCGCGGCCGGCCCACTCGATCGCCAGCCCCTCGGTGAGACCGATGACGGCGGCCTTGGTCGTCGAGTAGGCGATGCGGTAGGGGCCGGGCCGCAGGCCATAGACCGAGGCGGTGTTGACGATGGCGCCAGCGCGCCGGGCCAGCATGCGCCGGCCGACCTGCTGCGCCAGCAGGAAGAGCGAGGTCAGATTGACCTCGACGACGCGCCGCCAGGCGACCGGGTCCAGGTCCTCGGCCGGCGCGACGGAGGAGATGCCGGCGTTGTTGATCAGGATATCGATCGGGCCAAGCTCATCCTCGACTTGGGCCACGACGGCGGCCATGCGCGCGTCGTCGGCAACGTCGGCTTGCAGGCCGAGCGCCGCCCGGCCGAGTGCTCCCCGCGCCGCCGCGGCCGTGGCCGTGGCCGTCGTGCCGCTCAGATCGATGGCGGCGACGAGCGCACCTTCGGCCGCCAGTGCCAGCGCCGCCGCCTGACCGATGCCGGCCCCGGCGCCGGTCACCAGCACCACCCGCCCATCCACGCGCATGTGGCTTGCCTCCAAAGCATGAACTGTCAATCGCGGCCAGACTGCCCCACCGGCGGGCCAGTATAGCACCCAGCACAACGGCCATCACACGCGGGCCGACCGCTGACGCAACAAGTGGTCGGCCAGCACCAGCGCCAGCATCGCCTCAGCGATCGGCACGGCGCGTGGGCAGACACACGGGTCGTGCCGGCCCAGCACCTTGACTGTCGCCGACTCGCCGGACTGCGTCACGGTGTCCTGGTCCAGCACGATCGACGAGGTTGGCTTGACGGCCATGCGCGCTACGATCGTCTCGCCGGTGGAGATGCCGCCCAGGATGCCGCCGGCGTTGTTCGTGCGCGTGCGCACGCGCCCGTCGCGCGTCTCGAAGGCGTCGTTGTTCTCCGAGCCACGCCGCGCCGCGACGGCGAAGCCAGCGCCGATCTCAACGCCCTTGACCGCCGGGATACACATCAGCGCCTTGGCGATATCGGCGTCGAGCCGGTCGAACACCGGCTCGCCCAGTCCGGCCGGCGCGCCCTCGGCCCAGACCTCGACCAGCCCGCCCAGGCTGTCACCATCGCGGCGGGCGGCCAGGATCGCCTCGACCATCTGCTCGGCTGCCACCGGGTCCGGGCAGCGCACGATGTTGGCCTCGATCGCGTCCCGGTCGAAGGTCTGCATCCGTGTCGCACCGATCTGGGCGACGAAGCCGGTGATGGCGATCCCCTCGCGCGCCAGCAGCATCTTGGCGATGGCGCCGGCCGCCACACGCGCTACCGTCTCGCGGGCACTGGAGCGGCCGCCGCCGCGGTAGTCGCGGAAGCCGTACTTGGCGTCATAGGTGAAGTCGGCGTGGCCCGGTCGGTAGAGGTGTTTGATCGTCTCGTACTTGCTCGAGTCGGCGTCCTGGTTCATCACCACCAGGCCGATCGGTGTGCCGGTCGTGTGTCCCTCGAAGACACCCGACAGCACCTGGACCTCATCCTCCTCCTGCCGCTGTGATGTGACTTTGCTCTGGCCGACGCGGCGTCGGGCCAGGTCGCGCCGGATCAGATCCAGGTCCAGCGGCAGACCGGCCGGACACCCGTCAACGATGACGCCCAGGCCTGGCCCGTGCGACTCGCCGAAGGTATGGATGCGAAAGACCTCGCCGAAGCTGCTGCCCGCCACACCGTCTCCCGTCGTCGCGCCGGCCGGTCGCGGGCCGGCCGCGCCTTAGCTGCCGTTCAGCCCGCGCCCCGGCGCGATGACCAGTCGCCGCCGCTCGGCGGCGTCATCCACCAGCCAGTGGCCATAGATCTTGTAGTCGGTGCGATAGGTGCGCCGGAAGCCGAAGCGCTCGTACAGCTCCTGCGATCGACCATTGTCGGCCTGCGTGCTCAGCCCCAGCCGACGCGCGCCGGTGGCGTAGATCTGGTCGGCGCAGTAAGTCAGCGCCTCCAGTCCGTAGCCTTGCCCCTGCCGCGCTGGCAGCACCGCTAGCCGGTCGATGTGGCCCCAGCCTTGGTAGAGCGTGACGCCCGCGTAGGCGACCGCTACGCCGTCCGGGTCGCGTCCCAGGTAGAGGCGCACGTGCGACTGGTCCAGGTAGTTCTCGAACTCGTCGACGCTGTTCCACCAGAGCCAGGGGAACGACTGCTGGTCGATCGCCAGCAGGTCCGCCGTCGCCGGCACAACCCGCACCGGCTCGAACGACAGGCGCGCTGGCCCCAGCCAGCGCGTCGCCGGCAGGCCGTGCAGCTCGTAGACGAAGATCTCCTGCACCAGCTCGAAGCCCTGCTCCTGGTACCAGCGCGGATGGCGCACCTCCGACGTGTCGCTGTAGACGACGAGCGGGCAGCCGTGGGCGGCGCAGCCGTCGATCACTGCTCGCACCAGTCGCGCTCGGTGGTCACCCCGAACTCCGACCTCCAGCACGCTGCCGATCTCGCGCCGGTGGCGCCACCAGCCGCCGATGGCATACTCGCGCGTGGCGGGGACCCAGAAGCTGCGGCCGGGGAAGCGGGTCACGTGCTGACGCAGGTCCTCGGCCGTGAACAGGCTTTGCCAGCCGAGATCGAGCCGGCTGACATCAGCGGCGGTCAGCGGCGCCAGGTTCACGTCCTGGGAGGCTGGTGGCCGACGCGGCAACCACTGACCGATCATCGGGCCTCTCGCTCCTTGCTCATCGCTCGATCCAGACCCGCTCCAGGCCCAGCAGCCCCATCGGTGTCACCGTCAAGCCCTTGACGTGCGGCTTGACCAACAGGTAGTCCGTCGCAAAGTAGAGCGGCAATACCACCGCGTCGTCCAGAATCAGGCGCTGCGCCTGGCGGTAGAGGTCGGCCCGCCGTGCCGGATCGGTCGAGCGTGCCGCCTCATCCAGCAACGCGTCAACGCGCGCATTGGCGTAGGCGGCGTGGTTCTCGGGACTGTCGCTGCGGAAGAGCGTATCGACGAAGGTCTGCGGGTCTGGGTAGTCTGCCAGCCAGGACAGCACATAGGCGCCGTACTCGCGCGCCTCCAGCCCGGTTAGGAAATCGTTCCAGGTGACGGCGATCACGTCAACCGTCAACCCCAGGTCGCGCTGGTAGACATCGCGCAGCAGCTTGGCCAGCCCACCACCGCTGACGTAGAGGCGCGGCCGGGGCAGGTTCGCGCCGTAGCGCGACTCGGCCAGCAGCTTGCGCGCTGCGGGCACCTCCACGGCTGGGTCGAACGGCGGCAGCGCCAGGTCGCCGCCCAGCAGCGGCGGGGGGACCAGGCCGGCCGCCGCCTGCACCTTGCCCTCGAACATGACCCGCGCCACCTTGCCTCGGTCAATGACCCGCGCCAGCGCCTGGCGCACCTTTGGGTCGTCAAACGGCGGCTCGGCGACGTTGAAGGCGACGTAGGTGAGCGACAGTTGCGGGGTGACGCGCAGTTGCTGATTGAGCGCGCTGCCCGGCACCAGCGCCCGGTCGATCGTGTCGGTGCCGATCTCGGTCAGGTCGATCTTGCCACCCTCGTACAGGTTCAGTGGCTGGCTGGCGCTGGCGCCCAGCAGCCAGA
>JADLAZ010000064.1 GCA_020849725.1 Chloroflexota bacterium
GCACATCGCCGTCAAGGACGCCGAGAACCTGCCCGAGCGGCGCTATCAGGTGCTGCTCGACAATGCCCGCCGCTTCGTCGCCGGCGAGCCGCTGCGCAACGTCGTCGACAAGGCCGCCTGGTTCTGATCGTCCGTCTTGGCAGGAGGGAACATGGCCGCCCTCACCGATCACCAGCGCGCGCTAGTCGACATCGTCGCTGCTCGGCGCGACGACTGGATTGACCTGCTGGCGCAGCTCGTCAACTGCGACTCGGGCACGTTCAATAAGGACGAGGCCGACCGCGCCGGCCGGCTGCTGGAGACGGCGCTCGCGCCGCTGGGCTTCGCGTTCGAGCGCCTGCCACAGACCGAGTACGGCGACCACCTGATCGGCCGCAAGCCGGGGCGGGGATCGCGCCGGCTGCTCTTCGTCGGCCATTTCGATACCGTCTTTCCGCGCGGCACGGTCGCTGCCCGGCCGTTCACGATCGACGGCGAGCGCGCCACCGGCCCCGGCATCTACGACATGAAGGGCGGCCTGGTGGTGCTGCTGGCGGCGCTGTCGGCGTTGCGAGCCGTTGGGTCGTCGGTGTGGGACGAGGTGACGCTGACGACCATCTTCAACAGCGACGAGGAGCTGCTGTCGCCAACGTCGCGGCCAGCGATTCTGACCGAGGCGCGGCGGGCCGACACCGTGTGCGTGCTGGAGCCGGCGCGACCGGGCGGCGAGTACACGTTCATCCGCAAGGGCTGCGGCCTGTACACGATGGCGGTGACCGGGCGGGCGGCGCACTCGGGCCTGACGCCGGAGCAGGGCCGTAGCGCCGTCGAGGAGCTGGCGCGCAAGATCGTGCTGCTGACGGAGGTCGCCGATCACGCGGTCGGCACGCGGGTCAACATCGGCGTCGTGCGCGGCGGCATCCGGCCGAATGTCGTCGCCGAGGAGGCTGCCTGCGAGTTCGACCTGCGCGCGGTGACGATGGCCGAGGCGCGGCGGGCTGAGCAGCGCTTCCGCGAGATCGCGGCGATGCAATTCGTGCCCGACACGACGACGACGCTCAGTGGCGGCCTGCTCTTCCCGCCGGTGCCGTCGATGGCGCGCAACGAGCGGCTATTCAGTTGGGTCCAGGAAGCCGGGCAGGGGCTGGGGCAAGAGCTGCGCTCGATCGTCTCTGGTGGCGCCTCCGACGGCAACACAACTGGCCAGGTCGCGCCGCTGATCGACGGCATGGGCGTCCACGGCGACGGCGCGCACTCCGACCGCGAGTTCATCTGGCTGCCGTCGCTGGTCGAGCGCGCCCAGGTTCTGGCGCTGTTTCTCGACGCCTGGCCCGCGCGCGTCGCCGAACTGGCGACGCTGCCGGATGAGACGCCCGGCTGGCCAGCCGGCTGACCGGCAGTCGGTCAGTCGACGCTGAAGCGGAACTCGGTCGTCTGCCGGTAGGTGTCGCCAGGACGCAGGATAGTCGACGGGAAGGTCGACTGGTTGGGCGAGTCGGGAAAGTGCTGCGTCTCCAGGCAGAAGCCGGCGTGCCTGCCGTAGGCGCGGCCGTCGCGGCCGGTCAAGCTGCCGTCGAGGAAGTTGCCGGTGTAGAATTGCACGCCTGGCTGCGTCGTCCAAACCTCCAGCACCCGACCGCTGACCGGCTCGCGCACGCGCGCCGCCAGCGCCAGCGCACTGCCGCCGGCATCCAGTACCCAGCAATGGTCGTAGCCGCCGTGGGCGCGCTGCACCTGCTCGTCGGCACTGGGCAGGCGCGCGCCGATCGCCGTCGGGGTGGTGAAGTCCATCGGCGTGCCACGCACCGGCCTTAGCTCGCCGGTCGGGATGAGCGTGGCGTCGACCGGCAGGAAGCGGGCCGCGTGCAAGGTCACCTCGTGGCCGAGGATGTCGCCACCGCCAGCCAGGTTGAAGTAGGTATGATTGCTCAGGTTCAGCACCGTGGCGCGATCAGTCGTCGCGGTGTAGTCGAGGCGCAGCGCGGCGTCGATCAGCGTGCAGGTGACGGCGACGTCGAGCGTGCCGGGGTAGCCCTCATCGCCATCCGGGCTGCGAAAGCGCAGCGTCACGCCAGGCACGTCCGACGCGCCGATTGGCTCAGCCGACCAGACCCGCTTGTCGAAGCCGCGAGCGCCGCCGTGGAGATGGTTGGGGTCGTTGTTGGCCGCCAGTTGGTAGGGCGTGCCGTCGAGTGAGAACACGCCACCCGCGATGCGGTTGGCGAAGCGGCCGACGAGCGCGCCGAAGTACGGGTGACCCGCCAGGTACGGCGCCAGGGTATCGAAGCCGAGCGTCACGTCGGCCAGCCGGCCGTCCCGATCGGGCGCCTCCAGTCCGACCAGGATGCCGCCATAGGTCATCACCCGCGCTGTCAGGCCGCGCGCGCTCGTCAACGTGTACTCGTCGATGGTCACGCCGTCGTCGGTTGCCCCGAAGGCTGCCCGGATAACGCCCACGCTGTCGCTCCTCTGGTGTGTCCAACCGGCGGTCACGATGTCCGGCTACGCCGGTGTCAGCCGCGCCATGCTGGCCATCAGCGTGCGTGTGCCGTTCGTACCGAAGTCGACCGTCACTTGCACGTCGCCGCGCGACGGTGTCACCTGCTTGACCACGCCGACGCCGAAGGCGTGGTGGCGCACACGGTCGCCGGCCGCGACCGTCACGACTACCTCGCTCTGACCGGCATCGTCAACGAAGTCCGACGTGGGTCGGCGTGGCGCGGGCTGCGGGCGTGGAGCGGACGAGGCGCGGCCGCTGCCCGGCTGGCTGGCCCCAGAGATCCGCGTCGGCGCCGTCGTGCCCGGCCGGGCGCGCCCGCGCCCACGACCACCGTCCGCCAGGACATCCAGCGGCGTCAGGAACTGCGAGCGCGCCTGCTGGTTGGTGCCGTAGTAGCTGCTGCGCAGGCCGGCATGCGTCAGGTACAGCCGCTGCCGCGCGCGGGTGATGCCGACGAAGGCCAGCCGGCGCTCCTCCTCCAGCTCGCGTAGATTGCCGAGCGAGCGGGCGTGCGGAAGCAAGCCGTCCTCCATCCCGATGATGAAGACGACTGGGAACTCCAGCCCCTTGGCGGCGTGCAGCGTGATGAGCGTCACCTTGTCGGCACGCGTGTCGTCCAGATCGTCGCTGGCGGCGACGAGAGCCGCCTCTTCCAGGAAGATCGTCAGTTGGGCGTCGAGCGGCAGGTCCAGGTAGCGGCGCAACTCGGCGCGCAGTTGGGTCACGTTCTCCAGGCGCTCCGGCTCGGTGCCCTCGCGCAGCAGGCGGTCGTAGCCACTGTCGGCCAGCGCCTGGTCGAACAGCGTCACGACGTCGTCCTGCCCGAGGCGGCTCCGCAGCCGTGCCAGCAGATCGGCCAGCGCGCGCGCGCCGGCGGCCGGCCGGCCGGTGAGCGGCGGCGCGATCGTCGCGCCGGGCGTCGCCCAGGCGGCCAGCGCGCCTGAGACGCTCATCTCCGCTTCGGCCGCCCACGACTCGAGCCGCAGCCAGGTCTGGCGGCCCAGGCCGCTGGCGACCGGCATCGCGTCCACGACGCGGCGCAGGCTGTAGTCGTCGTCCGGGTTGACGATCAGACGCAGCAGCGCCAGGACGTCTCGGATCTCCTTGCGCTCGTAGAATTTCGTGCCACCGATGAGCTGGTAGCTGAGGCCGACGCGGTTGAGCGCGTGCTCCAGCGGCTGGCTCTGGGCATTGGTCCGGTACAGGACGGCAATGTCGCTCGGGCGGTAGTCCTCCCGGTCGATCAGGTCGCGGATCTGCTCGGCCACCCACTGCGCCTCGTGGTGCTCGTCATACAGCTCTTTGACAGTGATCGCCTGGCCCTCCGGGTTGTCGGTCCAGAGTTCCTTCTTGTGGCGCTCCTGGTTCTCGGCGATGACCGCGCCCGCGGCGCGCAGGATCGCCTGCGTCGAGCGGTAATTCTGCTCCAGGCGGATGATCTGGGCATTGGGGAAGGCACTCTCGAACTCGAGGATGTTGCGGATCGTCGCTCCCCGGAAGGCGTAGATCGACTGGTCCGGATCGCCGACGACGTAGGTATTGCCGTGGCCGGCGCTCAGGCGGCGCACCAACTCGAATTGAACGACATTCGTGTCCTGATACTCGTCGACCAGGAGGTGCCGGATGCGCTCCGGCAGGCGCGCGGCGGCTGTCCCGCCCGGCAGGTCCAGCAGGTCGATGGTGCGCATCAGCAGATCGTCGAAGTCGAGGCCCTTGTTGTGGTCGAGCAACGCCTGGTAGATGCGGTAGACGCGGGCGACCAGCTCGTCGCGGTAGTTCTCGACGCGGCGGGCGTAGGCGTCTGGGCCAAGGCCGGCGCTCTTGGCGGCTGAGATGCCAACCAGCATCGAGCGCGGCGTCACCTGCTTCGGGTCCAGGTCGAGTTGCTTGAGCGCCTGGCGCACCAGCGCCGTCTGGTCGTCGTCGTCGAAGATGGTGAAGTGGCGACTGAGACCGATTTCCTGGCCGTGCTGGCGCAGGAAGCGGGCACACAGGGCGTGAAAGGTGCCGGTCAGCAGCTCGCGGGCCAAGTCGCCGATCAGGTGCTCCAGGCGCTCGCGCATCTCACGAGCGGCCTTGTTGGTGAAGGTCACGGCGCAGATGCGCCAGGGCGCCACGTCGCGCTCGCGGATCAGCCAGGCGACACGGTGGGTCAGGACGCGCGTCTTGCCGCTGCCCGGCCCGGCGATGATCAGCACCGGGCCGTCCGGCGCGGTCACCGCGGCGCGCTGGGCGTCATTCAGGCCGCGCAGGAGGTCGTCGGTCATGGCTGGGTCCTTCATCGCCGCGCGTCGGCGCGGCCGCTGCCGCCAGTTCCAGTCCGCTGCCGTCATTGTAGCGGGTCCGTGCTAGGATACCGGCGGGTCGGCCAATATCCGGCCGTTGAACGGCGCACGATGGGTGCGGGTGCGCCATGCCGGCGGTGGAGGAAGCGCGCGATGCTGACGCTGATCGAGTCGGAACCGATCGTCCGGCTGTTGTCGGAGATTGAGGAGGAGCGCAAGGCGCTCACGGCGCTGATCGCCATGCTGACGATCGATCAGCTCACCGGACGCCCGGGCGGGCAGTGGTCGGCCATCGACCTGCTGACCCACATCACCGCCTGGCAGGCGCACGCGCTGACGGTCGCGCGCCAGCAGGCGGCACCGGACGCGCCCGAGGTCGATCCGGCGGTCGGACCTGGCCGCATCCTCGGCATCAATGCCGATGCCGACAACGCGGCCACGCTGGCGGCCCAGCGGGACACGACGCTTGATCAGGCGCTCGCGCGCTACCACGAGATCTACCACGCGCTGCGGGCGGCGCTGGTGGCGCTGCCGCCGAGCCGTCTGCTGGGTGGGCCGGGACCACGCGGCGCGCGCCTGTGGTATGCCCGGCCGGCGCTGCTGCACTCCCGCGAGCATCGTCAGGCGTTCCAACAGCGGTTGGGCCTGGTCTAGCCGGCGGCACGCGCGCCGCCGGAACAGGCCGGCGACGGGGAAGGACGGCCGCGATGGACGAGGTGCAACACCGGCTGCTGGCGCTGATCCAGCGCGACGCGCTCACGCGGGGCGATTTTGTGCTGTCATCGGGGCGGCGCTCGAGCATCTACATCGACATGCGGCTGGTGACGCTGTCGGCCGAGGGCGGCTACCTGATCGGTCGCACGATGCTGGACTTGCTCGGCGATGAGCCGGTCGATGCCGTCGCCGGCCTGACGATGGGCGCCGACCCGGTGGTGACGGCGATCGTCGTCGTCAGCCACCTGGAGAAGCGGCCGCTGGCTGGGTTGCTCGTGCGCAAGGAGACGAAGCAGCATGGTCGCGGCCGGCTGGTCGAGGGGCCACTGCGGGCCGGCATGCGCGTCGTCGTCGTCGAGGACACGTTTACCACCGGCGGCTCGTCGTTGCAGGCGGCCGCGGCGATCACTGAAGCCGGCGGGCAGGTCACCCGCATTCTCGGCATCGTCGACCGCGGCGAGGGCGCCCAAGCGGCCATCGAGGCGCAGGGCTACCGGTTCGGGCGCCTCTTCACGCTGGCCGATCTCGGCGCCTAAACCGAAGCCCAGACGGGATGCCCAGGCCACCGTAGGGGCAGTTCGCGAAGCGCCCCTACGCTACGCAATACGAAGTATGCTATTCCCATGCGCGCTTCGGTATAGGCCCGACCGGGTGTACCCTGACCCGGCGCGGCCGTCCGCCGGGCTAGGGCCTGGTGACTGATGCGCGCTCGGCATGGCCTTTTCTGCGCTCAACCTCGGCACGCCTCATGGCGCATCGTTTCGGGTCAGGCCGAGCGCATCAATCGCGGCGGACGGCGTATACTGGACGCGGCGCGCGGGACAGACGGCGCGCGATCGTGGTACCGGTAATGCACGCACAGGGGACGAGGCGTGTGACGCGGCGCTCGCGGGCCGGCTCTTGGCCGATGATGGTGGTGCTATTGGCGCTGGCGGTCTCCAGCTGCGGCGTCGCGCCGCCTGACATGACATCGCCAGCCGCCAGCCGGCTCGCGCGTCTGCCCAAGCCAGGCAAACTGGCACAGGGTCCCGTGCTGGTCAAGGTCAGTGACGCGGACGGTGTCGCGCAAGCGCCAGCACCGACGAAGGAGTTGACCGTCATCGTCGACGCCGTGGGCGCGGCGCTGGCCGACCGGCGCACGGCCTATCGCCCGACGGCGGCAACCGTCCTCGATAATGCAACGCTGGCCGCCCAGAACGCGAACCCGCGCTACGCCCAATTGCTGGCAAGCTGGGGCCGCCAGACCGGGGCAATGGTCGCGGTCGAGGCGCCGCCGGATGGCGAGCCAGGTCTGCTGCGCGTGTCCGTCATCGTGTCGCGCTATGCCGCGCCCGACGGCGCGCAGGCGGCCTATCGATACGTCATCGAGCAATATGACACGACCGCGCGCCGGCTGGAGATGGCGCCGGTCGGCGTCCGCCTGCCGTGGGACGAGGCGGCCCTCTACTATCAGGAAACACAGGCAAACGGCCAGCGTCTCGGCCAGTACACGCTGATCTTCCGCGCCGGCGCCCTGATCGCCTTCGTCAACAACGTTGGCCTGGCCGGTCAGGTGTCGACGCGCGACACGGCTCAGGTCACCCAGGCCCTGATCGAGCGCCTGGGCGGCTTGTAGCGCGGCGCCGCCGGCGCTCAACCGCCGGCGTGGTTACGGTTTGCGGACAGCGACCGTGATTCTGGAGCCTCGTGGCATCAGCGTGCCGTAGTTGGGCGATGCGCTGAGAATGTGGCCCGGGCCGACGCGGTCAAATGCCGCGCGCTGGTCGGGTGGCACCATATCGCGTGTCTGCTCGGCGACCGGGCCGAGCTGCAAGCCAGCCTCCTCCAGGATCTGTTTGGCTTCGGCCAGCGGCTTGTTGAAGATATCGGGCACGCGCACCTGATCGCCGACGCTGATCACCAGCGTCACGGTGCTGCCAGCGGCGGTCGGCGCGCCGGCGACCGGATCGGTGCGGATCACTCGGCCGGTAGCAACCTCACGACTCGGCTCCTCCAGGCGTTTCGAGGCCAGGCCCAGGTCGGACAGCAGCTTGGCCGCCAGCTCGGCCTCCTGATTACGCAGCTCGGGCACGGTTACCGCCTTGCCCCGGCTGAGGATGACACGCACGGTGCTACCGGCAGGCACGGGTGTCTCGGGCGCCGGGTTCTGGTCGACGATGCGGCCGGCCGGCACACGGTCGCTGAAGACACCCGGCTTCGTCTCCACCAGGGACACGCCAAACGCCTGGACGGCCTGCTGGGCCTCTTCCAACGTCCGGCCACGCAGGTCGGGCAGGCGCGGCAATGGCGTGGCCGTGGCCGTCGGCGTGGCCGTGCCGGTGCTGGTCGCGGTGATCGTCGGCGTCGAGGCGGTGGCCGTCGTCGTGACAGTGGCCGTCGTCGCCAGGGTGGCGGTGGCCGTCGCGGTGGTCGCGCCGATGGCGCCGGCCGGCCTGGTCGGCGCGCCGGGCGCGGGTGTGGCGATCCCGCCGGGCAGCCCCCCGCCGGGCGTCGCCGGCTTACCGGCCTGACTGGTGATCGTACTCGTCGGCGCCGGCGGGATGACGGTGCCGACGATGCGCGGCAGATAGGTGAAGGCGACGAACGTGAGGCCCAGCAGCAACCCCAGCCCGATCGCGCCGGCGACCCAGGTCAGGCAGCCGATGTCGTCGCGCGGGCGGGCGGCCGAGCCGACGCGTCGCCGCCGGCTGGCCGCCGTCGCGCGGGGCGTTGCGCCACTGCGACTGTCGAGTGTCGTCCGGCCAGCCACCGGCGGCGAACTGCCAGCGGCCCGACCGCCGCCCGGCAACCGCTGGATCGGCACGGCCGCGGTGCGGGCGCCAGCGGCCAGTGTGGCGGCCGTGCGCGGCGAGCTGTAGTACTGGTAGTCGGCCAGGGCCTGCCCGAACGCATCAGCCGTCGGAAACCGGTCCTCTGGCCGCTTGCTCAGCGCCGTCAGCACGACCGTCTCCAGGCCGGCTGGCACCTGCGGATTGAAGGCGCGCAACCGCAGCGGCGTCTCATTGATGTGCTTGAGGGCGATGCTGACCGGCGTCTCACCATCGAACGGCAGCCGGCCGGTCAGCATCTCGTACAGCACGACTCCGGCGGCGTAGATGTCCGACGCTGGCGTCGCCTCTTTGCCTTCGACCTGCTCGGGCGAGGCGTAGTGGACGGTACCCATGGCAATGCCGGTTGCCGTCAGGTTGATGTCGTGCAGGCCCTTGGCGATGCCGAAGTCGGCAACCTTGACGTGGCCCTCAGGCGTCACCAGGATGTTCTGTGGCTTGATATCGCGGTGGACCAGCCCGCGCTGGTGGGCATAGCCCAGCGCGGCGCAGATCTGCCGGCCGAGATCGACCGCCTGGCGCGCACCGAGCGTGCCCTCAGCCCGGATCAGGTCCTTCAGATTGCGGCCGGGCACGTACTCCATGACGATGTAGTGCAGCCCGGCATCTTCGCCAACATCATAGATGTTGACGATATTCGGATGGGAGAGTGCGGCCGCTGACTGGGCTTCGCGGCGAAAGCGGCTGATGAAGCCAGCGTCGGCGACATACTGATCGCGCAGCGCCTTGACGGCCACCAGCCGGCCAAGCACCAGATCGCGGCCCTGATAGACGACGGCCATCCCGCCATCGCCGATGCGTTGCTCCAGTTCGTAGCGCCCGTTCAGGACCTGACCCATGAATACCCCAGTGTGCGGCCGGGTCGTACTCGGCCGGCGCCCGCCAGCGAATTCTAGCCGGTCGGTTCAGCCGGAGCCAACGCGCCGCCTCGACCAGCGTACCGGTCGCGCCATTAAGACGCCGCGGCCAGCGGGGAGTTCCACTCAGCCCGGCCCTCGGCTACGGCAGCGTGATCGTCTCGAGCTGCGCCTGCGAGCGATGGACCCAGCCGGGACCATTCACCTCGGTCACCCAGATGCCGAACCAGTCGCCCTGGACCTCCGGCGCTTCCTGCCGCCGGCCACCTTCCAACGTCGCCAGCACCGCCGCGCCGAAGCTCGGCGCGGCATAGGCGGTGGCGCCGCCAGCGGCGGTCGTGATGACCAGCCCTGTCGCCGCGGGCCGCTCGCGCTCTCCCGGCGCCGGGCGCTCGTCCAGGAAGCGCACCACACCCTGCTCGATGCCGGCCACGACCCGTTCCATTTGTTCCAGCAGGAAAGCGCGATCGCCGGCGTGGGTCAGGTAGCCCATCTCGAGGATAGCTGCTGGCGTCGCTGGATCGATTGCGTGCATGCGCCGCCGGTTGTTGAAGGCATAGTAGCCAGTCATGTTGCGCGTGATCGCGTCCGACCAGGCCAGACCGGTTGACGCGCCGTACTCGGCGGTGAGCGCCCGCACCAGGTGGTCGTCGGTGGTGGGTAACCGAGTCCAGCGGCTGCGCGCGAGCTTGAAGCCGTGGGGCGTGCCCGAGGTACTCGCATCGGCGTGGATCGTCAGGAAGACATCGGCCCGGTAGGCCGGCGGAACCGTCGCCGGCAGCACATCGACGGTGTAGCCGCGCTCGCGCAATCGAGCGGCCAGGCGCTCCGTCACCGCCAAGTTGACGTCAACCTCGCGCACTCCGCCGCCCGAGCCACCAGTCGCGCCGCGCAGCCGGGACAGCTCGTCCGGCAACTCGTGGGAGCGCCAGTGGCCGACCTGCAGGCCGATGCGCGGTGGTCCCGCCTCAATCGGGGGCGACTGCGGAGCCGGCGCTGGTGGCGCTGCCGTGGGCGGCGTCACGACGACCGGAGGGGATGTCTCGGGCGTAGGCGCGGCGTCGGGAAGCGGCGTGGCCGCCGGCTCGGTCGCCGCCGGCTCGGTCGCCGCCGGCTCCGCTTCCAGCCGCACGCCCTCGGTCGGGTCGGCGGCCGCCAGGTGCGCCACCAGCGTGGCCGGCGCCCCGATGGTGGGCGCCGGCGCCGGGTTAGTCGAGGCGAGCGACGGCGGCGCGGTCGGGAGTACAGTCGCCCCGGCCAGCGCCAACGCCAACGCCAACGCCAGCAGGCCGGCCAGCGGCCACCAGCGGCGCGTGCGATCGCGATGAGCAAGCGGTGGCGGCATCGGCGTCCCCTAGACGGCGCTCCGGGTCGTCTTGAAGTCTAACTCCAGACTCATCTGGTCGTCGATGCTCAAGACCATGCCGACGATCGGCTTGGCGATATTAAAGTCAGCCAGGGTGAAGTTGGTCGTCGCCTGGCCGGTGACTTGCTCGGCTCCGAAGGTGGCGGTGATATCCCAGGTCATCGGCTTGGTCACGCCCTTGACGGTCATGTCGCCCATGAGCTGGAACTTGGCCTCGCCTGACGTCGGCAGCGGCGACGGCAGCCCCTTGGCTTCCTTAATGACGAACTCAGCGTTCGGGCTCTGCGCCGTATTCAGAACCTGGCCGCCTTGGATGAAATTGTCGCGGCGGCTCTGGTCCGTCTTCAGCGTGCGCAGGTCGACGGTGATCTTGGAACTCGCTCCGTCGATGGCGCCGGTTGGCGACAAGACGATCTTGCCGGTCACGGCCGATGTCGTGCCGATGACATCACTGGGCAGGTTGCGGCCCACCAGTTGCTCGCGCGCCTTGTAGCGCGCCTCGCTGCCCTCAGCCAGCGTGAGGGTGATCGCCCCGGCGGCTGGTTTGGCCGCCGAGGCGGCGCCAGCGGTCGGCGTTGCCGCTGGTGGACTGGCCGCCGGCTTGGTCGCGGCGGCGGCCGGCACGGTAGTGGGCGCGACAGTCGCCGCTGGTTTGGTCGGCTCGGCGGCGGGTTTGGCGGCTTCGGTCGGCGCGGTCGTCGGCGCGGGCGGTGTCGTGCCGCAGGCCGCCAGCACCAGCACGCTTGCGGTCAGCACGACGCCCAGCATCCGGCGCAGTAGTCCAGGGACACCTGTCACGATGCGTCTCTCCTTGGGGCATGGCAACGTTCCAACGAGAGCGACGCCGTTGTCGATCCGTCGCGACTATACGGGGGTCGGCTGAACTACAGGTGAGCCGGAGATAAGCTGTAGGTAAGAGGCTCGGCAGAGAGATCGAGATAGCGGCCAGGCTCATGGGCCTGGCCGATTGCCAGCGCGGTGGCGGCTGTGGCAGCATGGCTACGATCGCCCCAATGACGGGGCCGCGCGAGGGAGCAGCATGATCGAGATCGCGCCGTCGATCCTGGCCGCCGATTTCACTCGTCTGGGCGAGCAGGTGCACGAGGCGCTGGCCGCGGGCGTCCGGCGCATTCACGTCGACGTCATGGATGGCCAGTTCGTGCCGAGCATCAGCATGGGACCGCTGGTGTGCGCCGCGCTGCGCCCCCTGGCGGCGCGCTTCGGGGCGCTCCTGGAGGTGCATCTGATGGTCGTGGCCGCCGAGCGGCACGTGGCCGACTTCCGGGCCGCCGGCGCCGATCTGATCCTGGTGCATGTCGAGTCGGAGCCACACCTGTTCCGCACCATCCAGTCGATCCGGGCGCTAGGCGCACGCCCTGGCGTCGTTCTTAGCCCGGCCAGCCCGCTGGCCTTGCTCGAAGAAGTGCTGCCGGTGATCGATCAGGTGCTGGTGATGACCGTCGACCCGGGCGCCGGCGGCCAGCCGCTGATCCCGCTGACGTTGGACAAGGTCGCCCGCCTGCGCGACCTGCTGGCGGCGCGCGGGCTGGAGACGATCACTATTGAGGTCGACGGCGGCATCAACCACGCCACAATCGCCGCGGCCGCGACCGCCGGAGCGACGCTAGCCGTCGCCGGCTCGGCCGTCTTCAACACCCACGGCACGGTCGCTGAGAACCTCCAGGCGCTGCGCGCCGCTGCGAACGCGTAGTCTCCCGGGACGCCCGGCCGTGCTAAAATCCGCTCGGGCTGGCGGTGGCGCACAGCGAACTCGGGGGCACGCGAGCGGTGCGGGAGACGATCTCTGACAGTGCGGGTTTGCTGCGCGAGGCGCGGCAGGCCATCAGCCGGCTGGTCCTCTTTCGCGGTGCACTCGACACACCGATCGGTCGCGCCTTCGTCACTCTGCTCGATCACGCGACGATGCGTGGCGCCTCGGCGCCGACGATCGCCCACGACTACGGTCACCTATTCGCGCTGCTGGCGGAGGCGGTCGAGCTGGGGCACGGTCCGCTCGTCGGCGATGCCTGGCAGGACCACCTGCTGCGCCAGGTGCTGACCGACGACAACCCGTTCAGTCGCAAGGCGCAGCGGGCCGGAGCGCCGATGGGCGCATCGTTGAAGGCGGCTGCCGCGCGCGACCTGTCCGTGCTGCAGTTGCTGTTTCAGCTCGACACTCACACGCTCCTGCCGGCGCTGGCCAGTCTCGATCCCGAGGAGATGCGCGACGCGCTCCTGCCCTGGGACGCGCTGGCGCCGCTCGACGCCGATCGCCCGGCTGATCTGCTGGCGGCGATGCGCTGGCTGGCCGCCGCGCCCGATTGGAGCTGCGTCGTGGCCGACCTCGCCGCCTACGTCGGCCGCGTCGGCTCCGGGCTGTTCGCGCGCTACCACGCCTTCCGGTGGGCGCCGGCCGCTGACGGCGGCACGCTCGCCGGCGTGGATTGGCCCGATCCGATCCGACTCGAGGACCTGATCGGTTACGAGCGGGAGCGTGCGCCGCTGCTGCGCAACACCGAGCAATTTCTGGCTGGCTTCCGAGCCAACAACGCCCTCCTCTACGGCGACCGCGGCACCGGCAAGTCGTCGACGGTCAAGGCGCTGCTCAACGAGTACGGCAACCATGGCCTGCGGCTGGTCGAGGTGCCGCGCCGCGCGCTCGACGACCTGCCGGCCGTCGTCGCCCAGTTGCGCGGCCGGCCGGAGCGCTTCGTCATCTTCGTCGACGATCTGGCCGTTGGCGGCGCCGAGGAGCGCCACCTCGACCTCAAGGTATTGCTCGAGGGCGGCATCGAGCATCACCCGGACAATGTCGTCGTCTACGTCACCTCGAACCGCCGGCACCTGATGCGCGAGTACTTCACGCCCGATCGTGGGCTGATCGACGCCAGCGGCGAGATCCGGCCCGGTGAGACGGTGCAGGAGTCGCTTTCGCTGGCAGACCGCTTCGGCCTGGTGGTCACCTTCCTGGCGCCGACCCAGGACCGCTACCTCGACATTGTGGCGGCACTGGCCGCGCAGCGCCGCCTGCCGGTCGCCGGCGACGATCTCAGCCGGCAGGCCCTGCAGTGGGCGAACCGCCACAACGGCCTATCCGGCCGCACGGCGCGCCAGTTCGTCGATCACCTGGCCGGTGAGCTGGGCCTGGCCGGCGCGTCCGCCTGAGCGCGCCCTCCGGCGCCGTTCCGGGCCGCCTGGCGCCCTGGCGCGGCCCGGTCAGCCGGCGGCAGGGGCGGGACGTGGCGCGCGGGTTCGGCTCGGCCGCGCCGGCGGGGGCGGCGGCGCAGCCGGCGCCACGACGACGACCCGCGCCGCGCGCTCTCGCTCCTTGAGCTGCGCCTGGGCCTTGCGGTGCTTGAGACGCACGTTGCGCGCCTTCGAGTTCTTCGGCATTGGCTCTCTCCTGCTGACGTGGCGCGTGCGGCGCTCACCCACGGCCGCAGCACGAACACGGCGTGGCCGCCAAGTATACCGCGCCGCTCGTTGGCGCGAACTCGGCTGCCGGCGCGCACCATCGCGTGATGCCCGCCAGTGCTTACGGTCGGCCGGTGTCGGCTCGTGGTGCAGCGACCAGTGGCGCGTGGCGGGGGCACGCTATCGAGTGATGGCATTGGGAAGGAGCCTCACCCGTCCCCTCTGCCACCGCGGTGGGAGAGGGGACCGATGCGACCGGCCGAAGGGGTGCGCCACGAGCGAGGAGCGCAGCCCCGTGTCGCCTACCGCTCGCTCAGGTAGCGATCGAGCGTCATGCCCGGCTGGCGCAGGCGGGTGAAGAAGGCGCCCTCGGTGCGGCGCACCTCCGCGGCCTTGTCGTAGACCTGGTCGGCGACCTCGGCCGGGATGACGATGACGCCATTGACGTCGGCGTGGATGATGTCGCCGGGCCGGACGGTCATGCCGTCGATGACGACCGGGCTGCCGATGTCGAGCCAGCGGATGCGGCCGTGCATCGGCGACAGGCCGGCGGCCCAGCAGGCCAGCGGCACGGCGCGGACGCCCTCGATGTCGCGGATGCTGCCGTTGGTGACGAAACCGGCCGCGCCGGCCATCACCATCGTCGTGCCCATGCCGTCGCCGATGGTGACGGTGTGGCGCGGGCGCGGCCCGACCGACTCGAGGACGGCGAAGGCGGGCGCGTTCTGCGACACCGCCTGCATCTGGCGCAGCCAGTCGGTGAACAGGCTGGGCGGTCGGTCGGTGCCGGCGGTGGTCGTGTCCATGCGGGCGGTGACGGCGATGCCGACGCGCACGCCCATCTCCGGCATCAGCGCCCGCACGTCCGGCCCGGCGTAGCCGACGGTCGGGTCCTGCAGGCCGAGCAGCTCCAGCCCATTGGCGACGGTCGGTGAATCGAATTCGACCAGCCGGGTGACATTGCTCCAGTTCACTCCTGTCTCCTCCGTGCGTGTGCGACAGCCGGACACTTCCCACGCTGGCAGCCGGTGACGAGCGCGGGGCGGCCAGTGTCGCATTGCCGGCGGCGTCGTCGCAAGCCACGGCTACGACCCGCCCAGCGAGCGTCCGAGATCGACCAGCCCGGTCCAGCCGATGGCGAGCAACCCAGCGCCCACACCGACCAGCACCGCCGTGATCAGGCAGCCACCGACCTGGCCGCGGGGCAGGCGCCGCTCCAGCGTCGCCGCGTCCGGTCGCTCGGGATCGACGTAGACCGGCACGGTGGCGCCGGGTGGGTAGGATCGCAGCGCTTTCTCAGCCTCGTCGCGCAGCCAGCGGTGATAGCCCCAGGAGACGAAGTCCAGGCGCGTGCCGGTCCGTGCCTGTTCCCCGACCTGGTACTGATAGGTGACCGCTGGGATGTAGCTGCGGCGGCGGCCGGCCCTTCGGTGCGGACATCGGCGGTGAGGACCGTGGCGGTGGCAGCGGGCCAGCGCCGGCTGGCCAGCGCCGTCCGCCAGGTGCGCAGATCGTCGCGCAGGCCGCGCAGCCCCATCCAGACGCAGAAGAGGCCGAAGCCGCCGAAGGCGAGCACGATCGCCAGGCCGATGATGAAGCCCAGGCCCCGCTCGGTCGCTGGGTCGATGGCCGCGATCATAGGGCGCCTCGGAACTGAGCAGTGTGCTCAACGCCTTTCGGCATCAGATGTGGGTGCATCGCTGTCCGGCGTGTAGCTGGTGCTGGTCGCCCGGCTGTGCTCAACGCCTTTCGGCATCAGATGTGGGTGCATATGGTGACGGGCGCGACGGCGGAGTTTCTGGATAAGTGCTCAACGCCTTTCGGCATCAGATGTGGGTGCATCCTGACGAGCGGCACGACCTACGCGCTGGTCTACGGGTGCTCAACGCCTTTCGGCATCAGATGTGGGTGCATTTCCTGGGCGCGGACAGCGCCAAGTTCCTCAGCGTGTGCTCAACGCCTTTCGGCATCAGATGTGGGTGCATCTGCCGTGCAACGGGCCTACCCGGACGCCATCGTCCTGTGCTCAACGCCTTTCGGCATCAGATGTGGGTGCATCGGCGGTGGTGACGACATCCTGATCGGCGGCAGTGGGTGCTCAACGCCTTTCGGCATCAGATGTGGGTGCATGCCCGAGGCGGCCTCGTCCATCAGCAGCGTCGTCCTGTGCTCAACGCCTTTCGGCATCAGATGTGGGTGCATTCGGCGGCCAGCACGATCACGCGGTCGGCTTGGCGTGCTCAACGCCTTTCGGCATCAGATGTGGGTGCATGCGACGTCACCGCCGAGCGCGGCGCGGACGGCAAAAGGTGCTCAACGCCTTTCGGCATCAGATGTGGGTGCATGCGTAGGAAGCGGCGCAGCGCCTGGCGTGCCTCCTGTGCTCAACGCCTTTCGGCATCAGATGTGGGTGCATCTGGGCAGCTGCCTTCGTCGACTTCGTCGCGCCCATGTGCTCAACGCCTTTCGGCATCAGATGTGGGTGCATACGAAGGCGAGACCCCACTGGCCGAGCTTTTCGAGGTGCTCAACGCCTTTCGGCATCAGATGTGGGTGCATCCGCGCGACACCGGGGCTGGCGTCGGCGCTCAAGATGTGCTCAACGCCTTTCGGCATCAGATGTGGGTGCATGCGGAAGGTCGCGGCATCGAACCAGCCCCACAGCAGGTGCTCAACGCCTTTCGGCATCAGATGTGGGTGCATCGGGATTGTAGCGCCATGCCGTCCTACACCAGTGTGTGCTCAACGCCTTTCGGCATCAGATGTGGGTGCATGCCGCCAGCGCGTCGCGCATGTCCAGCCCGTCAATCGGTGCTCAACGCCTTTCGGCATCAGATGTGGGTGCATGAGCGGATGCCCCACCACTCCCGCAGGTGATCGTCGTGTGCTCAACGCCTTTCGGCATCAGATGTGGGTGCATTTGCTGAGGCGGCCGGCGCTGTGCTGCCCGACTGGAGTGCTCAACGCCTTTCGGCATCAGATGTGGGTGCATGGTCAAAGGGCTGGAGCGATTGCGCGAGAAGGTCGGCAGTGCTCAACGCCTTTCGGCATCAGATGTGGGTGCATACTGGGCGGCCATCGCGGGCGCCGGCATCCAGTTCGCGTGCTCAACGCCTTTCGGCATCAGATGTGGGTGCATTTTGTCCTGGTCGGCCAGGATCGGCCCGGCCATCTCGTGCTCAACGCCTTTCGGCATCAGATGTGGGTGCATTGCTGCTGTTGTTGGCGGTGCTCTCGGAGACGTACAGGTGCTCAACGCCTTTCGGCATCAGATGTGGGTGCATGTTAGATGGGCTACTGTAGGCATAGTCAGTCGTCTAGTGCTCAACGCCTTTCGGCATCAGATGTGGGTGCATCATCTCCTGCCAGATGCCGACCTCGATCGTCCGGTAGTGCTCAACGCCTTTCGGCATCAGATGTGGGTGCATCAGATCGACGCCGACCTCATAGCCGTCACCAGCGAGTGCTCAACGCCTTTCGGCATCAGATGTGGGTGCATTTGTTGCTGTCCTCGATGACCGGCCCGGCCATCTCGTGCTCAACGCCTTTCGGCATCAGATGTGGGTGCATCCGGCACGGCCGCCGGCCCGCCGTCGATCACCTCGTGCTCAACGCCTTTCGGCATCAGATGTGGGTGCATGCGTCGGCGGCTCCCCGCGCCGCTCCCAACCGGTCCTGTGCTCAACGCCTTTCGGCATCAGATGTGGGTGCATGTTTGTCGTCGTCGGAGATGACCGGCCCGGCCATCTCGTGCTCAACGCCTTTCGGCATCAGATGTGGGTGCATTGAGTGAGCGATGAAGAACATCCTCCTGGCCGTTGGGTGCTCAACGCCTTTCGGCATCAGATGTGGGTGCATACAGTTGTATGCCGCGTCAATCGCCATCCAGACACGTGCTCAACGCCTTTCGGCATCAGATGTGGGTGCATACGTCGTCTGCCGGTTCTTCATCCCGGCGGCGAGGTGCTCAACGCCTTTCGGCATCAGATGTGGGTGCATTTGGCGAGCAGCCCGTCGGCGTCGTTGACCGTCTCGTGCTCAACGCCTTTCGGCATCAGATGTGGGTGCATCCGTTCCCGGTTCGCCTGCCAGTCGAGCGCCAACGTGTGTGCTCAACGCCTTTCGGCATCAGATGTGGGTGCATGGCCACTATGGCGGTGAGACGGCGGCGCCCGCTGGTGCTCAACGCCTTTCGGCATCAGATGTGGGTGCATCGGCACAGACCGGCGCTGGTCGCGTCGTCGCTCACATGTGCTCAACGCCTTTCGGCATCAGATGTGGGTGCATGCGGCGCTACGCTCGCCCGCTCGTTGGCCCACACCAGTGCTCAACGCCTTTCGGCATCAGATGTGGGTGCATATGGTGCGCACAAGGCTGCCGAGGGAGAGATCGGGTGCTCAACGCCTTTCGGCATCAGATGTGGGTGCATCCCGGCTCGCGAGAGCGCTCATGCCGAACCTCAAGTGCTCAACGCCTTTCGGCATCAGATGTGGGTGCATCCCCGCGCCGCTCCCAGCTGCCCGCCGCCGATCTCGCCGTGCTCAACGCCTTTCGGCATCAGATGTGGGTGCATCGTCGTGCTGACGCGCATTGGTCCCGACCAGGAGTAGTGCTCAACGCCTTTCGGCATCAGATGTGGGTGCATTAGCATGGACGAGCAGACGACGAAGCTGATCCAGGAGTGCTCAACGCCTTTCGGCATCAGATGTGGGTGCATACAGATGCACGCCGATCACTGGCGGCCCGCCGACCAGTGCTCAACGCCTTTCGGCATCAGATGTGGGTGCATACGAGCTTGCCCGCATGGCCAGGAAGGAGGTAACACGTGCTCAACGCCTTTCGGCATCAGATGTGGGTGCATCCGTGAGCCGCGCGTGCCACTGGCGGCATACCGCAACGTGCTCAACGCCTTTCGGCATCAGATGTGGGTGCATAGCACCTACGAGATTTCCCGTGGGGCAGGCAATTCTCGCGGCCGGATTCATGAACCCCTTGACGTCCCCTGTCCCGCCCTGGTTTCTCCCTCCTCCATTTGTCGCCACGCGGCGGTGCATGATTCTTCCCGTCAATGCTATCGCCTCACACCACTGCGAAGCTCGGCATTTCGTCGTTCCAGCCTTGCCGGCGGTCAAGGTTCTGCACCCGTGTCGCACACGAAGCACAGAGGGGAATGATCAGCAGGCTGTCTTCTGGTTCCAAGAGTCGGGCTAGCTCCCAGCGCAGTCGCTCCAATTCACGCGCGCTCAACCGACAACGAAACAGACTGTATTGGACGCGCTCGCCATAGCCCTCGATGAGCCGGGCCGTTCGTCGGAGTCGTCCGTCGCCGCGAACATCATAGGCCACCAGATAGGTGCTCCGCATTGGTCCACCTCATCGAAGCCGGGCGCGGGCAAACAGCCCTGGTGCGCCCGTCCATTCCTTCTCCAGCAGCCGAACTTCTAGCTCGATGGCCCGCGCGTAGCTGAGTGAGTAGCGGAGCACCGGATGCCACCAAACGTCATTCAGACGCCGCTCATAGAGGTCGATCGCCGTCCGCCGCCCCGTGTCCGACAGCCACACCTTGTCGCGAGTCACCATGAAGTCGCGGCCGACGTCCCATTGTCGCCGGTTGCAGGCCGCGACCAACGGCATGTCCCAGAGCGGAACCCGAAAGAGCTCCATCAGGTCCAGCACCAGTGGGTGCGCCGTCGAGCGCGGTGTGTGAAAGAAGCCGAAGGCCGGCTCCAGACCGACCGCCAGAATGGCTTCCAGCACGCTGCGGTAGAGGAGCGCATACCCGAAGCTCAGCGCGGCGTTGAAGGGATCACGCGGCGGCCGGCGGCTGCGCCCGCTCGGCCGCAGGTTCGCCGGCACGGCCGGCCCCAGCAGGTCCGGCAACGCCGAAAAGTAGGCTCGTGCCGCCGTTCCTTCGTAGCCGCGAAGGCTGGCGACGCCCTCGGCCGTTGGGGTCTGACGTAGTTGGTCGCGAACCATGTCGATCGCATCCGAGATGGCCGTCCGTGCCGCCGTGTCGCCCCGGCTGGCGCGGAGCAGAAAGCGGAGTTGGCTTTCCATGCGCGCCTGGGTCAATCGGCGCGCCAGCCGCAACGCAGCGCCAGGGTCGGTTAACGCCTGATACTGGCGGATGCGCCGCTGCACCGGCCCTGGTCCACTCGCTAACGAGCCGATGTGCCGGCCGCCGCCGGTGAGCCAGTGGACACTCACTTCGTGCTCCGCGCACAGGTGCAGCGCCTGCGTCGTCAGTTGAGCGTGGCCATGCAGCACCAGCGCGCCGATCTCACGCACCGGGCGGCTCGCCAGCTCATCGCCCGACCGTTGGACCACCAGGCGCTCGCCTGAGCGGCCCACCCGCGCCCCCGGCGTCACGACATGGAGCGTCTGTCGCTCGACATTGGCCGGGAAGAGCCGGGCCGGCTCTTCGTCCGGGTGCCGGGAGAAGCGCTCCTCCTCGGGCAGGCAGACCGGCGCCAGCGAGCAATGGGCACACCGGCGCTCGTCCTCCGTGACCGGTGGCCGGACCGCCGCGGCGCGCAACTCGCGGGCACGCGCGATCGCCCGCGCCACCTCCGCACGCAATGCCAGTGTGATCGGTACTCTGATGGTTACATTCTCGGCGTGGTACCGGACCCGTCCCTCCGGCACTGGGCGTCCAGTCTCCTCTTCCACCAGCAGCGCGTACGCAGCGACCTGCAACTCGTCCGACGGCCACGCCGCCGCGGCGCCGCTCGGTGGCCGGCGCGGTCGGCCGCGCTTATGCTCGTACGGCACAAGCGCCCCATCACGCATGCGCACCGCGTCGACCCGACCAACCAGACCGAGTGGGTCACTGCTGAGTTGCAGATCGCGCACCTCGGTTTCGCTCGGGTCCTCGCCGTCACGCTGGGTGTGGAGTGCGCGGCCGGCATAAACCAGGTCGTTGGCGACGCGCAACTCCTCCACCTCTTCCAGGTAGAAGAGCCGCTCACAGTAGGCCAGCGCGTGCAGCGCCATCACGCGGATCGGTGGCTCGTGCTCGTCGGTGTCCATGTCTGTCCCCTACGCCTCGCCACTGACGATTGGTGTCCAGGCCGCCTCTGGCGGTGCGAACACATCCTGCGCCGGCTGCAGGCTGAACTGACCGTAACGCGTCCCGCGCGAGCCGACATGGTCGGGCCAGACCGGCAGCGCCTGCGGCCCAGTCGTGTCGCGCACCAGCCAGGACGGAACGGCCCCAGCCGGGACATCGCTCGGCCGCAGCGCGCGCAACTCGTCGACCAGAAAGGTACTCTCGCCCAGCGCCAGACCGCCGAAGCGGCGGACTGTTGCCGGCGCAGCGAGCGCCTGCGCCAGCCGGGTGGCCAGGCTTGGCGCTGGCTCCGTCGCACCATCGCGCACATGGACGGCCAGGTGCACGTCGATCAACAGTTCCTGGAAGTCAGGACGCTTGTTCTCGTCGAGTCCCGGCTCGACCTTCGCGTCCTTGACCCGCCAGGCGGTGCGCAGCACCCGTGTGCGTTGGCCGGGCCGCATGACCGCGACCGCGATCTCCGCGCCACGGTGGACCAGCCGGTTGTCTTCGCCGACGACCGACAGCAGCAGTCCATAGACCGTGGCCGGCGGCGGTGCGAGCAGCGTCTCCAGGTACTCCCGGGCGCGTGGCGCGCGGAAGGCCGTGATCGGCGCCGTGATCAGGCAGGCGATGGCCATGGTTCTCCTCCTGCCTCACTGCGCCAGTGCGGCTCGCAGCCGCACTTTGAGTTGGGCAGCCGCGGCGCGCACGCCCGGCACGACGAACGCGCCGGCATCCTGCAGCGCGCGACCGTCAGGGGTCGCTGCCAGCGCGCCGCCCACGACCAGTTCCGCCGCGTCGATGTCGCCGGCCTGGACCCGCTCGACGAGTGCTGCCGCCGTCGGCGGCCCGCCCGCCCCATCGCGGAAGGCGTAGAGCATGCGCGGCGCGAAATCGTCGGTCAGCCGGAAGACGACCGACTCTGGCGAAAAGTCGAACAGGAACCGGGCGTGATTGCCGGCAACTTCGCCGAGTTCGATCAGCGCATCGACCACAGCGAACGCTCGCTCGGACTCTTCCAGCGCCTCGGGCGTCAAAGCGAACCCATACTGGTAGCGCGTGGCATGAACCTCCGTGCCATAAGGCACCGGGTTGGCTCCCTTCATGGCTGCTGACGGCGTCGCGCCGATGCTGGCGGCATTGAACGTCACGTCTCCCGACCACGGCGTCAGCGACACGGCCCGCGTTACCTCCAACCGTGCCCGCCGCACGGTAGCGGTGCCGCGCGCGCGTCGGCCCGTCGCCCTGACTTCGGCGGCATTGGCCTCCTCCTTGGCCGCTTGGGCTGACATGTACCCTAGCACGTCGTCGTCGATGAACGCCGCCGGTCCGCGCTGGAAGTTCCCGTCTTGCCAGGTGTGGTGGTTCTGCTCGTCTTGCCACTGGCGGTTCGTCGGCAGGCCGCGCTGCTGCCACCAGTAGCGCATCGCCCAGCGGATCGCCTCGGCCGAGACGCTGGTGTAGACCTCCCCGTGCCACAGCAACTTCTGCAGCGTGGTCACATTGCCTTCCGTCTCGCCGCGATTGTTCGCCGCTGTACCGTGGTGCGTGCAGATAATGCCGAACAGGTGTGTGCTCATGGTCGTGTCGTCCTCCTCAGGTGCTGGATGTCGCTCGCGTTGCTGGTCGCTGGTCACTGGCTATTTGGCTGCGTCCTCCTCCACTGGCTCCTCGTCGGCCTCCGGTCTGGTCGCGGCATAGCTGACCAACGCCAGCAGCGCCAGGTCACGCGCCTCCTGCCAGCGCTCTTCTGTCAGGTAAGGCAGCACCAGCGGCCAGTCCGCCTGCAATTCGGGGATGGGCCCGCCGGCGCGAGCCCAGAAGTCGGTCAGCGTCGCTCGCAGCGTCGCGGCGTTCTTGCAGTGTGCGAAGTCGACGCGCAGCCGCTCGAACTCGCGACTGACCAGGTCGCCAAAAGCCTCGCCGCGCTCGCGCGAGCGCTCGGCCAGTGCGCCCATTCGACGCCGCCAGGCCTCGTGGCAGGATCTCACCAGTACGCGTGCTGCCCGGTCGTCGAATGCCTCGTCCTGTTTGATCACGGCTGCCAATCCTCCTTCTGTTGTGCCGCCCGTGGCGATGCGAAGCCCATAGCTGTACCCGCGTAGTTGTGCCCACGTCTCGCGGTCGGTGACGAGCCCGGTGAAGCCTCGCCACCATGGCCGGCCCTCGATCAGATTGCCTGCCATTAGGTCGAGAACGGGCGAAACGTCCCATTCCGGCTGACCCGGTGCGGCCGCTTCATCGGTCTGGCCCGGCCGGGCTTGCCGGCGCACGGCCGGGAGCAACTGGACGGCGCGATTGTAGAGGCGCAGGGCCGTGACCCGGCGTCGGTCGACCTCGACGACATCGACCCGTGTCTTCTGCTGCGATGCCCAGGCGACTACGCCAAATGAGATCACCTGGCAACGCGCGGTGCGCAGACCACTGAGCAGGCCGCCGACCGCCAGGGTCGCCAGCACGCGCAGCGCCGCGTCGGCGGTACCCGAGACGACCAGATCGCGCGTGGTGCTGCGCAGAAAGTAGCGTCGCGCCCGCGCATGGGCGTCCAAGTCATCGAGGTCCGGCAGGGCAATGCAGAACTGCGGCCGCACTCCGACTGTGCGTCGGCGAATGCGAAAGTAGATCGCCCCGACCGGCGCGAACAGCAGCGCCAGCCAGGGGCCAGGGTCTTCGTCTAGACCGGTGTCGGCCACAAAGGCATTGTGGCGCACCGCACCGCCGGGGAATTGCCAGCCCTTGAGGTCATTCGACCTTGCAGGCTGTAGGGCGGCACGCTGGTGCTCGTAGCGTGTGACCCGACGAAATCGGAAGGGAAGTGACTGGCCGTCAATCTCTATGGTCAGGGCGCCACTCTGCGCATTCGATGCGTCAGCCTTGCGATGCTGGCCGTGCTGGAGAAAGGTATTGAGCAAGGCATCCTGCAGCGTCACTCCTCGGTCGTCGTGGTCATTCGGGTGCCCCAGTCCCAAGAACCAGAACCGTCCGTCGTCCGTGAGCCGGAACGACTCGCGGATCAACGTCTCAAAGAAGGCTGCGCCGTCGCCGATCCAGCGCAGTTCCACTGCAGTCGCCTCGCGGCTCCACTCCCCGCCGGCTGCTTGCAGCGCCGCCTTGACGTCTGGATGGTGCCGGTCGATGGCCTCCAGCGTCAGCCACAGCCCGCCCAGGCCGACCCGGTGAAGCATGGTCATCCCTGGGTCGAACAGGCCGATGCGCAGGGTATTGGTCGACGTTGCCGCGTGCGTTGCTACCGCCATCGTGCCCCCCAGCGTGTCGAGTAGTCGATCCGATCCCGTGGCGCGACCGGGATGCCGTGTACGTGCCGCCAGCGCCCAAGCTCCCTGACCACTGGCCCGTAGAGCATAGGCAGGGCGTAGCGCGTCAATTCCTTGGGGTCTGGCCGGCCGGTCCCATCAAGGCAGTAGTCACGATCCTCCTCGCGGATGACCGTGATCGTCACGCCGGCCTCCCGCAGCGGTCGTGGCTCCAGATCAAGCACTGACTCCAGCCAGGCGGCCGGCACCGGCGTGGCCGGCGACTCGTCGCCTAATGCGGTGATAAACGCGTCGTGCAGATCGCGTTGGCTCACCGGTTTCCCAGTCAACGACTCCAGCCACCGCCGCGCCAGCGCCAGATCGTCAGGCGTATAGGGCAGATGACCGTCCGGCTCGATGAGCAGCCCCGGCTGCGGGCCGCCGAAGCGCTCCGGCGTCGCCCGCCGGTTCAGCCGGCCCAGCCGCTGGATGAGCGCGGCCGGTGGCGCTAACTCGCTGACGAGCAGATCGGCCGACAGGTCGAGCGAGACCTCGCACACCTGCGTCGTGACAGCCAGCACGCCCGCGCCGTCGCTGTCACCAGCGAAGAGGTCAACGACCGTGCGGTGCCGGTCGAGTCGATCCAGGTAGCGATAGCGGCTGTGATACGGCTCGATCCGGCAGCCGCGCGCCTCGGCCGCCTGCGCTACCTCCACCGCTCGGCCGACAGTGTTGGCGACCCACAGCACGCGCTGGCCGGCCTGCACGGCTCGCACCGCCTCATCCAGCGCCTCCGCGGCGGTCGCGGTCGCCAGGCGATAGCGTGGCAGCGCCTCTAGGTCTGCCGGGCCGTGGACCTCGGTCACTGGCTCGCCCAGGTCGTCGGCGAGGCGCAGTAGCGCGGCGCGGCGCCCGGGTGGCAGTGTCGCCGTCATCAGCAGTGCCGGTGCACCCCGAAACGCAGCGAGGAACGCCAGCAGCGCGCCGAAGAGACGGTCGTCGTAGAGATGGACCTCGTCGAAGACGAAGCCCGCCGTCGCGAGGGCCGGGAAACCGAACATCCCCGTTCGGTTCTGCTGCACCAGACCGAGGACAGCGTCGGCGGTGCAGACTGTCACCTTCGCTGGCCAGCCCTGGAGACCCTGGTAGCGCTGGAGGCGTTCCAGACCAGGCTGGTGGCCCTCGTCGCCAGCCGTCTCCAGCAGCCGCTCCAGGTCAAGTGTGGCCCGGCTGTGAATGAGCGCCGCTTCGCCTTCGAACTCCGGCAGCGCATAGTCGTGGAAGCCCTCGGTCGCGGTGCCGGTCGTCGGGTAGCAGAAGAAGAGCTTGTGGCCGGCCAGCCACCGGGCGCCCCACAGGTAGGCGGCGGCCGTCTTGCCCGACCCACATCCGGCTGTCACCAGCGTCAATCGGGTGGAGCTGCTGGCCACGGCAGTCTGGAACGGCCGCGCCGGGTCGCCCTGGAGCCGGCGGGTTGCCGCGTCGGCCAGATCGTCGCCACTGCAGCCAGCCGCTAGCGCCGCGCCGGCCCAGGTCGCCGGCGCCTGGCCCTGACGCACGATTGCCGAGCCGCAGACATCGGCGGCGATCAGCAGTGCCGCCACCGCCGCCGCGAACCGCTGGCCGTCAGCGTCTGCCGTCTCCCACCAGTCGGCCACCGCCCACAGCAGATCATCGACCGGCGCCAGTCTGTCGGCGAGCGGCAACCGCTGGTTAGTCAGGCGCGGTGGAGTCGGTAGCCCCAACGTGCTGCCGATGCTGGCCAGCGCGCCGCCCAAGTCCGGATGGCCGGCCAGCACCGTCAGGTCGAGACTGCCGGACGCGCGCGCCGGAAGCGATGCGGTCGGCGTGAAGCGCAAATGATGGCCAGCGACCGCCCGCACCGCCGCGGCACGGCCGGCCGGGTCCAGGTCACCGAAGAGCCAGGCATTGAGCTCCGGAAAGGCCACCAGCAGCCAGAGACTGACGACCTCGTGACGCAGCGCTTGCGTCAGCGTGCGCTGACAACGCACCATCTGCTGGAACTGGTCGTTCGCTTTGCCGAGGTCATGCAGCAGCGCGGCGCGCGTCACCGTCGCCGTCAGCAGTGGGTGCCACTGACCGGGATCCAGACCGAGTGCTGCCAGCATCCCCTGCCCGCGTTCTCCCGCGACGACTGCGGCGACTGCCACGACGTCGCTGAGATGCCCCGCCAGCGTCTCAGCACGCGCTGGTCGTTCCGGTGATGGCGTACTCTTGGCCAGCAGGTGCGTAAACATCATTGCCGCGCCCCCGGCGCCGGCACGAAGACACCGCAGCCAAAGCGTCGCCGTCCACCAAGGCCGGCGGTCTGCAGGCGCACAGAACCGTCTGGTGCCAGCCCGCCGACCGCGACGGCGTAGCCGACGACGGTCTGGTCCTGAATGCGGAGCGTCCGGCGCACCCACTCGCCCCGACCTCCGGCGCCGCCGTCGACTGGGTGTGACGAGCGACGTCGGAGCAGCCGTAGATCGCCAGTAACGCCCAGCGCCGCCAGTTGTGCCTCGGCCTGTTGGAGAAACACTTGCGGCTCTAGGCCGCCCTTGATCACCACGAGCCGGCTCACCAGGTGGTCAGTCGGCTGGAGCATCGCGATGTTCGGTGTCCCGACCCGCAAACGCGCACCGTCGATAGTGACGATCGTGCCCGCGAGCGGCAGTAGGCCGGGCAGGAGATCGGCCGGCAGGCGAAAACCCAGTCGCGCTGGTTCGGTGAGCAGCAGACGCCGTTCACCGGCCGATCGACCCCGTAGCGGGTGGATCGCCACCGCGGCGTGCGCGTGCAGCCACGGCAGTGTCCGACTGAGCGCACTGTAGAGCGCATAACCGTAGTCGGCCGGAACGGTCGCACCCGTGCCGGCGCTCAAGCCAAACCAGACATCAATGACAGGTGCGGAGTCAAGGTTCATCATTCACTCCCGGCGTGCAGGGCGCACGCGCGCAGTCGTTGTCTCGACCACGGCCCATGCGCAACTACGGTCAGCGGCCACGCGTAGTCCTGCGGGGCAATGCTCACGATGAAGCTCAGTCTATCGGTTGGAGCATGGCTTCGTCGATACGCTCACCCGATGTCATGATCATGCCTATCTGTGTCACCTAGCCTGACACAACGCGGTCTCCGCCCTTGACAAGCGCCACCTCACCACCGACACTGCCCCGCGTTCCCGAGCGAGCGGCCCGACCCGGCGACGCCGCCGGCCCCAGGAGCGAGCGCATGACGACCACCGTTCAGCAGCCGGGGCCGGCCGGCGGTCCCCTGCCGGCGCTGCGCCTGATCGACTGCGACATCCACCAGGCGGTGAAGTCCGACCAGGACCTCTTCCCCTACCTGCCGCGCCAGTACGCCGAGTACATCACCGACTTCGGCAGCATGGCGCCGGCGGTCGGCTACACCAACATGCCCTGCAAAGGCACCCGCGGCGACCTGTGGGTCGACGACACGACCGTGCCCGGCACCGACCCGGCGCTGGTCGTGCGCCAGCACCTCGACCCGTTCGGTATCGACGTGGCGGTGCTGACCGGCGGTCCCTACGGCATGGCCGTCGCGCCGATGGTCGACTACGCCGCCGCCTACCTGAGGGCCTTCAACGATTACACCCGCGATGTCTGGTGCGGCGCCGACCGGCGCTTTCGGGCGTCGGTCCACGTCGCGCCGGCCGACCCGTGGCAGGCGGCCGCCGAGATCGAGGCGCGGGCGACCGACGAGCGCTTCGTGCAGGTGATGCTGCCGGCCGGCACGCGCATGCCCTACGGCAACCGGCTCTACCACCCGATCTATGAGGCCGCCGAGCGGGCCGGCTTTCCCGTCTGCGTCCACTTCGGCGGCGAGGGCGCCGGCTTCGCCGCCCCGCCGACGGCCGCCGGCTTCCCGTCCTACTACCTTGAGATGCGCATGGCCCGGCCGCAGATCGCCATGGCCCACGTCGTCTCGCTCATCTGCGAGGGCGTCTTCGAGCGCTTCCCCGGCCTGCAGGTCTTGTTCATCGAGCACGACACCTTCTGGGTGCCCGGCCTGATGTGGCACATGGACGCCGACTGGAAGGCGGTGCGCGACTACACGCCGTGGGTCAAGCGCCCGCCGAGCGAGTACATCCGCCAGCACATCCGCTTCGGCACGCAGCCGATGGAGGAGCCGCCGGCGCCGCAGGACCTGGCAACGCTGCTGGCGTGGATGCACGCCGACGAGATCCTCGTCTACGCCAGCGACTTCCCGCACTGGGACTGGGACGACCCGACGATGGTGCTGCCCAAGCTGCCAGAGGCGACTCGCCAGCGCATCTTTGCCGACAACGCCCGGGCGCTCTACGCCCGGCGCGGGCTGTAGGCGCGGGAGCGATGCGGTGAGTGCGACCCCGGCCACGCCCGTTTCGGTCTTTGACATCGAGGACGACCGCCCACTGGCGATCCTCGACGGCCGCTGCCGGCTCTGCCCGGTCGAGGAGTTGCCGCCGGGCAGTCGGCGCATCTTCACTGGCCTGGGTGGCTACGGCATCGGCGTCTTCAACGTCGCCGGCCGCGTCTCCGCCATCCGCAACATCTGCCCGCACAAGGGCGCGCCGCTCTGTTACGGCCGGCTGCGCCCGCACATCGTCGGCGCCACCGCCGGCGCGTTCGCCTTCGAGCGCGAGGGCGAGATCCTCAAGTGTCCCTGGCACCAGTGGGAGTTCGACCTGACGACCGGCTGGTCGCTCTACGCGCCGCGCCTGCGCGTCCGCACCTACCCGGTGACGGTCGAGGATGGCTGGCTGGTGCTGCACCTGGAGGAGCCTGAGTAGGGGCGGTTCGCGAACCGCCCCTACCACCCCGACGACGGACCGCACATTTCTGGCGAGGTCGGCAGAGCGCCTGACCCATTATGGAGTCGAGGAGGCAGTCATGAACGGGTACGAGGCCATCGCGCGCATTCTGCAGCAGGAGAAGGTCGAGGTCCTCTTCTCCTACCCCAACCATCCGTTGATCAACGCCGCGGCCGCCATTGGCATCCGGCCGATCATCGCCCGCAGCGAGAAGACACTGATCAACATGGCCGACGGTTACACCCGCGCCACCAACGGCAAGCGCCTCGGCGTCGTCGTCGTCCAGTCCGGGCCGGGCATCGAGAACGCCTTCGGTGGCATCGCTCAGGCCCACGCCGACGGCATCCCGCTGCTGGTGCTGCCGGGCGGCCCGAATCAGCGCCGGCTCGGTTCGAGCGAGTTCGACCCCATCCCCAACTACCACCACATCACCAAATGGGCGGCGCGGATCAACTTCCCGGAGCGCATCCCTGAGCTGCTGCGGCGGGCCTTCACCCAGTTGCGCACCGGCCAGCCTGGCCCGGTGCTGCTAGAGATCCCTGGCGATGTCGGTGGCGCCGAGGTCGACGAGCAGGCCATGAACTACATCCCGCCGCGCGGCGCGCGCTCGGCCGCCGATCCGGCCGGTGTGGCCGAGGCAGTGCGGCTGCTGCTGTCGGCCGACCGACCACTGGTCTACGCCGGCCACGGCGTGCTCTGGGCTGAGGCGTGGGACGACCTGCGCGAGTTCGCCGAACTGGCCGGCGTGCCAGTGATGACGACGATGGCCGGCAAGAGCGCCTTCCCCGAAGACCATGCTCTGGCCCTCGGCGCCGGCGGCCACACGCTCGCGCGCGCCGCCGGTCACTTCCTGGTCAACGGCGACCTGGTGCTGGGCGTCGGCACCAGCTTCACCAGGGGCGGCTTCTCGCCACCGGTGCCGGCGGGCAAGACGATGATCCAGATCTCCAACGGCGATCGCGACATCGACAAGGACTACGCCATCGACCTGGCGCTCGTCGGCGACGCCAAGCTGGTGCTGCGCCAGCTCATCGACGAGGTCAAGCGCCAGACCGGGCCGAGCGGGCGGCCAGCCAGCGCGGCGCTGCTCGCTACGATCCGCGCCGAGCGCGCCGCCGAGTTCGAGGAGTGGGGGCCGCGCCTGACCTCCAACGAGACACCGATCAACCCGTACCGCGTCATCCACGACCTGATGCACACCGTTGACCGGGCCAACACCATCATCACCCACGACTCGGGCAACCCGCGCGACCAGACGCTGACCTTCTTCGAGACCGTCGCACCGCGCGGCTACCTCGGCTGGGGCAAGTCGACGCAGCTCGGCACCGGGCTGGGCCTGGCGATGGGCGCCAAGCTGGCCTACCCCGACAAGCTGTGCATCAACATCATGGGCGACCTGGCCTTCGGCACGGCCGGCATGGAGGTCGAGACGGCCGTGCGCGAGCGCCTGCCGATCCTGACGGTGCTGCTGAACAACTCGGTCATGGGCGGCTACGGTCACCATATGCCGGTCGCCAGCGAGCGCTTCGGCGCGAACCGACTCACCGGCCGCTACAGCGTCGTCGCCGAGGGCCTGGGCGCCCATGCGGAGCGCGTCGAGAACCCGGCCGACGTCGTTGCTGCCATCCAGCGCGCCGTCGCGGCGACCAAGCGCGGTCAGCCGGCGCTGCTGGAGTTCATCACCAAAGAGGAGCCGATCTACCCCGCGTCGACGTCCGTGCTGAAGCAACTGGATCTCGTCGGCGGCCGGTACAGCTAGCCAGGGCAGGGGCGGCCAGGAAGCGAAGGCGGAAGGAGCCGCGCCTGAAAGGCGCTGGGGCGCTACGAAGCTCACCGGCACGGGCTGGGGTGGGATCGGGGACACGTGCGGCGAAAAGCCAGGAAGCCAGCCTCAGCCCCAGCCGCCCCCTGCCGCTCGCAGCAGGCCCAGTTCGGCCAGCGCCGTCCCGACCCGGGGCGCCAGAGCCGGCCAGCCGTCAAGGCGCAAGGCGACGATCGCGTCAGCCACCCGGTCGGCCAGTGGGTCGGGCGTCGGCGGCACGGCGTCAGCCACGGCCGACGTCAGCGCCGGCCCGCCCGCCCGCGCGTCAACCACCACCGGCGCCCAGGCCGGCGCCGGTACAACCTGACCTATCAGCCACTCGATCAGCGTCAGGTAGGCCCGTGCCGATGCCGCGAGCGTGTGCCCCTGCTCGACAAACGCCCGCGCGTTGGCTGCCAGCCGGCCGCGCAGCGCCGGGTCGGCCAGCAGTCCGACGATCTGCTCGGTCAGCAGCTCCTCTTCAATGGCATCGGCTGGTGTCAGCGCCACTGTGTCAGCCGGCAGGTCGGCCATTGCCCCGGCGCGCGTCACGATCACCACTTGCCCGGCCGCCAGGATGCGCATCAGGCTGGCTGACGTCTCGCCCGCCGTCGGGAAGCGCAGGTTCACGATCAGATCGGCAGCGGCCAGCAAGTCCGGCACGCTCGCCTCGGCGATGTAGCCCAGTCGCCGAACTGAATCGTCTAGCCCCAGCATCCACACCTGCCGGGCCAGGTTCAACCCCGGCGACTCCTTGCCCGCTACGACGTAGACGACATCCGGGTGTCGCTGCCGCACCCGCACCAGCGCCCGCAGCACGACATCCAGCCGCTTGTGCGGACTCATCTCGCCCAGCGACGCAATCACCGGCACGGCCGGCGGCAGCCCCAGCCGGCGCCGCGCCGCCTCACGATCGGGCAGCCGGTACAGCGGCACGCCCATCGGGATGACCGCCACGTCGGCTCGCCCGGTGCGCTGGCGCACCAGCTCGGCGGCGTAGGCATTGTGCACCGCTACCATCGGGCTGGCCTCGACGACACGCTCGGACAGCGGGTAGTCGAACACGCTCGCCGGCATCTGCCCGCGCAGCGTTCGCCGCGCCACGTCTTCGCCGGCCGCGCCGTAGCGGGCCGCCATCTCCGCCTGGTAATCCGCCGTCTGGCGCCGGTTGACCGCCAGCCAGACGTGCAGGTGATGCAGCACGTAATCGTGCAGCACCAGCAGCCCCGGATGGCGCGCGACCAGCGGCAGCATGTAGGCGTGCGCCGGGCTGTTGCCCATCTGATAGATGATCGCGTCGTACGGCCGCCGCGCCTGAGCGCGCGCAAAGGCCCGCGCCGGCCGCACGCTCACGTTGGCGACCGCGACGGAGGGCTGATAGCCGTCGACGTAGACGTCCAGCGCCAGTGCCTGCCCCAGCAGCGGCAGCAGCTCGGCGCTGTACTGCGCGATGCCCGACGGCACCGGCGGCAGCGGCGTGAACATGGCCACCCGGGGCCGGGTCGGCTCGGGCATGGTGCGCCTACTCCCGCGTCAACTCAGCCACGACGGTCTCCCAGGTGATGCCCTCGACGCGCTGCCGGCCGGCAGCGCCCAGCCGCGCGCAGGCGTCAATATCGGCGTCCCAGTCGTCCAGCACGCCGGCGAAGGCGGCTGGATCCGGTGGCCGCACCGCGCCCGTCACGCCGTCGATTACGAAGCCGAGCGTACCGCCCGAGTCGGTCGCCGTCAGTACCGGCTTGCCGGCCAGCATCGCCTCCAGCGTCGCATAGCCGTAGTCTTCATCGATCGGCGCGTACACAACCGCCCGACAGGTGTTGTACAGCGACACCAGCTCGCCATCGCTCAGCCGGCCGTAGAAGCGCACGCGCTCGCCCAGCCCCAGACTGTCGACGCGCTGGCGCAGCGCCGCCTCCTCGTTGCCGGTGCCGACGATCGCCGCTCGCACCGGCCGCCGTGTCTTCGCCAGCGCATCGATGAGCAGGTCGACCCGCTTGGCCCGGTCCAGCCGCGCGACGGACAGCATGCGGTCGCCCAGTGTCTCGCACCGCAGCCCGGCCAGCGTCGTCGGCGGCTCCAGCACCGTCGCCGTCAGTCCGCAGAACCACTGCAGCCGCTGGGCGACGTTGTCGGAGATCGCGTACACCCGCCGGCAGTCATCCAGGCCGATCCGGTCGACGTCGCGGATCGCCTGTCGCACCGCCCGGTCCTCGGCCGTCGTCGTGAACTCGCTCATCACCGAGCCGTACCAGTCGTAGGCCTGCCGGTGCTGGTGCATGATCCAGGCGACCTTGTTCGGGTGGCGCACTGCCCAGGTCGGGTACTTGGTGCAGATAACACGGTCGATCGACACGCCGTTGGCTTCGGTCAGGTCGAACAGCCGCCAGGTCAGTGCCGCCGTCAGCGTCTCACCGACCGGGTACCAGCGGAACGGCGCCGTCACCAGCGTCGCCCGGTGGCCGGCTCGCTCCAGCGCTGCCACCAGCCCCTCGGCCAGCACTTCCGCACCGCCGCGCACGAACGGCACCTGCACGTTGAGCACGGCAATGTTCACCCGCCGGTCCCTCCGTCACCCGCCGCCGGACCAGCGCCCGGTCGCGCCTCCAGCGCCTGCACCCGCAGCTCGATCGCCTCGATCGACCGCGCCAGCGCCTCTTGCTGCGCCGACAGATGCACGAACGCCCGCGCCGCCGCCGCGTTGAAGTCGTTCTGCTGATCGACGATCGGGTTGATGTACCAGCGCAGCAGCAGTCGCGTCACCCGCTTCGCCAGCGCCAGCGCGCGTCCGACGACCGGTGTGTCCCAGGTGATCGGCAGGTGCGCGCTGACGAACCAGTTGTCCGCCACCGCCCGCACCTCATCCTGACCGCCCGTCGCTGCACCAGCGCCCAGCAACCGGCGGCGCTCGCGCACCCGCGCCTCCATGCTCGCCATCGCTGCCCGAACATCGGCCTCATCGACGCGCCGGCTCGCTGGCGGTTGCGCCATCGCCATCGTTCCTCCCCGACCGCTCAAGCCACGGCGGCGCCCGTCACCGCCACGTAGACATCCCGCACCTGCTCGACCACTCGCGCCCAGGTCCGGTCGGCCAGCGTCGCGCGGCCGGCCGTGCCCAGCCGCCGCGCCTCCGCCGGGTCATCCACCAGCGCCGCGATCGTCGTCGCCAGCGCCGGCACGTCGCCGAACGCCACCAGTCGCCCATCGACGCCATCGCGAATCACCTCCGGCACCGCCCCGGCCGTCGCCCCGATCACTGGCAGGCCGCAGGCCCACGCCTCCAGGTAGACGATGCCGAACGAGTCCGTGCGCGACGGCATAGCGAACACGTCGGCGGCGGCGAACAGGTCGCGCCGCTCGTCGTCGGAGATCGGCCCGAGCACACGCAGTCGCGCCTGCACCGCCGCCGGCAGCCCATCCAGGAAGCGGTCGAAATGACTCAGGCGTGGCCCGGCCAGCGCCAGCTCTACCGCGCGGCCGGCCTCCCACAGCCGCTGCACGGCCGTCACCAGGTGAACCATCCCCTTGTCGTAGGCGTTGGCGCCGACGCTGATCACCAGCGGCGCGGCACCCAGCCCGTGCCGCTGCCGGAAGGCTTGGCCGTCGCCGCCGGTGACCGACGCCGGGTCGACGCCCGGGCCGGCCACCAGGATGTGCTCGTCGCACACGCCGCGCTCCAGCAGCGCCCGTCGCTCCAACTCCGTCATCGCGATCACGGCCGCCGCCTGCCGCAGCACCGCGTCCTGGTGCGCCATTCGGTAGTACTTGCCGACCCGACCCGAGTCCGGCGCGCCGAGGTGCAGGAAAGGCGTCACCACCAGTGGCACGCCGGTGCGGCGGGCATAGTCGCGCGCCGCCAGGATCAACCCTTCGAACGTGACGTTGCAGGCGTGAACCAGGTCGAAGGCGCCGGCCGGCTCGTCTCGGCCCAGGCGCCGAGCCAGCTCCGGCGCCCACGGCGAGAAGCGGCCCAGCCGCTCCAGCGCCGCCACTCGACCCGGCGCCGGCAGGTCCGACAGGTGCGTCATCGCCCGGCGCAGCACCGGGTAGGCGATCTGCCCGACCGGCAGGTGCCGCACCGGCCATCGCACGACAGCCACGCCATTGATGAACTCGGTCGCCGGCTCGATGCGCCGCTGCCCGGCCCGCCCGAAATGCTCCAGGTCCCAGGCGTCGGTCGTGTAGACGGTCACCTGATCGCCGCCGGCGACCAGCCGCTCCGCCAGCTCGCCAAAAACCAGCTCCGACCCACCCCGGTACGGCGCGTAGCGCTGCACGACGTGCAGGATCCTCACGACCCAGCCTCCGGCCGCTCCGGAATGCAGCCCGTCATCTGGCCACCTGCAGCCGGCGCGCCAGGCGCAGCTCGGACACCTTGCCTTCGGCCAGCACCTCGCCGCCCAGCACCACCACCGGAATGCGCGTGCCGTAGGCCTTCTCCAGCGCCGGCACACCGTCAATCGGCACGTACTCCACCGTCGCTAGACCGCGCGCGGTCAGTCGCGCCAGTGGCCGGACCGCCCGGTCGCACAGGCAGCAGCCAGTCCGCGTGTAGCAAACCAGCCGCGCCGGTGGCGTCGAAGGTCGCCGCTGCCAGGGCCACACCGTCATGCCGCCTCCCCTCTCAGCCTGAGTATAGGCCACGCCCGCCACCTCGTCATGGCAGCGGTGCGCCCGCCACCGACCGGGCGCTCACCCGCGGATGGCCATCGATGAAGAACCGCCACGGCCGCTCACCGCCGCGCGACACCCCGATCCGGCCGCTGACGCGCACTGCCGAGTCGGGCATGGGCGTGCCGCCGGCGATCCACAGTGCCCCCTCGCCCAGCGTCGCGCCATTCATTGTGCCATCCAGACCCAGCCCGACCGTCAGCCGGCCCGGCCCCACCAGCCAGTCGCGCGGCTGCTGGCCGGGACAGCGCGCCGCCAGCAGTGCCTCACCCGTCACCGGGGCTGCCGCCCGCAGCAGCACCGCCGCCGGATACCCCTCCGCCTCCGTCACCGCGTTGAGCAGCCAGTGGATGCCGTAGCTCCGGTAGATGTAGGCCCGGCCCGGCGGCCCCCACATTGGCTCGTTCCGCCGCGTCCGACCGGCGAAGGCGTGGGAGGCCGGGTCATCCAGGCCAACGTAGGCTTCCGTCTCGACGATCGTCGCCGTCACCACGCCGTCAACCGTCGCGTGGCCGACGACGCAGCCCAGCAGGTCGCGCGCTACCGCCAGTGTCGGCCGGGCGTAGAACGCGGCCGGCAGAACCTCACCCTGGCCGCTCACCGCCCTCGGTCCTTGCGGCGCCGTCCGCTCGCTCACGCCGTGCCCGACACCTCGGCTAGCCGCTGGCGCAGCCGGGCCTGGCGCTCCTCCACCTCGGCCAGCCGGTCGCGCTGCCGCTGGACGACATCGGCGCGGGCCTTGGCCAGGAAGCCGGCGTCGTCCAGCATCCGCCGCGCGCCGGCGGCGTCACGCTCGGCGTCAGCCAACTCCTTCTCCAGTCGTTGGCGCTCCACCGCCAGGTCGACCAGCCCGGCCAGCGGCAGATAGATGGTGGCGTCATCGACAACCAGCGCCAGCGCCTGCCCCGGCGCCGGTGCGTCGGCCGTCACAGTCAGCCGGCCGGCGTCGATACGCGCCAGCGTCGACAGCACCGCCCGCTCTTGCTCAAACAGCGGCACGGCATCGCCGGCCACGATCAGTGCCTCGATCCAGCGTCCTGGCTCGACCCGCTGCTCCGAGCGGGCGTTGCGCACCGCTCGCACCGTCTCGATCACGCGGCCGAAGTCGTGCTCGGCCACCTCATCGCGCGCACCTGCCGCCGGCCAGTCGGCAACGATCAGCGCCGGTCCGGCGTGCGGCAACTCCTGCCACAGCTCCTCCGTCACGAATGGCAAGTACGGGTGCAGCAGCCGCAACGACCGCTCCAGCACGTAGCACAGCACCTGGCCGGTCGCCGCCGCCGCCGGGCCGCCGGCCTGCAGGCGCGGCTTGCTGGCCTCGATGTACCAGTCGCAGTATTCCGACCAGACGAACTCGTACATCTGCCGTCCAGCCTCGCCGAGCTGGCACTCCTCCAGCAGCCGCGTGGCGTCCGCCGTCACCGCCGCCAGCCGGCTGAGTACCCAGCGGTCGGCCAGCGCCAGCGCCGCCGCGTCCGGCAGCGCGACCGTGCCGTCCGCCGTCCGCGGCAGCCGGTCGGTATCGACCTGGCTCAGCACGAAGCGCGTCGCGTTCCAGAGCTTGTTGGCGAAGTTGCGGCTGTGCTCGACCCGCTCCAGGCTCAGCTTCATGTCGTTGCCGGGTGTACTGCCGGTCGCCAGGGTGAAGCGCAGCGCGTCGCTGCCGTACTGCGCCGTCACCGTTGTCGGATCAATGACGTTGCCCTTTGACTTGCTCATCTTCTCGCCATTGGCGTCGCGCACCAGCCCGTGCAGATAGACGGTGTGAAACGGCGCCTGACCGGTGAAGTGCAGCCCCTGGAAGATCATCCGCGCCACCCAGAAGAAGATGATGTCGTAGCCAGTCTCCATCACCGACGTCGGGTAGTAGGTGCGGAAGTCGTCGGTATCGTCGGGCCAGCCAAGTGTCGTCATCGGCCACAGCGCCGACGAGAACCAGGTGTCGAGTACGTCCTGGTCCTGCTCCACCAGGCCGCCGCAGCGCGGACACGCTGCCAGCGTTGCCGCCTCGGTCACGGTGATCTCGCCGCACTGCTGGCAGGTCCAGACGGGGATGCGATGCCCCCACCACAACTGGCGCGAGATGGTCCAGTCACGGATGTTCTCCAGCCAGTTCAAGTAGATGCGGGTGAAGCGCTCCGGCACGAACGTCACCCGGCCGTCGAGCGCCGCCGCGATCGCCGGCCGCGCCAGCGGCTCCATGCGCACGAACCACTGCTCGCTGATGATCGGCTGGGCAACCGTGCCGCAGCGCTCGCAGTGACCGACAGCATGCGCGTGCGGCTCGATCTTGACCAACTGGTCGTGCGCCCGCAGCCAATCGACCATGCCAGCGCGGGCATCGTCGACGCTCTGACCGGCGAACGGGCCGGCCCCGGCGCTCATCGTGTTGTCCAGGTTCATCACCATCGGCGCCGGCAGGCCGTGGCGCTGGCCGATTTCGTAGTCGACCGGGTCGTGCGCCGGCGTCACCTTGACCGCGCCGGTGCCGAATGCCGGATCGACGGCCGCATCGGCGATGATGGGGATGCGCCGGCCCAGCACCGGCACGATCGCCTGCCGGCCGATCAGGGCGGCGTAGCGCCCATCGTCAGGATGCACCGCTATCGCCGTGTCGCCCAGAATTGTCTCCGGCCGCGTCGTCGCCACCGTGACCCAGCGGTCCGGCTCGCCCTCGATCGGGTAGCGAGCGTACCAGAGCGAGCTTTGCTCCTGGTCATGCTCGACCTCCAGGTCGGACAGCACCGTCGCACAGCGCCAGCACCAGTTGACCATCCGCGTGCCGCGGTAGATCAGTCCCTCATCGTAGAGGGTCTTGAACACCTTGCGCACCGCCCGCGACGGCTCGTCGTCCATGGTGAAGCGGTAGCGGCTCCAATCGCATGACGCGCCCAGGGTGCGCAGTTGCACCTGGATGCGCGGTCGGTAGACATCCATCCATTCCCACACCCGGTCGATGAACTGCTCGCGCCCGAGGTCATGGCGCGTCAGCCCTTCGCGAGCGATGTGCCGCTCGACGACGTTCTGCCCGGCGATGCCGGCATGGTCGGCGCCCGGCAGATACAGTGCCGCGTACCCCTGCATCCGCCGCCAGCGGATGAGGATGTCCTCGACCGCGTTCGTCAGCGCATGTCCCATGTGCAGCTCGCCAGTGACGTTCGGCGGCGGCATGATGATCGTGAACGGCTCGCGGCCCTCACCGCTGCGCGGCGCGAAGTAGCCACCCGCCTCCCAGAAGCGGTACCATTTCTGCTCGGTCGCCGCAGGGTCATAGGCTTTGGCCATGCGCTCACCACGACTGATCGTCATGACGACCCTCCCGACCACGGCGTGCCGCCGCGCATCGCAGACAAACAAAAAGGCTTCCGCCCTGCCAGGACGGAAGCACCGTGGTACCACCTCGCTTCAGGCACGCCCTGCACGGGCGCACCCCTCGATCGGCTGTCACGGGCCGACCCGGGGCCGCTTGGGCGCGCACGCCGTCAGCGACCCGGCTCCCAGGCGACCTTCGACGCGGGCGTCAGAGGGGAGCTTGCACCCGTGGCTCCCCCTCGCTTGCCGACGCGACCGCGCCTACTCCTCCTGCTCATCGCCGTTGCGGTGTGAGTTGTCGTTCCCCGCCCGGCGTTGCCGCCGGATCGCGTCGGGGTGGCCGGATTTGAACCGACGACCCCCTGGTCCCAAACCAGGTGCGCTACCGCTGCGCTACACCCCGTTCGACGCCGGTACAGCCATCAGTATAGCACATGGGATGCTGGGTGCTGAGACATTGCTGGTGGTGGGCGGTGGGGATGGGGCATGAGGCAACCAGAAGGGCTGCCCCAACGGGCCCACTGACGCCCGATCTCGCGCGGTCCACCCCGTCCACTAGCCTACATGCTACAGTGCGCGCGGCGGGGCCATCGCGGCCGGCAGCGACTGACGGCACGGGCTGAGGGCGAGGAGACATGGCATGGCGGGTATCCGGGCAGTATCGTTCGACTTCCACGACACGGTCGCCATCTGCCCGACCTGGTTCCGCCTGGAGGTGCGCCACCTCGTCTCGGCAACACATGCCCATCTGGTCGCCGCCGGCCGGCTGCCGGCCGGTCCCGACGCCGGGATACTCGACGCCGCCTATCGCCAGTTGCGCCAGGAGATCCACGCCCACGGCGAGGAGCAGGACGCCACCGGCTGCGTGCTGACGGTCTTCGAACGGCTGGGCATTGTCATCACGCCGGTAGCCGTGAGTGACGCGATCGACACGCTCATGCACGCTACCCGCGCCGATCTCCGCCCACGCCCGGGCATCGTCGAGGCCGTGCTGGACCTGCACCGCGCCGGCGTGCCGATCGGCATCACCTCGAACGCTGTCTACCACCCATTCCTGGAATGGGCGCTGGCTGAGTTCGGCCTGCGCGACTACCTCGCCTCAGTCATCACCTCCGCCAGTTGCGGCTACTACAAGAGCCGGCCAGAAATCTTCCAGCAGACCGCCGCCGCGCTGGGCGTACCGCTGGCTGACCTCGCCCACGTCGGTGACTCGTTCCGCTTCGACGTGCTGGCCGCCGGGCGCCTCGGCATCCGCACCGTCTGGCTGAACCTCAGCGACGGCCCGCCCCCCGACGACACGGCTACCTTAGTCGTGGCCTCACTCGACGGACTGGCCGGCAAGCTCCTGGCGCTCCAGTAAGCAGGCCAGGCGGTCAGGAGGACCAGGAGGCGCGGAAGCACGGGTGGAAAACCTCAGCGTACACTTCCCGTGCCTCCTCGCCCCCTGGCCCCTAGAAGAACCGGTACTGCCGCGCCAGCTCCAGGACCGGCTGCGAGGCGAAGCCGAAAGCAACCGTCATCAGCACCGACAGCCCGACGCCGACGTGGAGGAGCTTGGTGGACTGGTTCCGCAGCGTCTGCGTCGACTCGCCGAAGTACATCACGGCGATGACGCGCAGGTAGAAGTAGGCCGAAATGGCGCTCGTCACCACCACCCACACCGCCAGCCAGACCAGGCCAGCTTCGATCGCGGCGACGATGACAAAGTACTTGGCCCAGAAACCGAGCAGCGGCGGCACGCCCAGCAGCGAGAACAGGCAGATCGCCAGCGCCAGCGCCGGCAGCGGTGCGCGCGAGGCCAGGCCGTTGTAGTCCTCCAGGTACGTCCCGCCGCCTCGGTGTTGCACCCAGATGACCACGCCGAACGCGCCGATGTTCATGAACACGTACGCGAAGGTGTAGAAGAGCAGCGATGGTACGCCCAGGTCCGTCTCGGTCGCGCGGTAGGAGGCCAGGCCCACCAGCATGTACCCAGTGTGGGCGATGCTGGAGTAGGCCAGCAACCGCTTGATATTGCGCTGCGAGACGGCCACGACGTTGCCGAGCGTCATCGTCAGCACTGCCAGCACCATGACCGCGATCGTCCATTGCGCGGCCATCGGCCCCATCGCCTCGACCAGTACTCGGACGATGGCGACGAAGGCGGCTGCTTTCGGCCCGACTGACAAGAACGCCGATACCGGCGTCGGCGCGCCTGTGTAGGCGTCCGGCGTCCACATGTGGAAAGGCACCGCCGCCGCTTTGAAGCCTAGCCCGACGACGAGCAGCAGCAGCGCGAACAACATCGTTCGGCTGGTCCACAGGTCCTGCGACGCTGTCAGGTAGCGGGCGATCTGGGTCAGGTTCGTGTGTCCGGTCACACCGTACAACCAGGCCATGCCGTAGACCAGGATGGCCGTGGCGAAGATGCCCAGCAGGAAGTACTTGATCGCCGCCTCGAGCGACTCCTCGCGCGTGCGCTGGAAGCCCGTCATGACGTAGATCGCTACCGACGACAACTCGATGCCGATGAAGATCATCACCAGATCGCCGGCTGAGGCCGTCAACATCATGCCGAGCGTGCCGAGCGCCAGCACCATCAGGTACTCCGGCAGCGGCATCCGGCGCAGCGGCATGTAGGTGGCCGAGATCAGCACCGTCAGCAGCGCCGCACTGAGGATCACGACCATGAAGAAGACCGCCAGCGGGTCCCAGCGCACCATGCCGCCGAAGGTCGAAGCGCTCGGCAATCGTGTCACACCACCGGGTCCGGGTAGGCCAACCACGCCGAGCCAGATGGTCGCCACCAGCGCACCGCCAAACCCGATCAGACTCAGCCAGGTCAGCAGCCGCTCGTGGTTCCGCAGCAAGATCAGGTCGACGACGATCAGCGCCAGTGCCAGCGCCAGCACGATCAACTGCGGCGCCATCAGAGAGAAATCCACCTCCGGAAAGACCATCTGCGGGACCACAGAGCCTCCTCACAACCTGACTTCGTCGGGTGTTGTCGCAATCGACAGCGCTGGCTGCCCGCCGCTAGCGCATGGCAAGCTGCGGCACGCCGGCCAGCAGCGCCTGCACCGGGCCATGCAGGATGGCAAAGACGGGACCGGGGAATACGCCCAGCGCGACGGTCAAGACCACCAGCGGCGCAAGTGTCGCCAGCTCCAGACGGGTGACATCGTGATAGCCGCGCACGTTGTCGCTCTCCGAGCCGAAGATGAAGCGCTGGTAGAGCCACATCATGTAGAAGGCAGCGAGGATAATGACCAGCATCGACACGACCGCCATCCACCGGAACGGCCCGATAGTGAATGCGCCCAGGATCGTCAGATACTCGCCGATGAAGCCGCTCAGGCCGGGCAGCCCGATCGACGAGAACATGAACAGGCCGAACAGCGAGGCGTAGACAGGCATCCGCGTCGCCAGCCCACCGAAGTGGCTGATCTCGCGGGTGTGGGCTCGCTCGTAGATGACGCCGACCAACAGAAACAGCGCGCCGGTGACGAAGCCGTGGCTCAGCATGACGATCATCGCGCCTTCTAGCCCCTGCTGATTGAGCGCGAAGATACCGAGCGTCACGAAGCCCATGTGGCTGACCGACGTGTAGGCGATCAGCCGCTTCAAGTCCGGCTGCACCAGCGCCACCAGGGCACCATAGATGATCGCCACCGTCGACAGCAGCAGCACCCAGAACGCAAGCTCGCGGCTGGCGGCTGGGAAGAGCGGGAGATTGAAGCGCAGCATGCCGTAGCCGCCCATCTTCAGCAGCACGCCGGCCAGAATGACCGAGCCAGCCGTTGGCGCCTGGACGTGAGCGTCCGGCAGCCAGGTATGAAACGGCCACATCGGCACCTTGATCGCGAAGGCGATGAAGAAGGCCAGGAACACCCACACCTGATAGGTTAGCGGCATCTGTGGGATGACCGCCATCATGTCCAGCACGTCGAGCGAGCGCCGCCCGGTCACCCGGTAATAGGTCTCGTACATAACGACGATGCCGACCAGCATCAGCAGGCTGCCGGCCAGCGTGTAGAGGAAGAACTTGACGGCGGCGTAGACCCGGTTGGCGCTGCCCCAGATGCCGATCAGCAGCGCCATCGGGATCAGCACCACTTCCCAGAAGATGTAGAACAGGAACAGGTCCAGGCTGATGAAAACGCCGATCATGCCCGTACCCAGCAGCAGCATCGAGATGTAGTACTCGCGCACGCGCCGCTGGATCGGCCCCCAACTGGCGGTGATGGCAATCACTTGCAACAGCGCCGTTAGCACCACCAGCAGCACACTGATGCCGTCGACGCCCAGGTGGTACGACAGCCCGATCTCCGGCAGCCAGGCGACCCGCTCTTCGAACTGCATTCCCGGAGCGGTGGGACGAAAGCTGACCAGCATGACCAGCGACACCAGAAACGACAGCGCCGACGCCGTCAGCGCCAGCCAGCGCGTCGACTGATCGCTCAGCCGCGGCAGGAGCAAGATGATGAGCGCCGCCACCAGCGGGATGTAGGTCATTATCGACAGGATCGGCACGCGCGTCTCTCCGTAGGTGCTGAGATCGACCGCTCCCGGCCGCGCCTAGGGCGGGCTGATGACGCCGGCGGTGATCAGGTAGATGCCGACGAACAGAACCATGCCAAAGGCGATCGCCAGCGCGTAATTGCCGACGAAGCCCGTCTGGACCCGGCTGAGACCACGGCTGAAGCCAGCGACCGCCGCCGCCGTGCCATTGACCAGGCCATCGATGATGTGGCGATCGAACAGATTCGCCCCAGCCGCCACGTCCTTCGTTCCCTGCACGGCCGTCCCATCATACAGGTCGTCGAAGCGCCACTTGTTGAGCAGGAACTGGTAGGGTCGCCGGAAGCGCTGACCCATCGCGACTGGGTCCGGGGCGCTGCGCCGGTACATGCTCCAGGCCAGCGCCACGCCGGCCAGCGCCACTACTGTCGCCACGGCGCTCATGGTCAGCACTGTGCCCATGTCAATCGCGTGCGCCTCACCCTCGCCGTGGGCGAAGACCGGCGCGAGGTACTGGTGAATGAAGCCCTGCTCCGGCGGCCAGCCCAGCAGCAGGCCCGCCAGCGTCGCCGCGATCGCCAGCAGGATCAGCGGCACGGTCATCGACCATGGGCTTTCGTGCGGATGGACGCGGCTCGCGTCAAAGCGCGGCGGACCCTCGAAGACGACGAAGTAGAGCCGGAACATGTAGAACGCCGTCAGGAACGCCGTCAGCAAGCCCGCGCCGTAGACCCAGTAGGCGTGAGCATTGAAGGCCGATGCCAGGATCTCGTCCTTGGAGAAGAAGCCGGCGAAGATGGGGATGCCGGCGTTGGCCAGGCTGCCGATCAGGAACGTCAGCGCCGTGATCGGCATGAACCGGCGCAGGCCGCCCATCTTGCGGATGTCCTGCTCCTCGTGCATGCCATGAATCACCGAGCCGCAGCCGAGGAAGAGCAGCCCCTTGAAGAAGGCATGCGTCGCCAGGTGGAAGATCGCCGGGATCCAGGCGCCGATGCCGAGCGCGAAGCACATGTAGCCGAGTTGGCTGATTGTCGAGTAGGCGACGATGCGCTTGATGTCGGTCTGGACGAGGGCGATTGTCGCGCCGATGAAGGCCGACAGCACGCCGACGATGGCGACGATTTGGAGTGTCAGCGGCGTCTCCAGGAACAGCGGATGCACCCGCGCCACCATGTAGATGCCAGCAGTGACCATCGTCGCGGCGTGGATCAGCGCCGACACCGGCGTCGGACCTTCCATCGCGTCCGGCAGCCAGACGTGCAGCGGGAACTGGGCGCTCTTGCCGATCGCGCCCATGAACAGCAGGAAGGTCGCCCAGGTCAGCAGGTCCGGGTGCGCCGTCGCCACTTCGTGCGCTCTCGCGAACACGTCGGTGAACTGCAGCGTGCCGAACAGGACGAAGACGAGCATCACTCCCAGGCCAAAGCCGACATCGCCGATGCGGTTGACGATGAACGCCTTCTTGGCGGCGTCGTTGGCCGAGCGGCGCAGGTACCAGAAGCCGATCAGCAGGTATGAGCACATGCCGACCGCTTCCCAGAAGACGTACATCTGCAGGAAGTTGGTCGACATTACCAGCAGCAGCATCGAGAACACGAACAACGGCAGGTAGGAGAAGAAGCGGTAGTAGCCACCGTCGCCGTGCATGTAGCCGGTCGAGTAAATGTGCACCAGCAGGCCGACCGAGGTCACGACGACTAGCATCGTCGCCGTCAGCGGGTCGACCAGGAAGCCGATTGACACCTGGAAGGCGCCGTTGTCGATCCATTGATACAGCTTCAGTTCCATCGGCGTGCCGTGGCTGACGTACTGGTCGTAGAAGACCCCGACGCTGATCACGAACGACACCGCTACCGCCAGCGTCGCCACCCAGTGGCTGCGCTGCCGCAGCAGCCGCTTGCCGAGGAAGAAGTTGACGATCGCGGCCGCCAGCGGCAGGGCCGGGATCAGCCAGATGAGGTCCCCCATTCGTCTCCTCGATCTACTGGCGCAGCGTCTGGATCGCCTCGATGTCGACCGTGTCTTTGCGGCGCTGGAGCGCGACGATCAGCGCCAGCCCGACGGCCGCCTCGGCCGCCGCCACCGTCAGGATGAAAACGACGAAGCTCTGACCGGCGAACGAGTTGAGCGCCCGGTTGAAGCCGACCAGCGACAGATTGACCGCATTCAGCATCAACTCGGCTGACATGAAGATGACGAAGATGTTGCGGCGCGTCAGCACACCGGTCATGCCGATTCCGAAAAGTAGCCCGCTGACGATCAGGAACCACTCCAGCGGCACCGTCTGCATCACTCACGCTCCTGCCGCGCTGCCGGCGTCTGCTCCAGCGCGGCATTGGCCAGCGCCGCCGCGTCGACCGGGCCGCCACGCGCCCGCGCCAACTGCTCGACGCGGTCCATCGCCAGCCGCGCCCGCGCCTGGCTCAGCGAGATGCCAGCCGCCCCTTCGGCGTCGGCGGCGCCTGGTTGTCGCGCCAGGGCGATCGCACCGATAGCGGCTACGAGCAGCACCAGCGACACGACCACGAACGGGAATAGGTACTCGTTGTACAACACCCGGCCGAAGGCCTGGGTTGTCCCACCGACCGCCTGCGTCGCCGCTGGCGTCCACACGCCAGCCTGGCCGACCGGGAAGCCACCAACTACCGTCGTCGCCAGCACCACCTCGACGAACGCCGCCACGCCGACCACTGGCGCGACGATCATCTGCACCGGGTGGCCAGGATGCATCTCCGGCAGATCATCCATGCGCACCAGCATGACGACGAACACCACCAGCACCATGACCGCGCCGCCGTAGATGATCATCATCGCCATCGCCAGGAACTCGGCCGACGCCAGCACGAACAGGCCGGCGATGTTGAAGAAGGCAAAGACCAGCGCCGTGCCGCAGTGGATCGGGTTGCGCGCCAGGATCGTCCCAAGCCCGCCAATCACGGCCGCGGCCGACAAGACGGCGAACGCGATCTGCTCGATGCTCATGCATACCATCCACCCATCATCGCGCGCCTGCTCAGCGCACCTGCGGCCCGCCGATCGGCCACGGGCTGACCAACTCACCCATCTGCCCCAGTTCACCCTCAACCTTGAGGAGGCCGTCGCGGTCCTGCGTCGCCAGCTCGAACTCGTGGCTCATCGTGATCGCGTCGGTTGGGCAGACCTGCGCGCACAGCCCGCAGAAC